>JALOQS010000025.1 GCA_025459355.1 Pirellula sp.
GCTCGGGAACCTGCTCCCGGTAACGTTTTACCAACGAATCGCTTAGGATTTGTTTAGTACACCCGACACGGCTCGAACGTGTAACCTTCGGTTCCGTAGACCGATGCTCTATCCAATTGAGCTACGGGTGCAACTCTACCCGAATTGTAAAAACCTTTTCACTCCTTGCCAATCCGTAAATCGTGTTCCTGACAACTCATTCTAAGGGGCCAGGCGTTCAAGCACCCAGTCGCTACTCTCTAGGCTAGCCCGACGGTACCTAAATCGATCGTGCAGGCGGGAAGGCCTACCCTGCCAAAACTCCACCCGCAATGGGGTTAGCCTGTATCCACCCCAGTAATCCGGCCTGGGTATCGCCCCCTCGCCAAACTGCTTGTCCAAAGCACTCGCCTTATCCACTAAATCATGGTCGTCCGGAATGACTCTCGACTGGGGTGAACACGTCGCGCCAAGCTGACTGCTCCTGGGACGGGAGGCAAAATACCGATCCGACTGCTCCGCCGATGTCTTGGACACGATTCCCTCCACTCGGACTTGCCGCTCAAAAAACGGCCAGAAAAAATGAATCGCCGCTCGCCTATGCTGGGACAATTGCTGCCCTTTGTCCGAATCGTAGTTGGTAAAGAAACAAAATCCCTCGTCCAACCCCTTCAACAACACAATCCTCGATGAAGCCCCAGTTCCGAATTCTTCCGAGTTCGAATCCAGTGGCAACACGGTTGACAACGTCATGGCGTTTATCTCGTACCATTCCGGTAGCTCCGCCTTTTCAACCTCTGCCCACCATAGTCGAAATAACGCCATCGGCTCAGCAGGTAACTGCTCACGTACCAAAGATCCGAACTGATAGTTCCGCCTTAAATCCTGCATGCTTCTTTCCGGTCACGAAACGAGTCCACAAATCGCCTTGCCGCGATCATCCCGACCATCCCGTATAAACTATCCGAAATTCACGAAATCGAGAATTGCTCTCCCTGTGAAAGCAGCGATAAAACAGCCTGCTACCACTTGATCTTGGTTCTTTTTTCCTTCGTTGGTGAACCTTGGCACAAAGTTTGCGGAGTTGTATCCCTGTGTTTTGAAGCCGTTTGCCAAAGTGGCACTCCTCCTCAAGTTGGTTGGATCCATGAACCGAATCGCTAATCATTCCGATAGTGCACCCGCTCCACGCGTATCCCTCACCGGCTTTTTGCTGGTGGCATCGCCCGCTCTTAGCAAGGGTGTCTTTGAACAATCTGTTTGCTTGGTGCTAGAGCACTCTATCGAAGGGGCGGTGGGAATTGTGTTGAACAAACCCATGCAAGTGAGTTTCGCATCATTCCTGTCTCAAGTGGATCCCGATCTAGCAAAGGATGCTTCGGGCAGCCTACTGCATTTCGGTGGACCTGCGAGCGGACCGATCGTGGCGGTGCACGATGTCCCCGAGTATGCGGAAGGGGGAAACAAGCTCGGCATTTATCTTTCCGCTCAGATCGAACACTTGAAGCAATTGGCCATTTCCAACACCCGTCGGCTTAAAGTCTATGCCGGTAATTTCGTTTGGGGCCCTTCGGAATTAGATCAACAAGTGATTTCCGGGAACTGGCATGTGTTGCCAGCGGTGCCGGAGATCGTGTTTGAAGATGAGTCGGCGATGTGGGCAAAGGCAATTCGTTCCATCGCCAACCAGATCTATTTCGAAGCCACGGGCATCGATCTCAACTCGTATAACTGTCAACTCAACTAGCGGCCAATGAGAGTCGCGATTGTGCGATGCATTGGGATTTTATTTAGGTATCCCGACCCGTGGATCTCTAAAGAAACCTCGCATTCGATTAGGGTCATTTAGATCGAAGAATTCTCGAAACGATGGCTTGGTCCTTTCGTACTCGGCCATCATGGAACTCTCTGAGACGAGTCGATCCTCGAACAAACTCTTGGCGAGAACTTCTAACTGATACTCCTTGCGAACTTGCTTGAGAACTTCGTTAGCTTCTGGTGAGAGTTTCTCAACAAGCATCGGCATGATGAGATCTTGAAAGGGATACGAAGAATGGTCCTCAGATGCTCTCGAACTCTTCTCGTTGGATTGTCTAACAAATCGATTAACAGCCAAGTTGACGAAGCGAGCCTCTTCCCGATTTTGATAAAAGGGGGAGTAGAGTTCTTTAATCGCGGGGATGAACATTTCTTCGCCCCATTGCTTGAGATGCTGCGTGTCTTCCGCAGAAATCATGTGGGAGAAGTAATAGAGCGAGGCCAATCGATTGATCTGCTCTTTGAGATATTGCGTTCGATTTTCAATCGAAAGCTTTTCCAAATACAGTCGTTCTGCATTGGGGATCTGATCCATAACCATACCGACGATTCGCGTTGCCTCTTGTAGTTCATCCGTATTGGGTTCGGATTCGATTCGCGTTTGCATGGCTGAAAATCGGTCGACTAGTTGGGAATTGAGCGATCGCAATTGCTCTCGTTCGGATTCCAATCTTGATTGCTGAAATGCATTAAGCGACTTGTACCAGTAGGCTCGTTCCGTGATATTCTTTGGAACGGCAGGAATCAAGCTGTCGGCGAATTGCTTCTTGAGAATTTGCAGAGCTTTCTTTTCTTTGGCTATTTCGACAACAACGGGAAACTCATACGTATCCGCTAAGCCGGAGATGTTGGCAGCAAAGGCCAGATCGCCTAGTTCCGCATCGAGCCGTGCATGATGCGATGCAAAGCCCAGCGCAACTCCAAAGCCGATGGAACATGCTGCGGCCAAAAGCCAAAGAGGCCAGCGTGATGTTTTGGAGGGGAGTTGGATTGGCTGAGATTGCGTTGCCGTGATATCGCGAACAACTAGCTCAAGCGTGCTGCGAGTGAAGCGTTGGTTATGTGGCGTTTCTTGGATTTCATCGAGAAGATCATATGTTTTGCGTAGTTCAGCCAGACGAGTACGAAGCGCGACTTCATTGACTAAGCGACCCTCTAGCACCGAGGACTCTGCCGGTGAGAGTTCTCCATCAAGATAGGCGGTCAATAGTTCGTCAATTTCTTCAATCTTTTGATTTGGTGAAAAACTCATACCTCTACTCCTTCATCGGATCCGCTTTGCAATTCATCAGCATTGACGGGCACGTTGCCTTGGCCAGACTCCAGATAGGGTTCCAACATCATTTTCAAATTGACTCGCGCACGGCTTAACAAGGACTTCACCGCTTGGACGGACAGTCCCATCGTATCGGCGATTTCCTGATAGCTCATGGATTCGAATTTGCTGAGCATGATGGCTGTGCGTTGTCTTTCCCCCAAGGCCTGGATGGCTTGGAGGATAAAATTCGATCGCTCGGAACGATCCATGTTACGAGTAGGTTGAAAACCGCTTGGGGCAACGGCTAAATGTTCGATGGACAGGGCTTCGGAGGGTGTTCCATCTCCCGTCAACTGGAACTCTTTTCGGTGGGAGGAATCGCGGATGTGGTTGGATGCTATGTTGTGGGCAATTCGATAAAGCCACGTTGTGAATTTTGCGGTCGGCATGTAGGACTTGCGAGCTTTGTAAACGCGGAGGAAAACATCCTGTGCAAGATCTTCGGCCTGTTCGGGGGTGGAAACCCAACCCCGCATAAATCGAATGATTTTGATTTGATGGCGATCAATCAGTTCCTCAAAGGCGACCGCGTCGTCCTCTTTGACTCTCAACATCAATCCCACGTCGGGGTCGATGGATCCGCTGTATTGATTCGGAATGGATTCGCTCAACGTCCGGTTCTTTGTTGTTCTAGGTTTGGTTTGAAACCCTGGGGCACTGCTTTTGTTTCTACGAATTTTTTGACTTCGTGGTCTGACCGTCTAGAAACGAAAAAAGGGGGACCAAAAAATTCTGGTCGCCCCTTTAGTTTACAGGATTTTAGCCGACAGGAGAAATGGCTTAGAACGCAGCACCACCGCCGAAACCGCCACCGCCACCGCCACCGAGACCGCCACCGAGACCACCACCACCGCCGAAACCGCCCGTTCCGCCGGTGCCTTCGCCAGAAGCGATGTTGAAAGTGTCAACCCGAGTCACGTCGGTAAAGAACGGAGCTGGGTTGACCGTTACGTACCGTCGGTCCCCCGAAATCACCGCTGCAGGTGTCATCATGGTTCCAGATGGGATGACAGTAATGACCGGTCGGTAACCGACCGCACCACGACCGAACATCGGGAATCCATTTCGGCCGAATACTGGGAATGGAATGTTGCCACTGCCGCTTCCTGAATTGGAACTGGAGTTCATCAGGTTCGCCATATTCTGTTGCAGTTGTTCTGCTTCGCCGAATTGACCGCCTGCTTGAGCAAGAACAGCTTCACCCATTTTCGCCTTGGTCTCTTGAACTTTGACCAAATGAGATGTGACCGCTGATTCTTTTCGATGTCCATTCTTTACGTGAGCGATGACTGCTATGGCCCTAGCGTCATTCTCCAAGCTAACCACTTTGCGGATGACTTTTTCCTCTGGTGTGCCATAGTCGGAAAGTATGTTGACCACGACTTTGCCGCCCGCAACGTCGCCCCAAACTTTTCTCACGACCAGCTTGTAAGCTCCAGCGTAGCCCTTAGCACAAACGTAGGTTTCCGAATAACCATCGGGATCCGCTTTTGATTTCGACGATTTGTCGCCCAAGTGCATTCCTCCTGAAACGGCAATTGGATTGGAGGCATCGCAAAGGACACCTGTTGGATCTTCAACAGCCAAATCAATATCAGCCTCTCCGGACCAAACGACTCGTACCACAAGGTCACGTTTGCTGGCTTCTTTGATCTGTTCGGTGAATACACCTGCCTTGACCACTTGCTTCGATTCGATAAGCCGAACCATGTTCGCTTCCACGGCGTTCCAAGCGGTGCGGATCAAAGGCAACGCATCATCGGTCCAGGCTTGACCTAGCACGCCAACCGATGCCCATTCAATCGTTTCTGGATGCTCGAGTTCTACACCGAGTTTAAGGGCCAAGAACAGTGGTCGTTTCAGAGCAGGGTTCATCATATGAACATCTTTCAGCACCTGTAACGCTTCTTGCTTCATTCCGGCGCCAGCCAAGAACTCTGCAATCCGAACCGCACTGAATTCATCAGCCCCGAAATCCATGCTCGACATCAATACTCGGTGAACTTCCGAAGAAGGCCGACCAGCACCAACCATCGCAGTGGTCATCGCATCGTACATCCAAGCTGCAGGAAGCGCACCTTGCATGCATTCACCAACAACAGCGATAACTTCTTCGAATTGAGCTGCCGCCTTGCTTATTTGCTTGTTGCTAGCTTCCTTCTTGGCGAGAGCCATTTTCTCGCTAACCCATTTTGCCAATTCTGCTTCGGCAGCTTGCTTAACGGCGAAATCAGTAGAACTGACTTCTTTGATGAGTTCCGACACTGGCTTGCTAGGCTTCGTGGCCTTGGTTGGCGAATCTGGAACGGCCATCATGCCGCCCATCCCCATGCCACCCATGCCGCCGCCCATACCACCCATGCCACCGCCCATACCTCCCATGCCGCCGCCCATGCCTCCCATGCCACCGCCCATGCCACCCATTCCACCCATGCCGCCTCCCATGCCACCCATGCCACCCATCATGCCTCCGCCCATCATGGACGGAATTTGAACGACAAGGTCACCGACTGGATAGATTCGGGTAACTTCGCTGGAGGAGCCGTCTTTGGTGGTGATCTTCATGACTTCGTCTTCAATCACATAGGTGAGCTCCAGTGGTTCCAGGATCAGCTTGAGGACAGATCGGAACGAGATACCGGGGACTTGCAACATGATTTGCTCGTCAGGCTGAATCCCGGCATCTTCCAATGCTTTGTCATCGATCACGATGGGGATTTCTAGCTCTTGTGCAAATCGGTCAAGAACTTGCGATAGAGGCAACTGTTGAATGTCTTGTGGTTGCAGCTTCGTTGCGAGGGATCGATAAATCCGTCGTTCGCTTTCATTACCGCCAGACAAATCGATCGTGCCGTATCGTTCGAGTCTTCGAGCCGACAATGCACGCCAAACGTCTGCTGGTGGGTAACGCACTGGTGGATTATCAACGAACGGAACCAAAGCTTCTTCGTTCATCATTAACGAGTCGACGAAGGCTCGGCGGCGTTGATGGACAATGTCATCTAGCAATTGAGCACTAGAGGCCAAGTTTGATTCGATGTCTGTTATCGTCTCAATTGGGGTGTTGGGAGCGACCTCTTTCACTTGAGGTGCGACTTCGTTGTTCGCCTGTGCAAAGAGTTGTTGTCTCATCAAGGAGTCGTAACGTTCTACGAGTTGCTTGATGGTTTCTTGTCTACGCTCTTCTTCCCCGAGGATTCGCTGTGTCGCGGCTTCAGCAGCCCGAACAGCTTCCTGAGAAGCGAGTTGCTCGGATTGTCGAAGCTCAGCGGCTTGTGTGCGTTGAATCGCATCTTCAAGCGATCGTTCCAAACGCAGTCTCGTGCCCCCTTCGATGCTCGGCATTCGACGCACTTGATCCAGTAGCGTCTTGAGCGATAACTTTCGCATCGTCAGATTGTTGCCGGACATGATGTCGGACTTTGCTTGACGAGTGGCGTTTTGAACGTCCATCTCTAGAGCTTGAGCGGCAGCACGTCGCTCTTCCTCTGCGTTACGGAGAAAATTGCCAGCTCCCAGCGATTCTTCGAATGCTCGCGATGAAGATTGGCCAGTCGCTCCAGCAGCACCTGCGTTAGCTGGTGGAATCGCTGGGGCATCGTCACCAAACGGATCTCCTCCGGCATTGCCAGCCTGAGCGGGAGGTTGTGAAGCACCACCGAACGGATCATCTCCAATCTGAGCGGAGACAAATCGAACAATATTCCGACGCTTGTTCGACGAGGTCTTATCTTTATCGTTTTTCTTAGGTTCAACGGCTGGTGCAGCAACCGGGATTTCCACCTTATAAGCCGATTCCAAAAATGCCTTGGCTCCCGGATCGTTTGGAGCAATCTTTAGGGCCTCCGTCGCGATGGCGATGGCTGCTTCTCGGTCCCCTGAAGCGAGTGCGAAACGAGCTTCTTTGAGCATTTGATCCGATGTGTTCATCAACGCGTTGCCAAAAGCCATTAGTGCTTCGGAACCAGCAGTTGGTAGAGTCAACCCGCTATTCAATTCGGCTTTCTCTACGACTTCACCGAGGAACGCGAGGTCTTCGTTCTGCGCTTCATGCTTGATGCTCCAAACCAGCTTCGATGTGGCAGCTCCCCATGTTCCATGGACAACCAAATCACCCGATGCATCTTCGCTGTTGAGCTTGCCCAAGACGATGGAATCTCGATCACCTCGCATCGGAGGAAACTTGACAGGATAATGTGCTGCCACGGCCTTAGGAAAGCTCGACTCGCTCGGCCAGAAAACAGGCACAGAGCATGCTTTGGCAAGACCATCCGCCACTTGTTGGTTCGACATATTGTTCAAGTTCTGGTGGACATAAACGGTGCCGCCAGTGTGGTTTGCCAAGGTTGCCAAAAACTCGACATCAAGCTTTGGGCCGATAGCCAACGATAGAATCGTCGTTCGGTCATTTCGCAGTTCGCTCACCAAAGACTCAAAGCCCTTTGGTTGGATCAGATTGAATCGATGAATCCCATCGCCAACGTAAACGATGCAAAGATCTTTGCCGTCGTTGCCTTCGGACAGGACCGATTTGGCTTTGCGTAACGCCGTAACGATGTCGGAAGAACCTAACGGAACAATGTCTGCAAGCGATTTGAGCCCGGATGAAATCTCGGAACCGGCCGCAGTTCCTTTTGCCAACAGCCTCGCGTCAGTGTCGCACGCGAACAAAGCTGTTTCCGCATTCTTGGGAAGAGATTGAACGAACCTTTCCGCAATCTCCAAGCTGTCAGATCGGTACGATCCAGACTGAGAAGCGGATGTGTCGACCAAGATCGCAACTCTTAATTGTGCCCGAGGGCTGGTCGCAGCATCGGTTGCTAGACTCAACGCAAACAGCGTTTGGTCTCGGTCTTTGTAGGTCAGCAGCCGCGAGCTATTTTCGAACGCAAAGAGGGGAGCACCAAGCCAAAGCCCTGCTCCTAAACATACAACGCGACTAATACTGGAAAACTTTCGCATAACGATTCGCTCCAAACCGGCTCGAATAGATGAGATGAGGTGAAAAACAAGTTTTGATTTTTCTAATCGTATTTCTAGCTCCCTCAGGATGCTAACAAAAAACGCAGGATTCCTGAACAAACCAAGTTTCCTGCCCCTTCCGTCGGCCCCCGAAGAAAAAGAACAGAGGGGCGGCATGAATCGTCACGCTTCGCCACTCGCTATCTTAGCAGTGCGTATCTCGTGCCAAAGTAAAGATAAAGCACGGTAAAACAGGAGATTTTTGGGGAATCAGCAAGATCTTGCTGGATTGTAGGGGGATTCAACCCAGAAAACGATGGAAAATGAGGCCAGAGCGGACCGACAACGGGGGCTGAGTTTCTTTTTGCTGCATTGACTTCATCGAATGCGTGCAAATTTGAACATACGCGTTGCTAACCCCGAAAACCAGAAAATTCGTCAAAATCTCCCCAATCGATTCATTTCAACATGGGCTAGGACCGATCAATCAATTGATACGTGCGTCCAGATGTTTATTTGCTCCCGTGGGGTGCCAGAATCATGGTTCAAAATGGATTTCCGATTCGATTGATTTTGACGAGCCTCATCGCGCTGGGCGGGCCGGCCGTTTTCTCTCGGGCTCAGGATGATGATGCGCCTCCGAGAATGACAGGAGCCAAGGCAGAGAAATCCGGCACTTTCTCCTCCGCCTTGGGCAAAATGTTTGGACGTAAAGACGACAGCTCCGCCAGCGATTCCCAAACAAAGCCTTCCGAATCGGCTCGGGAACGGGACGCCGCTGGTCCGTCGATGCCGGGACAGTCGGTGCCCGGCAAGCCAAGCTTTGGATTCAGTCGCGAACGGACCGTTCCTGCGCAAACCACGGGGAATCGAGGAGGCGGGATTTTCGTCCCGTTGCGCTCCTTCACCAACCGCGTTTTTCGCGCAAATGAAGATCAAGACCTAAACGCGATCCGTGTCAAAGCTACAACGGATTACGAGAATACGGTCACGCAACTGGAAAATATGGCGAGAAATAGAGCGGAGGCTTCGGCTAAAGAACAAACTGCCGACGAAGAGTCGTCTCTGAACGATGACGATTCAAACGAGCTCAATAGCAACGGAACAAGTGGCACGGAGGTTGGATCCGCATTGCGAACCAATCAGAACCCAAAGACCCCGGCACCTAAGGCTAACACCGAACCATTCTCCAATACCAAATCCAACCCATCGCCAACTCGCAGTTCGAACGGCTCAGAAAAACAAACCGCGACATCGTTGCCCCCGCCACCGCCGTTGATCCCTTCGCCAAGAACCAATCAAACCAAGAGCGTTCCCGCTCCGTTCACGGCACCAAACAACATATCTAACTCAACTCGCTCGACGACTACCGCCCCAATCGTCAACGGGATCATCAACCTGGAAGAGAAATCGACTTCAAGGCGAACACCTGTTGGTTCCAGCGGAATTACCGAGTCGCTGGATTTACCGGACGGACGAAGTAATAAACCTGCTAACTTACTTGACCTCTCCAGCGAAGGAAACACGCCACTACCAACGAGCATCCAACGACCACGATCTACCACCTCTGGCGCTAACCTCTCATCTGATACTCGCGCTGGCGCAGAGCCTTTTGAAAAGGGGAGCGATCGAACCGATAACTCGTCAGTGGACTCTTCCGCTAAGGAACCGACCGTCATTCGCAACCGAGTTCCCGAATTGAGGTCGGAACAGCCAACGTCAGCACTGCCGAAAATCTCGGTTGGTTCACAGGATGCACCGCAGGAGAAAACGCCAACAGCCCCTCGCGAGCCTGTCGGCGTAAATTCTGGTTCGCTTCTCGAACTCAAGCAACCAGGAATCAGCATCAACATCGCTGGCCCAAACGCCATGGTGGTCGGCCAAGAAACCGTTTATGAGTTGATCGCAAAAAATCATGGAAACACAAACTTGAATGGTCTGATCGTTCGAGTCTCGTTGCCTAACAGCGTCGTTATTGGCAATTCAATAGCAACATCGGGTTCGATCCAACCTGATCGAGAAGATGGTGATAATGCGATTTTGTGGGAGGTGGAGACCATCTCGGCCGGTCAAACCCAGTCGCTGAAACTGCCAATGAAGACGGCATCACCGGAACACTTTGCAATGAATGTCGAATGGACCGCTCTCCCTCAATCGCAATCTCTGCAGGTCAAAGTCCAAGAACCGAAACTAGACTTGGCCCTCGAAGGACCGGCGGAAGCAGAGTATGGCGTGCCGATCAAGTATCGACTACGGATAAAAAATCCTGGGAATGCTGTAGCCAAGACCGTTGAAGTCAGACTCGCTGCAGAAAGTTTCGGAAGCAATCAATCCGTCGTTGGCGATATCGCACCAGGTGCGGAACGAATCATTGATGTCGAACTACTCTTTGAACAAAGTGGATCGATCCCCATTCTTGCGACTGCCACCAGCACCGCATCCAATGTACAGTCCCAAAGCCAAATCGAAGTAAGAGTTCGACAAGCTAAGCTGGCTGCCAAATGGGTCGGCCCCACCAGCTACTACCAAGGTAGCGTGGGTGATTATCAAATCATCTTCAACAACGAAGGTGACGCGGCCATCAATCAAGCCAAACTCTCCGTCAACATCCCCAATGGTGCCGAACCTGTCGCGTTGCCTCCCGGCTCCGTTCGAAGAGGAAATTCGGTGCAGTGGGATGTTAAGAAATTGATGCCCGGAGAGTCCGTCACAGTACCACTCAGATTTACGTTTTCTCAATTGGGACAGACCGAATTGGTTTTGCAAGCGGAATCGAAGAATGCAGGATCTGTCGTAGCAACTCATTCGATTACGGTGGATGCGGTGGAGGATCTGAAACTCGCTGTGGTTCCACCTGTCGCGCCCGCACCAACCGATCAACCAGTTCCGTATGAAATTGAGATTCACAATCGCGGAACCAAAGCCGCTCGAAACGTATCGGTCCTAGCTCAATTCTCCGAAGGGGTGGAGCCGGTCAAAGTAGAAGGGCATTCGGGACAAATTGTTCCTGGACAAGTCGTCTTTGAAAGCATTCCCTCCATTGGGCCGAACGAACGGATTGTGCTAAAGGTTTTCGTCCAAGCCAATTCGTCTGGAATCCATAGATTCCGAGCCGAAGTGAAAGGCACATCGGGCGAAGTCGACTTGGTCCAGGAGGGATCGACTCGCTACATGGCGTCTGGTGTTCAGCCACAATTGCGCCGCTAAACGCGACATAGCGGCCTTGCATTGCCAGAGCAAAATTGCTAATTCCCATCATTAAAGAGGTCTTGAAATTGATGGGATATGCATAAATGAACTCCAAAGTAATGGCAGCAACGGTGTTGGGAACAATCTTTGGCTCCCTTATTTGCGGCTGTCAATCCAATTTGGGGCAGAATGGGCTGGGGGTCGCGTTATTCCAGCAGGGGCGGTTGCCGGAGGCAATGCAGCAATTCGAATTGGCGCGGCAATCGGATCCCTCCAATCCTGATGTTTACTACAATCTCGCCTCCACTTACCATCGGCTCGGCAACAACGCTAAAGATTCCAAAATGTTGGAAACGGCCGAGTCTCTTTACAATCAATGCCTCGATCTGTCCCCTGATCACGTTGATTCTCATCGCGGCTTAGCCGTTTTGCTGGTCGATACGAAACGGTCCGACAAAGCATTTACGTTGCTCAAGAACTGGAGCAAACGAACTCCAATGCTCGCCGATGCACGAGTCGAATTGGCGAGACTCCATCAAGAATTTAACCAAACAAAGATTGCCGAACAGTACTTGGACGAGGCCCTCGCCATCGATTCACGGAACCCGAAAGCTTGGGCCGAGAAAGGCCGATTGCGCGAGTCCAACGGTGAGCTGATGCAAGCCGTTCAAAACTATCAACAAAGCTTGGCAATCAACAACAATCAACCTGACCTCTATCAGCGCGTCAGTTCACTTCAAGTTCGCATGGCCCAAGGTGGCGCTGCTTCAGGCTCCAATCTAGCCAACAAAGCCACCGGTCAACCTGGAGCGACCGGACAGCCCATCCGCTACTAGGCCATAACGATCTACATGGCCTGTGTAATGTAATCATGTCTGGTACGCCACGTGATGTCTGGCACGCCACGTGCATTCTTAGTCGCTTCGTTACGTCGACAACCAAATGGTGCCCAGGGGCACATGTTTCGCCGGTGCGTTTGATGGACTGGGCTAAAGTGTCACAGTGTCACACTTTGCCAACATTGCACCGTCGCAACATTGCACCGTCGCAACAGGCTATGCGTGCGTCGAGGTTTTGTCGCGTTGTCATACTTCAAGAATTCCAGACGATTTAGAGGCAGCTATGAAGGTTCGCGGACTTAGGATTTCCCTGTTTTTGGCGATGGGAATTTGCGTTGGTTGCGGTCTTTTGGGGGCTTATCATCTCCACGCTCAGCAGCAGCAAAGGTCGCAAATCAATGCTTTTATGCTTAGAAAGCTCGATTTGGCCAAGGATATGCTCGAGGGCCTCACCACCGATAATATGGACAAGGTGACGCAGAGCGCTCAGGGGCTGAGCACTTTGAGCATTGAAAGCGCATGGAACGTTTACACCACCGAAGAATACTTGGATATGAGTGAGGATTTTCGCCACTCGTTATCAATCGTAAAAAACGGAGCCAAATCGGGGAATCCTGATCGGGCTACCCTCGGCTATATCAACATGACGGTTCAATGCGTCGAATGTCATCGATTTTTGAAGGGCAAGAAGTGATGCTTCCTGCTTGTTCGACCATTCCTTAAGCGGCACGTCGAATCGACGCGTGTTGCAATTGATGCCTCTCCTGTGCAGCTTGATCGAGCTTGGCAGCTGCATTGACGAGCCGATTGCGGATCGCTTCATCGTGAGAATGATCGCGAGACCCCATGACCCAACCGAGTCGTTCAGCAACCGTTTTAGGATTCATTAGCCCTGAAGCAAGATGACCTAACTGTTTTGCAAGCGATTCGATTGAAACTCCGCTACCCTCGACGTTTCCATAAGCACTAGCGATGAGACCACTTTGTCGGCCCGTTTCATAGCCACGCTCTTGTCCGCAAACAGCAGACGTCACCGACTCCAGTTTCGGATCGGCGAGACACAGCGAATCCAATTCCATGGCTTGAAGAAGCAATTGTATCTCCAGCTCAGTGCCTTCCCTCGGCATTCCCTCGTACAACCAGCCTACGAGCTGCAGTACTCGTTTGCGAAAGATCGAGCCGTTCAACATCGGAACGACATCGACTGGTTGATCGGAAACTTTCCGCCTCGGTAACGATGCCGAATCCAAACCGTAGATTACACGTTGGGAATCCTTAATCAGACAGGGAATCCCTACGCACGCAATGTCCTCGGATTCCAAGAGTTCCAAAGCATCGCTTGCCCAGTCCGATGTCACTCTGGTACCGGGAAAGAGAACTTGTATCAACGGAGCGGTGGCTGCCGAAAAACCAAGATTCAATTGCTGACTAATGGAATAATGTTTCGGAGCTTCGATCATGACCACTTCGTCCTTGCCGAGTTGGTAAGGATCAAAGTAGCTACCGTTATGAACGACTACAATTTCCTGGTCGGAATCTCGATTCTCAAGGAGAGAAACCAACGTGTTTTCGAGGAATGTGTCGTCATCGTGATGTGGAACAACAATTGAGAGGCGCAGCACAGAGCTTACTCCGACGATTCTCGTGATTGAGGGCGACACCCGCACGCTTTGCAAGCAATACGGGTGACGACAAGCTCGCTAGCGGAAAGGTTGGCCCGATAGCTAACCATTCCTCTTCGCGAGTACTCTTCGGATCGGCTTGATAAGGCTTTGAATTCACTCAATTCGAGGCGTACCAATTAGTCAGACTCGGTAATTGGTATCGATTAGCATGAGATTGCTAACCGGATAAATCGGGCTCCGATCTGCCTATTCCTTTTCAAAGCCGGCTTTGACCAATTCATCGTATCCCGGCTTCAGCGGTCGAATATCCAAATCAAGCTTCACCAGGATTTGCCCAGCTTTGAGAGATCGCATGCCCACAGCACAGTAGGTGTAGACGATCTTGTCCTTGAATTCTTCTTTCACTTTGTTGGCATCAACTTTTTCTTGCATGGCTCGGAATGGCATGTGGACAGCATCTTTGACGTGCCCGGCTTTCCACTCGACCAACTCGCGAACATCAACCAGAACCGCTTTGCCCGAGGCAACGGCTTTCTTCACGTCATCTAGACTATCCTCGGTGTGCGTCAGGGGTGATTTCTTTGGCGCATCGAACGCCACGCCCGCGTTGGCTCCAAAGCAAAAAAGCATCGCCAAACCAGCAAACCACAAAGTGGCTTTTCGAAATGCAACATTGACCGTCGAAACCATTCTCGTAACTCCTCTCGTCCGGAACCTCTGAAATGAGAACGCCTAATCGTACACGGAGATGGACTTTTTTTCCAATCCGATAGCCATGGTCTTGCAGACTGCTCGCCTCGCGCTGCGGGCAAAAAGGTTGCGAGAATTCTTTTTTTAAGTCCTAGTCTGTTGGTAAACCGATGCCTACACTGAACTGAGATCTCGAACTTTGGCATCGGGCATCGATAGTGGGCGATGCGATGGATTCGGTATGTGTGAGGTTTTTTCTTCCAAGTCCTTTTTCTTCTTAGGCAACAGGGGGAGGCGGTGAGCGCGGAGCAAGGATCAGTTACTCGTTGGATCACACTGATTCGGGAAGGGAAACAGGAGGCATTGGATGCTTTTTCCAAACGTTACTTTTCCAAGATTCGTAATTTGGCCAAATCGAGGCTATCAAAGTCTGATTCGGAAGAGATTGCCAACGATGTGTTAGTGGCCCTGACCAAGTCGATCGCTGCCGGAAAGTATCCGGATCTCGCAGATAGAACCAGCCTGTGGTATCTGATTCTCAAGATCACTCAACGTAGGGTCATCGCATTTTTACGCCGCGATAAAGCCCAAAGGCGTATCCCTGCCGATGCCGTAGAGGGGCGTGAATCCGAGGTGTTCATCAATGTGGAGTCGTTGACCGACTACGAAACGGAGTTGGACGAAGTCATCGCCGCCAAGAGTACCGATGCCGCATGGATCGAGATCTCGGATTGTTGGGAAGAATTGTTGCGATGCTTGCCCGATGACGAATGCAGAAAAATCGCTCAGTTAAAGTTGGAATACTACTCTAACCGCGAGATCGCGATGATGTTGCGTTTCACGCCATCCATGATCAACCGCAAGGTCCATATTATTCAATCCGAATGGCAGCGTATTGCTATGCTCGATGATAAAGCTTGAGCGGCCTTTAGTTCCTGGAGGCTTGAAAGACTGCAGGGGCATCTCGATCGGTCAGCGATTCGAACGCGCCCGTTCGCTGAGAGCCCGGTATAACTCTCGTCGCGGCGCCGCTTTGCAACGGAGGAACGGTGGAGCGGTTCGGCGATTTCGCTAACGCTTCTTCTAAGGACAGCACCGGGGCGGTCGCAGCATAACCATTGTTCTTGGGTAACTTAAGGATCGCCGTCATTTGCGGGTACTGGCTTAGTTCTCTCAAGTGGTTAACGAGTATTCGACGCACCTCGAGGATGGCGCGAGGCTGTCGATGGATATCTTGATGCTTTGACTCAACCATGATTTCGCTTTCGACATCGGGCATCATGGCGCTTTCGACGGTGACTAAACCATCGCTTGGGATAGATTCACCGAACCAACTCGACTTGGACACCACGCCGATGATGTTGTGGTAATGCACCCATGGCGCGCGAGGGGCACGCAGCATGGGTGGGAAGATCGGTGATTCGGGACTTAAAGAGTCGATGCTCGTATTGGTTGTAAGAAGTTCCGTGCTGACGAAAAGCCCCGAATTCTGTCTCACGATGGAATTCGCAATGTCCGTAATGGTGTTGGGTAGTTTAATGAACTTCTTGCCGAGCCATCGAGTCGTATCGTTGGCGTATTCGCTACCGCGATGAGGCGTACCGATCGTCACAACTCGTTTGATGGATGGATTGGGCTGGAAAAACAATACGGCCTGCAATCGTTGAATTTCGGCCTCATCACCTTTGAGTTCCTCGAATGGCTTATCGCTTAGCGCAGACCAGAATTCGTTGCCACTTTCGATGGTTTGCATGCGAGAAAGCAATCCCCCCATGCTATGCCCTACCATCACGATGTTATCCATGACAGGATACTGACCGCTCGGATCAAGAGTTTGTTTCAGCTGATTCAAATCGCTTCGGAGCTGGGTTGCACTGACCCAGAATGGTTGTCCAGTCGGATATTGGTAAAACCAGAATTGGTAATTCTTTCGCAGTTCGTCAAATGATCTCAGATCATTGAACATTGGCATCCATGTCATGGGGCTAGACCACAATCCGTGTACCATCAATACGGGAATGCGATTGGGGTCAAAGGGTTCTAACATGTAGATGCCCCGAAGCTTGTCTGTCCGGCTAGGATCAAGCAGTCCAAGCGTGCTATTGGTTTGCTCTCGAAATTTGGGATTATCTAAGAAGTAAGCTAGAGGTGTGCTCAAGTCCGTTTGAAGTGGCACCAATCGCGAATTCAAATTGATATCAGTTGCGTCGAGGGGGTCGTACAATTCCAGCACGCAGGGATAGCGATGATTGCTGCCGCTGGCTCCCTGTACGGTGGGGTTGGTAACTCGCAAAAGGGCCGTGACGGGAAACGAGAGTCCCTCGGGGTAGTAACGTTCTGTGGGACTTAATCCGGAATGAGGCTTGCGTACCGCGATCAATGGAACGCCAACTCCATAGGTGACATTGTTAGCTTCTAATCCTTGGACTTGATAGTCGCTGCAAAACTCCAATTGATCAAAGTCGGCATCTTTCCATGCTCCACGCGCGACGACATTGACGTCGTAATCTTGATTCGCTGTGTGGATGCGGTAGACTCGCCCCGGCCTAAATTCGCCTTGAGTGCTTAACAAACGCAGCATGGCTTCTAGCGAAACGTTGTACAAATCGCAAGCGCCTCGAAATTGAGGATCGTAGGGATTTCGAGAGACGTCTAAATCTGGGCAGAACAGGTATAGGTAGGCATTGGTAACAGCAATGTTGTAAAGGTCCAGCGCGACTCCTTGGCGCCCTGCTGATTCTTCACGTTTTCCAATCGTGTAGGCGAGTTCTGATGTCGCATAGATTTTCTCAGCCCCCTTTTCATCAATCGCGATCTCTTGAAGCCTAGTCAAACACTCGGTAGGGTCTTTCTGAGATAGTTCTGCCAGAGCGTAGTTTCGCAGGAGCGTCATGGTCCTCGGGGTAACTTTAGGACCTGACTTGGACGTGAGCTGTAGCGTTTCCGTTAGTGGGTTCGAGGGCATAGGACGCATCAGTGCATATTTCTGACTGGCACATCCCAGAAAGCCCAATATCCCAATACTCGCCAGCATCAGTACGACCAAAAGTCGCCCCCGAGCAGCCGTAGCTACTGACAAACAGACCCGTTGGGTCGTTGTGCTTGGGTGAAGAGACTCTGGCATACTGAAACGAAAAGGATAAAGAACGCGCAAAAAACTATCGTTTACTTACTAAGAATCGAAGATGCAAAGCAACATCAATCGGGGGGGAGGTTAGCTGCGATTACTTAGCAACCAAAAAAACAGATAGCGAACCTCGTCGTCTAATCAGATCATAAACGAGGATCGCTTCGCCAGCTTCGACAGCTCGATCAGGGTCGATGATGATAGGTACATCGCTTCGAACTTTGAGGATTGCTGTCATTCGATCCGAAAGTTCATCCAATGAGGCAATGTCCTGATTTTGGAGCTTATAAGAAACCCCGCCGCCGTCGCGTTGATGAAGTTTGATGACAACGTCGTTGAAATCGGTCAATGCGGGGGGCGGTAACTGTTCCGCGTTTGCGCCGGTGGGTTGGGAATCAGGAGGTGTGGCCGCAGCTGTAGGGAGCTGTTTTTCGAGTTTTTGGAAGGAAGATGTTGTTAGAAAGAAAATGAGCAGCAGAAATACGACGTCGATCATCGGAGTCATCATCGAGTCGACACTGGAACCATCTCGCGAGTGACCAAAAACGGTTTTCATTTTTGTTCGTCCTCATAGACGGCGAATACGACATCCGAATTGCCTAAGACGCTAAAAATTTTTAGCAGGGCTCCGATCGAATCATAAGGGGCCGATCGATCCGTTCTAATTCGGACTCGGACCGGTTTTTGTTCCGCATTGTTTTTATCTTGAAGCGCTCGTCGAACTTGGTCCAAGACGACTTCTTGGGAACCAATGCGGTATTCCCCTTTTTCGGTTACTTGTACGGTAAAAATCATTCTCTCGGGCGTGTCGGAAAGGCCGGATGCTGCGATAGGCAACGAGAGGGGGAGAAAGTTCTCCTGTTTAGCTAAATGGCTACTTACCAGAAAGAAGATGATCAAAAGAAAGGTCACATCGATCATGGGAGTCATGTTGATGCTGACCCGTCGCGTGCCTCGGTAAGTCGGTACCTTCATAGCTTTGGTTTGTTGTGTCGCTTAGGAGAAGGTAGAGAAGGATGGAATCATCTGCAGGCTTGCTGGCTAGGTCGGTACCGGCTCTTTCCTAATAAGTCTAGCAAATCTGAGGCTGTCGGTTAGGCATGCCAAAAATTATTGCTTGATGATTTTTAGCATAAACCACGTTCCAATCGCAATGAGCACCACATTGGCTAGCCACAGACTCGACGGCGGCCACACTCCCTTTTTGGTCATCTCGAGTGATAAGCCTAGAACAGGGTAGTAAATCAATAGGATCGGTATGAAGCAGAGCCCGAATGTCCACCAATAGTCTGCATTCTTAAGCAGAATCGCCATCGGAACGCCTATCCATACGAACGCTAAGCAACCGAATCCGAGCGCCCATCGCCGCATCGGTTCGGAACGAAGGCGTGACATTCGATTTTCATTCTCGATGACCTCGCCTTTGATCTGTTCGATTTTCGGATCTTGTAGTGAGACGTACCGACCTGTCCCGAGATGAAACGACATCTCCGTTGCCAACTGTTCTTTGCGGCGTTCGTTTTTTTCATAGAGTCGTTTTAATTCATCGGGGATGTCGAACATGGAATAGGTTGACGCACTACCCTCAACACTGCCCGCCTTGGACGCTTGGACGAGTGGCAATTCGAATGTTTCGGCAAAGGTGTGCCACTTTCTTCCGTTGCCTAAGTCGAACATGGCATCAACCAGCTCGATGGTGAGAATGTCTCGGCTAGGATCGACAGAGATCCGGGCTTTTTCGGAGTGGATTGTTGCGAGTTGGGCGTTTTGGTTGGAGAACATCCATATCGTAGGTTTGATGAGCCAGCGGTCCTCGATCGCTTGAACGTGGATCACCAACCCCTTTTCTGAGTTGTAGTGTTTTTGTGATTCCAGTCGTTTGTACATCACCTGTTCGACGCTACGCAAAACGACTTGCTCAATCCCTCTTCTAGCCCACGAGAACCCCTGGTCCTGAAGCCATACAGAAGGGATGCTCAGCACCAACCCAATGAGCCAAATGGGGCGAAAGACTCTCATGGGAGAGATGCCAGCCGCTTTGATGGCCGTGATTTCGTTGTCCGCAGAAATGCGACCGTAAATACAGCAAACAGCAAACAACAATGTGGCCGGCAAACAAAACTGCAACGCCATGGTCAAAATGAAAGGCAGCAGTTTTATGATCGAGAGGTACGAGATTCCCTGACCCACCATCTGTTTGCCGATCAAAATCAGGCTGATCAATGTGGTCATGACTGTCAGGGCGACAGCGAAGACTTTCATAACGTCTAGCAAGACGTAGCGAGTGAATTTACCTGGGAACATCGCGGAATCATACCGATTGGGTCTTTGGAAACCGACCCCAGTTTTTGAATCGCAAGACGCGACAGCTTTTGACTCGCAGAGAGCGACGGTGCCGAAAAGCAATCAGCCGTATCGAAAATTTCCCCCATCAAAACAAAAACACCGCAATCAAACCAGAACCAGCCGAAGGTCCTCTCCCTCCTCCAGCAAATCCCGAATCAATTGCGGTGTATTGTTTTGTAAAAGGACTTTCCATCAACACTCACACACACGGCCGATATCGATCCCTTGTGCTATCAAACAGTTGCAGCTTGTGTGCCGAACGGCTTGGCGGTTCACTTAGCTGAATCCGAAACTTTCGGTCTAAATGGACGTAAGGCGATTTAAAATCCCCTTGAGCCTTCTCGGCATGCTCTGAAACGCCTGTGAAATTTCGATCGTTTTTGATTGAGCCTCTTTTAGGCTGACCGAGATCTCAGGTGGAGAGAACCTGTTGCCTTGATTCTGTGCAATCAAGCAGAGGGGTCGCCAAAAGATCGTGCATGGCTTTAGAATCCAGGTCGATCTAGACTCGCAAGCGGCGATTTTGTAGAGATCGTTGGTGATATCCCCCCGATCCACCAATTTATCTAGGCTCCACAAGCTAAATGTCCTCCGTCGACCAACGAATCCGCCAAGTCGCTATCGTGATGCAGTCGCTCGATGCTTCGACTGCCAAGGGGCTGTTGTCTCAACTACCGCCAGAGATAGCTCGGTCGGTCCGACAGATGATGACCAAGCTCGGAGCCGTTTCCAGTCGTGAGCGAGCCAACGCTTTCGAGAGCTTGGAGGGAATGCTAGGTGCCATGATGGATGGTGATGAGGGGGAACGTCATGCAACCGACTCTCCAGCGTCTGCTCTGTTATCTCATTCGGGCGGACAATTGGATCGCGTTGAGCTCAGTACGCGCGGCAAAAGCATCAGTGCGAATGCGGCTCCGGAAAGCGGTCCGGCGTCGAACGATCAGGCCTCAATGAACCAAGCTGAGATTCCGTGGTTGTCGTGGGATCCAGCGACGCTGGCAACCTATCTCGTCAACGAGCGACCAGCGGTTATTGCCACCGTCATCAACCAGTTTTCTCCCGAGCGAGCGAAAGCTCTTCTGGATCATTTGCCCATTCAAATTGCCAGTTCGACTTTGGTTGCCCTCCCGCATTTAACTTTGTCGGACCCGAGTATTCTGAAAGATATCTTGGCGGAGGTCGATAAAAAGCTTCCTAAGACTCCTCCCGTTTTGACATCGGTGACGGTCGCGGGCATCTCCAAGCTGGAAGCCATTATTGCCCAGTTTAGCGAAACCCAGCGATTCGCTTGGCTCGAAGCGATTGCTTCGGAGAGCGAAGAGGTGGCGATGCAGTTGGGATGGTCTCCGCGTCGTGATCTTAAGCCCCCAACGAGTGAACCAGTTAGCTCGATTAGTGCCGCTGCTGTTTCGGACAATCCGTCTGCCCCCGCGCCAGCATCCACAACCAACACAGCAGAACCAGATATCTTCGATGACGCAGTTACCATTCCTATTGATCGCTATCGAGAGACGGAAAAACAGGATGAGGCCATGCTGGCCGCGCAGATTTCTCAAAAATGCATGCGCATCGAGTCGCTGGCATTGAACGATCTCGTAACTCTATTGCATGCCTGCGATCGGGATGATGTGATTCTCATGCTAAAAGGCTCGAACGATACCTTGCAAAAACATGTTCAACAAGTTGTTGCACCGCATGACCTGAAGAGATTCAAGCAGTTGCTGTCGGGCGATTGTCCGCAACCTAATGATGTCTTGCAAGCGGTAGATGCGATTTGTGAGAAACTGGACGCATTGGTCGCTGCGGGACGTATCAATCTGTTTGCCACCTCATCGATCCTCGTTGCAGCATAAGGAACCGTCACATGGCCGTTGTCTTTAAGTCCAGAGCGGTCGTTCCCGGTGCGAATACCGTTCAAGCGGAAGTCTTTAATTGGGACGATGTGACCGAGCGTGCCAAAGAGTATTTGGACACAGTCAGGCAACAAGCTCAGCACCTTTTAAAGGAGAGTCAGGCGGAATGCGATCGTATTCGCAATCTCGCACAGCAGGAAGGATTAAAGAGTAGTCAGTCGCAAATTCAATCGATGGCCCAGCAAAAGGCTCAAGAAATTGCGGCTGAAACGCTTCGGCAAACATCCGAGAGTGTTCAACGATTTTGCAGCGAACTGGAATCCGCTACCTCACAATGGCTTCGACAATGGCAACATGAAACGATCACTTTGGCCATTGCGATCGCCGAAAAAATTCTGGTCCGCCAAATGGAGTCCGATCCGACCATTTTGCTCGATTGGATTCAGGATTCCGTCAGAATGGTCTCAGGGCAACGAAACTTGACATTGCGATTGCATCCTGACGATGCGGCTCGCCTGTCGGAACCACTAACGCAGATCATGGAATCTTCAGGACCCGGCGTTCAATTGCAAGTGGCTGAGGATGTAGCGGTCGGACGCTTTGGGGTTATTCTTCAAACCGAAGATACGACAATCGATCGAACCATGAAGACGCAACTTCGTCGATTGATGGAGGAGCTGCAATGATTCGCGAATCCTTTCCTCCCTTGATCGATCGAAGACATTGGAATCAATCCATTAGACGCGTTGTTCCGTTTGGCGTGACCGGCAAGGTGAGAAGCATCAGAGGAACCACAATTGTGGTGGATGGCTTACCTGTTCCGGTCGGTGCGCTGGTGAAGGTTCATCGACGTCAACAGGAATCGATGCAAGCCGAGGTGATCGGGTTCGATAACGGCAAGACTATTTTGGCACCGCTCGATAATTGGGACGGAGTCAGCCCTGGGGATAAGGTCGAGCTGTTTCAAACCTATCGTTCTGTAACCGTAAGCGATAACATCATTGGACGGGTCTTGGATGCGACGGGTCAACCGATGGATGATCTCGGACCGCTAGGTTTTGGTCGAAAGATGCCTTGCGATGCTCCTCCCGTTCCTGCCCTACAGCGGCCACCTATCGATAAGATTTTGCCGACGCAAGTACGTGCGTTAGATATGTTTTTGACTTTGGGTTGTGGACAGCGAATGGGTATCTTTGCTGGCTCTGGCGTTGGTAAAAGCACGATTCTTGGAATGTTGGCGCGAGGTACACAAGCGGATCATGTCGTTATCGCTCTCATCGGAGAACGGGGCCGAGAAGTCAGAGAGTTTCTAGATCGTGACTTGGGCGAAGAGGGACGAGCGAAAAGCGTTACCGTTGTCGCAACGAGTGATCAACCAGCCCCCAAAAGAATTCTCGCGGCCAAAACGGCGACTGCTATTGCTGAGTCACTTCGAGATGAGGGAAAGAACGTTCTTCTCTTGATGGATTCGGTAACTCGGTTCGCGATGGCGCAGCGCGAAGTGGGATTAGCTGCGGGCGAGGTGCCCACAACGAGAGGCTATCCGCCCAGCGTCTTTGCCATGCTGCCACAGCTGGTGGAACGATCCGGGATCAGTCACAAAGGAAGCATTACGGCTTTGTATACCGTCCTCGTCGAAGGGGACGATACCAATGAGCCAATCAGCGATACGTTGCGAGGGTTATTGGATGGCCACATTCACCTATCGAGAAGTATCGCGGCGCGAGGCAGATATCCTGCCATCGATATTCTGCCGAGCCTAAGTCGTTTGCAATCTCATTTGATTACCCCCGACTTGCGACAAGCCGCAGATAACATTCGATCGTTGATGGCGGTCTACAAGGAGAACGAAGACTTGATCAATATCGGTGCCTATACGCGTGGCAGCAATCCACAAATCGATCGTGCGATCCAAATGAGAACATTGATCGAAAGCTTCCTGGCCCAGGGGCAACGAGAATTGATTCCTTGGGAGCAATCGGTAGCCGGCCTCCTGGCGTTGTCCGCTCAAGCCAATCAAGCCGCTCCATCCAATCAAGCAAGCGGCGTTGCTGGCGTCAACTCAAACGGGCCAGCCGCAGGACTGCAACAGGCCGGTGCCCCACAGGCTCGGGCGGCTTAGCTTTTTCTGAAATCACGGCGATAAAAAATGGCAAAGTTTCGTTTGGCAACCTTACTTCGATTGCGAGAGCGAGAGCGGGATCGAGCCTCGAAAGAGGTGCAAGACGCGATCATGGCGATTGAAAAGATCAACACGGCCAAGCAAGGATTATTGGCACAAAGCGAACAAATGAACGCCATTCGCAAGCAATTTAGCACCGGAAACGTAGAAATGCGACAATTGCTCGATGCACAAAAATTTCAAATGCTACTTTTGACTCAGGTGCAACAATTAGATCAGACCCTCGGAGAGCTCAGGCAGGAATTGCAGCGACGCGAGTTGAAATTGTTGCGTTGTCAACAAAATGTTAAGTCACTAGAAAAGCTCAGAGAGCACCGCGACGAAGAGGCGGAACGGCTGCTGTGGAGCAAACAGCAAGAACGGACCGACGAATGGGCCAGCGTTAGATTCGCGACTAATATCCAGTCAGACGAACCAAACGAGATGTCTTAATGTAAATGTCTTCGGACAATTGGGAGTAGGTTATGCAAAAGTTAGTTGGCGCGTTTCTTTGGACTTGCACCGCTCTGCTACTCGGACAAGTTGCGATCCTTGGGATGGCGGCTGCCAAAGGACACTTTAACAAGGATACGGTGACCTATATCGTTGCCCTGTTGAGTGGAATCGACATCAAAAGCCAGCAAATCGGTGCCGCAATCCGCGAGGCTAAGGCAGCACCGGTTCCGACGATCGATCAAGTTTTGGAAGCACAGAGCGCTAGGTTACTCGACGCCGATTCCAAAATGGCTAGCTTAAACCGCTTGGAGAGAGAGATTCAAGAGCGTGCGCGATTATTGGATAAGGAGAAGGAGCGGCATGACGCCTTAGTGGCCGATTACAAACGAGAAGTGCAAGCCACAAAAGAGTCAGCCGACACCGAGAGTTTACGGAAAGTTTCCGAGCTGATCCAAGCGTTGGACCCTGCCGAGGCAAAAGTGCAGCTCACAAAAATGCTCGAAAGAGAAAAGAAAAGCGATGTTATCTCGATCTTGACGGGGCTCGATGCCGACAAACAGAAGAAGATCTTGGCAGAGTTTACCGATGAAAAAGATCGGGAAGACTTGGCGAAGATTCTTGAGGAAATTCGAGATCGCGGT
>JALOQS010000189.1 GCA_025459355.1 Pirellula sp.
GGATGCGTATAACGGAAGCCCCCGTAGGCCGTAACAAGCCAGCTTTGGGGCGCAGTTACGGCATAGCACGCCAGGGCTAAAATGACTTGCCAGTTTAGGGTTGAATTAGAGTGATCCCCCTGCCGTAACTTCGCAAAGCCTTGTTACGGCCTACACAGCCGTCAGCTGTCTGTGAACCCGAACATTTAGGAAGTTAGCGGAACCGAACCTTTACGATTTGAGTTCCATTTTTATCTTAAAATTTTGAGTTGCTAGCAACTCGCACGAGACTCCCCCATGGCAATACCCGATGACTTGTCCACCGTCTGGGATTGGTTGGCGAGGCTGCTCACTAAGTCTTTTAATCGGTAACTACGACCCTGAATGTTCAGTACAGTTGCCGAGTGAAGCAACCGATCCAATATCGCGCCAGCTAGCACCTCATCTCCCGCTAACACTCCTGGCCACGAACCGATTCCCTTGTTCGTTGTGATAATCGTTTAAACTAGTCTTTGTTTTGGCGATCCCGATTTAACCGAAGCTGCACGAGTTCTTCCTTCAGTGGCTTCCAATACGCCTCGTCAGCGCGTCGTTCCATCTCCTCTTCTTGCTTGAGGAACTTTTCAATCTGCCCGAAATCAGTTGGCTCAACCGACGACAACCAAGGACGCGAGGAAGTCAGCGTCATAACGGATTCGGGAAAACGTTGCATGAGCTGACTTAGCATTTCTGGTGTACGAGACTCTCGCAGCCAGAACTGAACCATCGCGTCATTTAGATCATATTGATTCTCATCATAGTGGGCTTCGACTAAACGGCGAATCATGGGCCAGTCTTTGTCGCGTTGCGTCTTTTTGGCACAAATGAGATCTTCAATCGCGAGGACTTCATAGGCAGCATCTGCGCTCGGATCTTGGATCGTGGTTCGCCGTCCCCACAAGCGGTCAAATGGCTCGCATCCACGCAGTTGGGTCATCACATCGATTCGAAGGCCGTTCACGTCAGCGTGTTTACACCGAAAGTGAACCGCATGACCGCGTTGGAGGTACTCAGTCTTGAATTCGGGAATCGCGATACAGTCTGCTTGCAATTCAGCCAGGGCAGCTTTTAGATTCTTGAAGTTGTCATCGTCGGCCAAAATCACGACGTCGCAGTCTCGGCTAAACTCCGCTGCGCCGTACAACACGCAAGCCTGACCGCCGATAAGCAGGTGGCGTACTGCGTGGCATGACAGCGTCGAAAGGACTTTGAGAATCGGGTTCGGGATCAAGTGAGCCTCCCGTTCTTGCTCGGTCACTCGTCACACTCGAGGAGAGGATAAGGAGAATAGCCACTAATCCGTCCATTATACCTTGGGCCTTGGTTTTTCCAAGATCGATAGCAAGGTGTGCTCTTTTTGAAACGCCGGTTCTAGTCCTCCTTCGCTGCGGGACATTTTGGAAAAATAGGTTCGGGAACCTGCGATTGCCGCAACAAAAAGTCGCAGCTCCGAAATTGGTCGTTAGCCGCTAACGTCTCTTGAACGCAGCCATCAAGGTTTCGTCCGCCGGTGCGAAAAATCGGTCCCGAACTCTCTGACTCTCTCTTTTCGGGGGCCTCCAGAGTTCATACAGAGTTCTCGTTCGGAGTCCGGATAAGAACGATTGCGAACTCGGCGGACGGATGGCAGTCCAATAGTCCCGTTCGATCTACTCTCGCTTTCCAAAAGTGCGATCTCTGCGCGATCTAGTCGTCCATCAACAAGTAATCCGAAGCCAGCCAAGATCGTCTCAAGCGAAGTGCTACCTGGGTCATCGATCCGTCCACGTCGAATCGCTTCCTCCATGGTTCGATGAATTTCTTCATCATCCAGATCGCTTACTTTCCAGCCCTCGGCGATCTGTGTTTCCCACCTGGACTCACCATGCAAACTCACCATCAGCATTCGGTTGTACTCATCCCGACTCAAACGCAATGTCGTGTTGCCTACTCGCTTGTATGCCTGATTTCGATAGCTCCAGGACTAAAATTACTTGCCGGCTTAGAACTGAGACTAGTCGGTTTAGGGTTGAGTTAGAGTTATCCCCCTGCCGTAACTTTGCAAAGCCTTGTTACGGCCTACTTCTACAAAAAAATCAAAAAACCAGCTAGCAATCCGCTTCTTCGCTCGTTTACAATTTACGGTATGAGCCCTCACCCCAACACCACACCCGCAAGCCCATCTCTCGCATCGCCGCTAACCGATGCTGCATTCGATACTATCGAATCGCGCACCACTACTTTCGCAACGTCTGTAGTACCCACTTTAGAAACCACGACGGTCACCGAAGTTGCATTAGGCTACCATCGCAACCAACAGTACTCCATCACCGCTATGACCACGTCGACTGGCGCGGTCGCCGAGCGATATACTTACACCGCCTATGGTCAACCTACGTTTCTAAATGCTTCCGGTACTCCAATCGGCAATCAGCAATCTAAAATCGCCAATCGCTTCACCTATACCGGTCGTGAATGGGACGAGACTTTAGGTCTCCATCACTTCCGAGCCAGATGGATGAGCCCGCTGGCGGGGAGGTTCTTGGGGAGGGATCCTAGCGTTCATGAATTACTGTCTACCGCACTTGATTTAGAGACGGACAGGGCTTTTTACAATAGATTAATTCAATGGCCCTGGGCATACGTGTCGCTCGCCGTGAACTTAAAAAATTCTGATCTCACAGTCCGCCTTATGTCTAACATCCACAGGGCTTCGCTTCCTCGATTTGCCGAAAACACAATCGATGCCGATTTTGCAATTATATCAGATCTTATGGTCAATCAATTTGCTTTTGGTAACGGACAACCACTACATGAGATGGACCCGACTGGGTTTGGTCCCTTTTGCGGTAAATGCGGGGGAGTAAGACTTACACCTCCAGTACTGCCTGCACCACAGGGCACACCACACATTTCAATAGGCATTGGTACTTGCACAGGGGGAACTGCAGTGGGCTATCAACGATGTGTCTGCTTGGTTTGCAACAGATATGACGTTTGGGTGGCGAATGGTTTCTTTACAAGTAGTCCATGGTGGACGATTGTTCATACCTTTGACACCTGTTTTTAGGAATTTATAGGATAGCGAATAATATGTTCATTGAAAAACAATTTGACCGACATGTCGGAATAAAAACTATCACAGTCTCGGTTGGAATAAACTTCCTGGCCTTCGCTTTCGGCTTCGTTGTCCAGAGCTGCCTTTTCTCACTTCTCTGTTTTGGAATATTGTACGCTGTTGGATCATATGCTGGTACTGCCATGGTTTATTTTCTTCTGGCTACTGCGTTATGCTTCATGGCAATGAAATTTTATCCAGAATTGCGTACTATTAGGGGGTTTTCAGCGTTTGCTCTAGGCTTTCTACTGTCTGGTTGTATCTCGGTATTGGTGCTTTACTTTGCAGATACTTTTCCAAGTGATCCAGCCCAACCAGCTGACAGTCTTTTTTTCTTCTAGACAGAATAAGAGATTAGACCAATCAGTAATGTCCCCGCCCAAGGCGGATGAAGAAGTTTGAAGGGTGAAGTTGGAAGTTTGAAAGAAAGCCAATCTTTTCAATGCCGAATTTCCATGGGGTTTTGGTTTTCCTAGTTAGAGAACTTTTTCGAGCAGTTTGTTGCACCGAATTCGGCTGATTGAGGAGTCATTTTGGCTTTCGGAGAATACGATCCACGAGGTCGCATGGGGGATGCGACTTTCCTAGAACTTCGGGCAATGTTGTGATCAATGCAATGCACCGAATAAAACCGCGTGCTGGCGCACGACGTCAACCGGTGCTAGCGCACGTCGGCTAGCGATGTGAACCGCGTGCTGCGCACGGTGGCAACCGGTGCTGGCGCACTATCGGGTGATAAATGCGGTAACGTAATCAGGGCCAGTACAATCGCGGTTGCGCAAGTAAGTTTTGCTCAAATGCTAGCGAACGTCGAAGGGGCCTTCTCGCCCGTTTCACACTGCTCAATTCGGTCAAAGATCGACCAACCAACTGCCTATGCAACTGCGCAAAGCTCTTGTTGCGACCTACGGTGCTGTACGGCTTACCCACTCGCCTCACTACGCTCGACTCTCTACTGGACCGAGCGTAAACAATACGAATGCTAGCTTCTGAATTTTCTCTCTGGATTTGGAGCCCAAATAAATAGTACAACTCGTCCCGCTGTACTCGTTTCATTTATCAATCTATCTCGGGAACTAGGAATCAAACTATGTCTACCGTTCCGCAAAGCTCGACTGTTCCTCAGGATGCGAAACCTGTTTCTGCAAATCCCGCTGCATCGACTTATGACGAGGTCCCGTACGGTAGCTATCCGGTTCCAGCTAGCCACCCCGATCGCCTTTACAGCATGGCGAAACTCTTTGGAATGAACCCCGTCCCGCCTGAAAATGCGAGAATCCTAGAAATAGGTTGTGCCGGCGGCGGGAATCTTCTTCCGATGGCAAGCATGTTTCCTAACGCTCAATGTGTTGGCGTGGAGCTCTCGCAAGTTCAATGCGACTACGGCTCCGAAGCGATCAAGTTTACCGACTTCAAAAACGCTTCCATCAAACAAGGAAGCGTTACGGATATCGATGCCTCTTTTGGTAAATTCGATTACATTCTTTGCCACGGTGTTTTCTCGTGGGTTCCAGAATTTGTCCGAGAAGCCATCCTCAGGGTATCATCGGAAAATCTGACAGATCAAGGCATCGCGTTCATCAGCTACAACGCTCAACCCGGTTGGTACATGCGAGGTATGATTCGCGGCATGATGATCGAACATGTTCGTCAAATCGAAGAACCAATCAAAAAGATCTCGCAAGCCAGGGCGCTGCTAAAATTTTTGGTGGATTCAAACCATAATGTCAACACACCTCACGCTATCTTCCTGAGATCCGAAGCCGAGTTGCTCGCCAAAATGCCCGACAGCTATATCTTGCACGAGCATTTGGAAGATACTAATCATGCGTTCTACTTCCGCGACTTTATCGCTCTGGCCGCCAAATTCAATTTGCAGTTCCTCGGTGAGGCAAGTATCGCTTCCACGTGGCCTGGCAACCTTTCCTCTGAAGCCCAAAAAGGACTCAACCCCATCAACGATGCCATCGCTCGCGGACATTACATGGACTGCATCACGGGACGAACTTTCCGCGAGACTTATCTCGTTAAGAGTTCTTCCAAAGTGGATCGCAATCTAGAAGACAGTCGATTGATGCCTTTGCGTTTCTCAGGCAAATTCGAGACGGTAAACGATGCCAACGTGACCGACGGTAGCACGAGCTTCAAACTCAAAAACGGACAAATCATCCATACGCAAGACCCTATCGTCAAAGGGGCGTTAGAGATCCTCACGTCGCTGCATCCGGAGTCTCGCACCGCCGACGAGATTGTCACGGAACTGGAAAACAGAAAGATTAGCTTTGACTCTCGCGAGCAAACCGTTAACAAAATACTAAGCACTCTGGTCCACGGTGTTCTCGGCGGGTGGATTGAGTTTCGATACTTACCAGATCGAATGCAAAACAAAGTCACACGCCGGCCCACAGTCACCACATGGGCGAGAGTTCAAGCACTCGCCAACAAATATGTGACGAACCAAAGGCACGAGTTTATTCGTATCGATGATGCCCAACGTCAGATCATCCCGATGCTAGACGGTACGCGAACGCTGGATGACATCATTTCAGAAGTCTCCGTACTACTTAGCACAGGATTGCTCACGGTATCCGTTAAAGGAAACGTGGACTCGAAAGAGATTCCCAAAGCAGTCGTGGCTCAAGTCCTAACGCAACTCGCTCAAAATGCGATGCTGCTGCCAGAGCCAGCCTAAAACGACGGCATACCTATCGATCGTCGGTCACTCCCCGATCAATCTTCTTCAATAGTCTCGCGGATTTTCCTAACCAAATCCGTTCGACTGTAGGATGTCTCTATCAGACGCTTGACGGGAACGCCAAGCGTCTGAGCAATCATGCATGCAATGTCGACATCACGAACTCCTTCGAACTGATTTACGATACGCTCTCGGTAGTAAATCGTGTTTGAGTTTCGATCGAAACCACTCTCATACGCATCGACGCATTCCGCAATCCAATCTTCGGGAACGCGAACTTGTCTGCAATGCTCGATCGACCAAATATCATCTCCTGTGCACTCAGACAGCAGGCTAAGCAAGTGGCTTCGATTCATGACTTCTATTTGTGCCCACCGACATCCCCGACATTGGCTGTCGCAGCCGGTGTTCCATCCAGCGACTTGAGATAAGCGACGAGATCTCGCAACTCTCTGCGATTCATGTATTTCATGAGCCCAGCCGGCATTGACGATAGTCCTTTCTTTCTCGCAACGATGGAATCTTTCTCGACCGAGATCAATGCACCTTGGGCATCCATGATCTGAATGCGTTCGTCATCCTCGGATTTCAAGATACCCGAAAAGCTTTCGTCGTCCTCGGTCAAAATCACAACCGTCTCAAAACCAGTCGCGATCGCCGTGTCAGGAGCCACAATCGCTTCCAGTAGATACGGATTGTCTTTTTGCAAACCGATCTGACTTAGATTGGGCCCCACCTCACCACCGGTTTCACCAACTTTGTGGCAACGAACACACGACAGGCTGCTCCTGGTGAAGAACAATTCTCGACCAGCCCTGATATCACCACCTTCCAAACAATCTGCATAGGCAGCTTTAGGACTCGTCTCCAATTGCTTATCCCTGTTTTCGACCAAGGCAGCCACCTTGTCCTTGGTCGCAGCAGAACCTCGTGCTAAGGCCGCTTCGATAGCGTTGAGCTGGGTATCGACCGGCAATTTGCCCTCCAAAATATCGCTAAGCCGAGCATCGATGAGCAAGGTCACCACCGACGCTTCCAGCTTGCTTTCGCTTTGCAGTAAATCCCACGCGGCTTGTCGCTCCGAAGTATCCTTTGAGTTGAGAGCCAACTTAACTTGCGTTGTTGTTTTGTCGTTTGACAACGTGGCGAACGATTGCAACGCCGCGACGCGAACCGCCGCGTTCGGATCGCTGAAAAGCATGTCACCCAATTCGATGACTCGCTCTGGCTTCAAACGTGCCAAGGCTCGAATCGAATCGGCCCGTCGCAAAGGATTGGCGGAAGCATCTTCTACAATCGCCTCGAGAAGATCCGAAATACCGCGAATCTCGAGTTTTGCACCGACCTTGAAAAACTCATCTCGAACCTCATCGTCCGCCGAAGCCAGCAGAGCAATATTCTCCTGCATCAACTTGGTTACAAACTCGGCGGATCGATCTTCTAGCGGCAGATGCCGATTCAAGATTCGGTCGCGAGGTCCGGGTTTCGCCCAATCACCCAATAATTGAATCGCTTCCGCTCGCAACGCAGTGGTGCTCAATTTTGAGGTCGCGAACGAGACCAAACGTTGCGCATTCGCTTCTCCCCCCAACCTAAAGTTGGCGTGGATGATTCGCTGAACAATGGCAGGATCGAATTCTTCTGCAATTGTCAGGCCAGCCAATTGCGGTAGGCCACCGTGTAGATCCGGAACATCATAAATCGCTCTGGCAACTTCCCTAACCACTCGCGGGGATGCATCATCGAGCATCGTCGCGATGCCTGGGTTCTTAGCTTTTCTCAACGCGACGGCCACCGCGACTCGGACTGACTCATGGCTGTGCTTTACCCAACGATCCAACGAATCACCGATTGCCCCTGCGAAAGCCATTATCCCAGCATGCCGAACAATTGGATCTTTATCTTCATTCTCAATCAATATCTTGGCCACATCGTCCAAACAAACCGATGCACCGACTCGACCAACCGCCATCATGGCTTGCGATCTAATCACCGGCGATGAGTTCGCCAGAAGCGATTTCAATTGAACTGGAGTAATTCCATTCTTGCTTTCCGATAGCATCTCACAGGCCCGCGCGACGATGGCTTCGTCTTTGTCAGTCAGCGCCGTGATTAACGATTGTGTCGCCACTTCGCTTGCCTTTTGCCTTGCTATTTGCCCTACCCCCCAAACGGCATGCAGCCTAACGCTCGCACTGGCAGATTGAAGCGCCGACGCCAAGACACTCGCTTCTCCTCGCGCAGCCAATTCGTATTGTGCTTCGAAGCGAATCCTGCGATCTGGGTTACTCAACAAGCTCGCCAGTTCCGATACACTGAGAGTTTTAAATCCCTTCTTGAGAATTTCAGCCGAAGCCTTGCCCGACGCTGTGGCGTCCTCTGACTTAGGGGCAAAACGGTAGATACGCCCCTTGTTTTCACCATCCCATCCATTCACCCAGTCGCTTAGATACAAGCTACCATCGGGTGCAAAATCGACATCCGTTGCCAAGACATTCCAGATGTATTCTTCATTGGTCTGCACCTCGAACGTAGCACCATTCGGCTTTAGCTTGATTCTCCGAATCCCACTGTTGGAGCTTTGACCACGGAAATCACACAGGAAGAACGAACCAGCTAAGTCCGCTTCTCCATCCAATCCCACACCGGGGTAATACACGAGTCCCGATGGACCATCACTCAAATTTGCGATGGGTGGAACAATGTATGCGGGCGTCTCTGGACCATACGGATACCAGATCTTTTCTCGATTAAAGGGACCGCGATCAGAAAGATACTGATACATCATCCGCCAGCCCGTGTCACCTCCCTCGACGACCTGAACCCAGCGTGCTCGGTCTCCTGAGTCTGAGTTGTTATCTCCGGTGAACAAGTTGCCGTGATCGTCGAACGCCAACTCTTGGGGATTGCGAAGCCCAGTCGCGAAGACTTCGAGATTCGATCCGTCCAATTCACATCGAAACACGGCTCCACTTTCCGGATCTTGAAACTTCCCAGCCGGAGTCTGAATCGAGTACCCTCGGTCTCCAATCGAAAAGTAAACGCGCCCGTCCGGCCCCATAACCAAGCCGTGCATGTCATGCCCACGAAACGCGACGCGAACACCATAACCACTGCTCAAAGATTTGCGGCCATCGGATTTGAGGTCACCATCCGAGTCGGTAAGAGACCATAGGTTGGGTATGTTGGTGTAGAACACTTGCTCATCTCGGATCAAAACCCCAGCACCAGTCCCCTCTTCCAATCGATTAAACCCAGAGGCGAATACAATACTGCTATCAGCGTCGCCGTCGTTGTCCTGGTCGGTAAGGACTCGAATCAAGTCGTCAAACTTTTCGTACTCACTCGCTTTGTCTCCCAAAAGCTCTCGGTGAAATTGAATCCGATCTTCCACTGTCATTGCGGCCAGATCACGGGCAAGCCATTGCTCATCATGACCTCGATTGTCCGTCACCCCCTTGTTCTGTCGATATGATTCACACACGAATACATTACCGAATCGGTCGATCCCGAAGACGACTGGATTTCCTAGCAACGGTTCTGCGGCAAAGAGATTGCACTGCAAACTACTCGGAAAACGGAACGTCGAGATGGCTGCTTGTCCCTCGCCTGATGCGGCTGGAAGCACGGGTTGCTCAGGCTTGGGCGGAGACTTGTCCTCCGATTGCAGTGGAGCTCCAAACGTAAAACCTGCCAAAAACAAGGAGAGCAGTAACCGGCGGGAAACTCGACGAGAAAAATTCGCTGTCATAACTGGATCAGGGAAAAGCAAGGGTAAAGAGGAAACCAACCATCATAAACGCGAGAGGGCGAAACGCCAAAGGCATTCCCACCACGAAAGATCCCACACCCAACCGATTCCGAGAAATCAAACATCGAGTTAACGCGAGCATCGAGTTGATAGCCGCTAAACTCTATTTTCCATCCTCGAACGCGGAATTCGACATCGTGAAAACCGATAAGGCTGCTTGATAGGGGATGTTTTTTCGGACCGAATGCCGATAACGCTCTTCGCTCGGAGAAACCGAAGCAAAACGAGGTTAACAATGAAAATACTGTTTCTACACGGATGGCACAGCGTCGTCGGAGGAGTAAAACCTACCTACCTGACCAACGCTGGACACGAGGTCTTGAATCCAGGGCTTGATGATGACGATTTCGTCGCAGCGTTAGAAGTCGCTCAAAGGACGTTCGATAACCACCGACCCGATGTAATCGTGGGAAGCTCGCGAGGGGGCGCTGTAGCGATGAATATCTCTAGTAGCCAAACTCCCCTGGTTTTGCTTTGCCCTGCTTGGAAGCGATGGGGCTCGGCCAAAATCACCAAACGTCGGACGGTGATACTGCACAGCCGACGGGATGACGTTATTCCCTTTGCAGACTCGGAGGAGTTACTGAAAACGAGCGGGCTCGGGGGTGAAGCGCTAATCGAAACGGGCTCCGATCACCGTTTAGCTGACCCCGCGTCCCTGGCCGTTATGTTGTGGGTGTGCGAGTTGTTGGCAAGCGGCAAAGAGTTGCCTCCTATCGATGATTCAGAACGAGACGAAAATGAATCCAGTGATGCAACTCGGTCGGAATGTGAGGGATCGTACGTTTGCGACTCTTGCGGTGAAGAGATCGTGATCCCGCTAGACATCACGGAGGGGATGTCACAAATCTATGTCGAGGACTGCCCTGTGTGCTGCAATGCCAATCGCATTCATGTCTCCGTGCAGGGAGAACAAATTGATGTGTGGGCTGAAGCCGAACAAGATCCCTCGCAATGATTCTGTGCGACTCTACGCGAGAGAACAGAAGCCTGGCATTTGAACTTGGACGGTCGACAGCAAAAAAACGTAAAGGCAAGGAAACGGCGATGCCAATTACTCCTTGCCCCTGAATTCTTTTTAGTTTTTCTTCGGCACATCTCAAAGCGTTTTGGCAATTGATGATGGCCGATGAAACTTCCATCGAGACGATATGCGTATCTTATCTCTTGTCGTTTGTAATGAACGCATAGGCGTTGTGATTGTGGATCGATTCGAAGTTCTCGGAGAAGCATTCGTACCAAACCAC
>JALOQS010000026.1 GCA_025459355.1 Pirellula sp.
AAATTCAGCAGTATACCACTACAAGATCAGATCGTTGATCCTCGGAAAGGGCCGAACGCTTAATGTCTACACTTACAAACAAAGAGCCACCTGTTGGGCATAGCTACGATGGGATTCAGGAATACGACAACCCGCTCCCCGGTTGGTGGAAATGGTTGTTCTGGGTGACGATCGCCGCATGCCCGTTTTACCTCATGTACTTCCACGGGGGTGAGGCAGGTCGTTCCGTAGCCGATCAGTTTCAGACAGCACTTTCGGAAAACACTAAAAAGCAATACAAAGAAATTGGCGACTTAACTCCCGACGAAGCCACGATGGTCAAGTATTTACAAGATCCGAAGTGGGTGAACGTCGGGCAGTCGATCTTTCGCTCGAACTGTGTTTCGTGCCACGGTGCGGAAGGTGGCGGGAATGTTGGACCCAATCTTTGTGACGACAACTACAAAGCCGTGAAGTCTTTGACTGACATCATTAAAGTCGTCAACGAGGGGCTCGCTGGAGGAGCTATGCCGGCTTGGAGCAAACGTCTATCACATCAGAACGACGTCATCTTGGTGTCGGTTTATGTTGCCAGTTTGCGTGGTTCAAAGCCCGCTACTGCAAAAGGACCTGACGGTAGTCCCATACCGGCGTGGCCAACAAGTTCCGCTGAACCTACACAAAAAATGTAACCGACGAGGGGGTGTTGGTATCAAAGATGCAGTGTCACAGATACCAGCCCACCATTTTATAAGACCTCGAAACAAGGCCCATCCCAATGCGTTGGGATGGGATCCAAAAACATGAGTACGACCGATCACTTTCCGATCATCTCCTCGCCTGAAGCCAAAATAGCAGCATGCTCTGTCGGCTGCGGCAATTGCAAAGGAGAAGGGGATTGCCAAAACGAGACCGCGAAATCGGAGCTTTCTAGAGGCAAAGCCTCGGAATCAAATCACAAAGCTGGAAATGAAGGTTCGATTCTACAACCGAATGAACAGGTTCTTCCTACGTTAGCCAAAGACGGCAAGCGCCGCTGGATTACACCGTCGTTAGCGATTGGCAAATATTGGACTCAACGTCGCATCGTTGGATACGCGTTGATCGCGTTCTTTGTGATCTTGCCTCACCTCCGCATCAATGGAAAGCCGTATGTCCTGTTGGATATCGCTTCTCGACAGTTTACGTTTCTGGGGCATACGTTTTATCCGACCGATACTCCGCTCTTAGCATGCTTGTTGCTGGGTTCGTTTTTTACGGTCATGTTGGCGACTAGTGTTGCTGGTCGAGTATGGTGCGGCTGGGCCTGTCCACACACGGTTTACATGGAGTTCGTGTTTAGACCTATCGATCGATTTTTCGATGGAACCATTGGGCGTGGTGGCAAGGGCCTCAAAACGCTGAGTGGACCAATGAAGGTAGCTCGGTTTATCGTCTACGTTATCCTTTGCGGATTGATTGCACACGTCTTTCTGAGTTACTTTGTCGGAACAGATCGATTAGCTCAATGGATGCGAATGACTCCAACTCAGCATCCGATCGCCTTTCTGGTTATGTTTGGCTCGACAGCAGCCATGACGTTCCATGGATTAGTGTTCCGCGAGCAACTGTGCATGATCGCGTGTCCCTACGGTCGATTCCAATCGGTCATGTTGGATCGCAAATCCTTGATCGTGGCTTATGACACCAAACGGGGTGAACCTCGCAAGAAGGGTAAGAGAATCAAAGAGGGGGTTGCTGCACTCAATGTACCCTCTGCTGGGGATTGTATCGATTGCGGGCGATGCACTGCTGTGTGCCCAACCGGTATTGATATTCGCAATGGATTGCAGCTCGAATGCGTTCACTGCGCACAATGTGTGGACGCTTGTAACACGGTCATGCAAAAAATTGGACAACCGATTGGATTGATTCGTTACACGAGTCAAGACGGCCTTGAGGGCAAACCTCAGAAATTGATACGAGCCAGAACAGCCATCTATTCGGTACTGATCACGGTGCTGGCGGGATTGTTCCTCTACATCTTGTCAACCAAGTTTGCGTTTGATGCCAGAGTTTTTCGAGGGGGCGGATCACCGTTTTCGATTTTGGAAAACAAGCAGGTTCAAAACAACTTCAAGATCCGGCTTGTGAATCGAAGCCAAATAGCTCAAGAGTATTTGCTGGCTCCTAGCGATGAAAAAATCAAAGCGAATTGGAGTGCTGGTGAAAGACTAAAGTTAGAACCAGGTGAAACCGTGCTGGCGTTAGTGGATGTCAAGTTTCCGATTGCCATGACCAATGGCAAGGGGTTTGCTAACGCGACCATTACCGTAAAAGATGGCAGCGAATCAACTCGCGATTTACCTGTTCGCCTACTAGGACCACAATAAAATGACTGAAGCAGGATCTCGCCGATTTTGGGTTTCTTTGATTCTTGGTTTCTTTGCGATTGATATCACGATCGCGGTCGTGGCAATTACCATGGCAGCTGGCGATCCCTCATTCCGATCGATACCCGGATTTGGTAAACGCTCGGTACAGTGGTCGGAGCGGCAGCAGTCCCTCAAGCACTTTAAAGAGTCCGGACTGCAAGTTGAAATTGACACGGAAAAGTCGACCAACGATGTATTGGTTCTGAATATTACCGACAAAGATGGTAAACATGTCAGCGGTTTGAACTGGACCGTAGAAGTGTTTCACTTTACTCGGGTCGCTGAACAGCAACGAGTGGAGGTCGTCGAACGAGACGGGGTTTATACAGCCGCGTTGACGATGAAGAAGCCTGGCTTTTGGCATTTAGAGCTATCGGGTACGGTCGATGGAAAATCGCTTTGGATGGAACGCACCATAGATTGGAAAATGCCATCATGAGCTCTTGGGGCAACGCATTCGAGTTGCTAGGTGCAACAGCGATTGCTTCTGCGTTGGGTTCGTTGCACTGCGTTGGGATGTGTGGTCCGTTTGCAATCATGGCGTCTGGATTGAAGAACCCTGACGGGCAAGCTGATCTCAAAGTAAAGATCAATGCTATTCAGCAGATGGCCGCGTACCATATCGGTCGGCTCACGACCTATTTGATGATGGGATTGGCGGTTGGTTTCTTGGCGAGTTCGCTAGGACGGTGGGATTGGTTTCAATCGATTGGTGTATGGGCTGGTATAGTTCTTATTGGCATGGGCGTTTGGAGATTGTTGATCGCATTGTCACCTGATGGATTTTTGATTTCCGGTAGCACGGCTAAGCACGGAAAATGGGTGCAAGCGTGGAGTATGCAATTGGCGCGATTTCGTCATTTGTTGCCACGGCAGACACGTTGGCAAAACGCTTTCGGTTGGGGTTTAACGACGACTTTGCTTCCGTGTGGTTGGTTATATGTTTTTGTCGTCACCGCAGCTGCGTCGACTTCAACCGCAATGGCGATGGCCACCATGATCGCATTTTGGATCGGAACATTACCTTTGTTATCGATTTCGGTTTGGGGGTGGCGATTCATGGGAGATCGTTGGCGAGGAGCTACGGGTGTGGTGTCGTCGCTGTGTGTGCTAACGATGGGAGTTTATCTCATGGTTGCGCGCTCCACAGTTGAGTTACCGATACCAGCCTCGCTGCTCAATCAAGCGTCTGCGACCGAGCAGACTGAATCGGAGATGCATGCAACAAGTTCAGTCGAGTTTGCTGGCTCTGAAATTGGCTCTGAAACAGGTATTGAGCGACTCAATCGACTTCGAACGCTTCTCAATGCAGGGTTGCCATGTTGCCAAGCCGATACGAATGACGGAGGCAACTGATCACGATGGCACTAGATCGCAAACTAGCTAAGAAAGAAAACTCGGTGCCGTGCGCTCACTGTGGCGCTCCTGCACGAGGGTCTTCGGGGCAAGAGCGTGCGTTCTGCTGCAATGGTTGCATGGGTGCTTATGCCTTGATCCATGAGATGGGTTTAGAAGACTACTACAAGCTCCGAGCTGATACAGGGAGTGCGTTAGGGGTTCAAGAGTCCGAGCAACGCAATGCGGTCTTGTTTGATTTGGACGCTGCGGGAGTAAAGGTCAACCACCTGCCGGGTGGACTCGATTGCGTGCGGCTGTCTGTCGAGGGGATGCACTGTGCGGCGTGTTCCTGGTTGATCGAGCGACTGCAGCCGACGATTCACGGACTTTATAGCGCGCGAGTTCGGCTTAGCGATAACTCCGTCGAATTGATTTATGATCCATTGCAAACAACGGTAGCGAGAGTCGCATCTAGACTTTCCAAGATCGGTTATCAGCTTGCGCCATGGCAAGATGACGAAGAACAAGCTCGCGAAGTCACATTGAAGCAGCGAGAGCATTGGATTGGTTTAGCGGTCGCAGCGTTTTTGGCCGCCAATGCGATGTGGATTGGTGTCGCGCTTTATGCGGGCGAGGCGACGGGCATATCAAAAGAGAACGAGTATTTCCTCCGATGGGTAGGTGCAGTTCTGGGGCTGTTAGCCGCCATGTTTCCGGGCCAAATTTTTTTCCAAACCGCTTGGGCTGCGATTAAGTCAAAGACACCTCACATTGATATCCCCGTTGCGATCGCGTTGCTCATTGGATCGGCGAGCGCGGTGTACGGTGCGTATACCGGGGTTGGGCATGTGTATTTTGACTCGCTAGCGTCGTTCGTACTTTTATTGCGAGTAGGTCGATATCTACAATTCCGAGCTCAATCGCGAGCGAGAGTCTCGATGACCAGGCTTTTGCGATGGCATGCGAATATCGCCAAGAAAAAGGGACCCGATGACGTCATAACAGTTGTTCCATCGAGCCGCCTGAAACCAGGTGACGTCGCGGTGGTAGAGCCCGGAGAGATAGTTCCTGCGGATGGAGAGATACTCACGGGCAAGAGCGCGATTGACATGTCGCTGTTGACTGGTGAAACGCAGCCCGTGATGGTTGAGTCGGGTGACGTTGTCGTAGGCGGAACAACGAACTTAACATCTCGTGTTGAAATGTTGGTATCAGCGGCTGGTGACGAAAGCCGCATGGGCAAACTGATGGCGATGGTTCGAGACGCCACCACCTACCGGACACCTTGGATCCAAGCGGCCGATAAAGTCAGTCGTTGGTTCGTGGTTATCGTGCTCGCGTTGGCGGTATTAACGTTTGCTGGGTGGAGTGTGGCAGCCAGTGTCGGGACGGCAACCGGGCATACGATTGCGTTGCTCACCATCGCTTGTCCATGTGCCTTAGCATTGGCTGCACCATTGGTCGTAACCATATCGCTAGGGCGAGCGGCTCGTCAGCAGATTTGGGTTCGCGAGGGAGAGTGTTTAGAGAAGCTTGCCAAGCCAGGAATGTTATGGCTGGATAAGACTGGTACGATCACCATGGGGCGAATGCATGTACACCGATGGATTGGTGATGAGAAGTGGTTGCCAGCCATAGCTGCGCTTGAGCGATCAGTTTATCACCCCATTGCATCAGCAATCGTTGACTTTTCTGAAGCTTACGAAGCGGAAGTGCATGGGGTCGATTACGGATCTGCGAATGCCTCGGAGGTTGTTCAGCAACAAGGGTTGGGGGTTCGCGGACTACTTCGAGGCGGCTCGATAGACGAAGCCATTTTATCAGTTGGCAGTGAAGCATGGATTCGAAGGCTTGGCATTCCGATCACCGAGAGCTGGCGAGTGCAGGCCATGGAGATTGTAGAAAAGGGGCAGTCGGCGATTTGGGTCGCGAGCGATGATCATGTGGTGGGGCTCTTTGCCGTCGGAGATGCGATACGACACGATGCCGTCGACACACTACGAGCGTTGCGTGAATTAGGATGGAAGCTGGGAATATTATCGGGGGATCATCCGAAGGTTGTCGAGAAGATTGCCGAGTCGCTGCGTAATCAAGGGGTCGAATTAGAGACCGTTTTGGGAGCACAGAACCCAGAAGATAAGCTTGCGATGGTTCGCAACAGTCGCGAGCAACTCGGTATTCAAATCGCGATGGTTGGTGACGGAGTCAACGATGCCGCGGCCTTGGCAGCGGCTGATATCGGAATTGCGGTACGCGGCAATACGGAACAATCGTTAGCCGCTGCCCCGATTTATATCGCCAATCCGAGATTGAGTTCACTGTTGGAATTATTCTTGGCATCAAAGCGAGTTGTCCGGGCGATACGCAATTGCTTTGTCGTTTCCTTACTCTACAACACCATCACGCTTTCGTTAGCGATTAGTGGTCTCATTCATCCACTTACCGCGGCCCTGTTTATGCCTTTGAGTGGCGTATCCGTGTTGGTGTTGGCCATGAATGCGAGAACGTTTACGAAACGCCGTGAAAAGACCAAAGGTAAGTAATCATGAGTGTTTTATACATTGCATTGCCTGCAGCACTATTCTTGGGTGCATTAGGTTTGATTGGATGTTTGTACTGCATCAAAAGTGGGCAGTACGACGACCTAGATTCCGAGTCGATGCGGATCCTCAATGATGATGAGGACAAATAAGCAATGCGTTGGCTTCCGATTAGTCTGGGGCTGCTATGGATGTCTGTCGTTGGCGTTGTGGTTTCTAATGAAGTCCGATCGGGGGACGATTTTGAGAATCCGCCCGTGTCGTATTATGACAGTCCATCCCGAGATCGAGTTGCGGTTCTCTGGCAGGACATCTTAGCGGGCAAGGCGGAATTGGTTGCGGATGAAAAGGGTAGTTATCTACCATCTCTGCTAGAGCTTTTAGACGTTCCTGTTTCTTCGCAGTGCCTGGTGTTTTCAAAAACCAGCTTGCAGATCAACCATATCTCACCTCGAAAGCCGCGAGCGATCTATTTCAACGATGATTGTTATGTGGGAACCGTTCAAGGGAGCAACATTATCGAGCTCACGGCAATTGACGACTCTTTGGGTTCGGTGTTTTACACTTTGGAGCTGCCGAGTCGACAAATTGATGAGGCGCCAGAGAGACCGACCATCATAAGAGATCGTGGTCAGTGTTTATCGTGTCATGCAACCACGCGAACCGAGCGAGTGCCGGGTGTACTAGTCCGTTCGGTTTACGCAGACAAAGCAGGTCGTCCTCGGAGTGGTTCGTCCAGCTATGTGTCTGATCATCGGAGCCCATTTTTGCAGAGATGGGGCGGATGGTATGTGACAGGTTCTCATGGTGCAATGAGGCATATGGGGAACGTCTACGCGGTCGATCGAGAGGACCCTCAAGGTCTCGACATGGAGTCGGGAGCAAATTTGAAGAAGCTTCCCAGCGAAGTTAGTCGGAGCGGATATTTGTCCGAAGAAAGTGATATCGTCGCCTTGATGGTTCTGGAGCATCAGACACGTGTCCACAATCTGATAACGCGAGCCAATTATGAATCACGGCAAGCGACTCATCTCGACAAAGCCATGAATCAAGCCCTCGGACGAGCAGCGGACTATGTGAGCGAATCGACCGAGCGCCGCATCGCTGCTGTGGGCGAAGAACTGGTCAAAGCATTGCTGTTCGCGGATGAGTATGAGTTGACGGACAACGTAGTTGGTTCAAAGCGATTCCAGGACGATTTTCTGAGTGAGGGACCTGTGGATTCACAAGGGCGATCGCTTCGAGATTTTGATTTGTCCCAATACATGTTTAAGAATCGCTGTAGTTTTCTGTTGTTGTCAAAACACTTCGACGGACTGCCTGAGCCTGTGATGCGAGTTGTCAAAAGCCGCATGACCGAGGTGTTGGTGCACGGGGCCAACATACCGCACGGGGTTGTTATTGACGATCAGCAGCGAGCGATCATTGTTAGTATGCTAAACGAATTAAAGCCAGATTGGCTTGAGGTAGTCGAATGACGGATTCAAATCAGATGGAAAACGATACGCAGGGGCGAGTTGATACTGCGTTGTTAAACGCCATCTTAAATACGGCGGTCGATGCTATCGTCACGATAAACCATCGCGGGACGATACTCCACGCGAACCGAGCTATTGAAAAGCTGTTTGGTTACAAGCCTAACGACTTGATTGGGAAGAACGTGTCATTCTTGATGCCGGAGCCAGATCGGTCGCGACACGACCAGTATATCCACAAGTACCAAGAAACCGGTCAACGAAACATCATCGGTGTAGGCCGTCAAGTGTTAGGGCAGAAGCTCGACGGGACCTTGATTCCAGTCGATTTAGCCATTAGCGAAGTCAAGATAGACGATCAAGTTTTGTATACCGGCATCATGCGAGACATGACTGAGCGTCAGCAGACCGAAGCAGAGTTACGTGACGCCCAGTTACGGCTCATTCAAAGCGAACGATTAGCCGCGATCGGTCAAATGGTAACTGGTTTGGCGCATGAGAGCCGCAATGCATTGCAGCGATCGCGAGCTTGTTTGGATATGTTGGATTTGGATCTTGATTCGCAGCCCGAGCAAAAGGATCTCATTCGACGCATACGTTCGGCGTTGGTGGAATTGCAGACTTTGTATGAAGAAGTGAGGAGCTATGCGGCCCCCATTCAGCTCGGCAAGACACGGCATATTCTCTCTGAGCTGTGTTCACAAACATGGTCTAATCTGGAGGACCAATCAAAAGACTTAAGGGTGGCGTTGAGTATTGATTGCAATAATTGTCCTGCCATCTATTGCGACCCGGACAAGATCTCTCAAGTCCTTAGAAACATATTCGAGAACGCCTTGTTCGTTTCTCCGAAGCGATCAACGGTGTACGTCGTTTGCCAAGAGATTAAGAATGGACGGTCGTCCGCGATACGAGTGGTCATTGCTGATTGCGGCCCGGGGCTCGATGAAGAGCAACGACAAAGAATATTCGATCCGTTCTTCACGACCAAGACCAAGGGGACTGGTTTGGGCATGGCAATTAGTCGGCGGATCATTGAGGCACATGATGGTCGCATTTACGTCGGGGGAGATGAGTTGCGGCCCGCGAACGCGAGTGGTGCGGTAATCGTCGTCGAGCTGCCATCTTAGTCAGATCGTGTGTTGGGATTCTCGTTTCTATTGAGAGACTTGCTCGTTAACATGCGATTCCAATCCCATTCTTTTGGTATCGCTTTTCCATTCATGCAGTTTAAAAGTGCATCCGCCAGTAGAGGGGACATCAGGGACCCCTTGGAACCGAGACCGTTCAAGCAGAACAAGGACGGATGTTCTCTATGCTGGCCGATTAATGGATGTCGATCGTAGCTAGCGGGGCGAACGGCGGCTCGATGCTTTAAGACTTTAATCGAAGCATTGCGAGACGGCGGAGCGAGCAATTCGCGAAATCGATCGAGTAGAGTCACTCTCGCCTCAACCACTTCGGCACGGTCGTCGACGACGCCATCGAGGGTCTTGCGATCATAGGTTGCCCCGAGCAATAGTTCTCCGTTCCCATCAGGTACAATCCATGCCGAGTGGTGGACGACGTGGTCGGTAGGAAAGGCAGGTGGGGCAGCGATTTTTAGGATATCACCGCGAGCCGGATGAAGAGGCAAGTCTCGAAACCAACGGTTTTCGCGAGCCGCGAAACCTTGGCAAAAAAAGATCGCATCAAAACAGCCATCCAAACCTGCGATTTTCGGTTGGGGAGTGAAGACAATGTCGCGATCGCAATCAAGATCCATTTCGTGGAGCGACGATTGCCTTTGAAGAAAATCCTTTGTCGCATCTAGGTAAGAGCTGGTTTCTAATCTAGCCGCCGGTTGCAGCAGGGCTGCAGAAAACGGCATGTTCAACACGGGACATGCTTGTCTATCAAACGGTTGCACCGAAGGCATGGTCTCGTTCTCAGGTGGCACGTTCCATCGGTTTTGGAAGAGCGATTGTTCTTCGGCGGACTGAAAAACTTTTAACGCCGGTTGTTCATGCCAGAATTGACCGCCAGTTGTTTGTTCGATCCGCTTGTAGAATGTTCGAGCCATTGGGAAAAAAAGATCCCATTGCCAGCTGGCAGCGGCCCGGCCGCCTGTGATGGGGGTTACCAAGCCAGCTGCAACGCGCGAGCAGCTTTCTGAATCAGCACGATCAATCACCGTGATTGACCAGCCTCTGTGGATAGCCTGCCATGCGACAGCGGCGCCAGCTAGGCCGCACCCAATGATCGCGATCGAGGGAGGTTCATCACCGTGCAATCGATTCAGCATAGGATCTACACTCCACTCAAAATCACAATTGATCTAGTTGGCGGAACTAGGTAGAGCCTCGGATGCATTTTGACCGTTTGATGACGTCGTGTGCTTGGCTCGCAAATTGAGTATTTCCACAAACAAAGAAAAGAGCATAGCGAAATATACGTAGCCTTTGCTAACGTGTGTGCCGCTACCGTCAGCAACAAGCATCGCGCCGATCATCACCAAAAATGAAACGGCTAACATTTTTACCGTAGGGTGTTTTTCGACGAAGCTAGCGACTTGATTTGCGAACACCATCATAACCCCGACGGAGATAAGGACAGCGGTAACCATGACCCAGAGTTGGTCGGCTAGTCCCACGGCGGTGATCACAGAGTCGAGGGAGAAAACCAGATCGAGGATGGTGATCTGGACGATTACCGATGAGTAGCTTGGGCGAGCCGTAATCGTATGTTCGCTGGCTTCCCCTCCAACCATATGATGAATTTCCTTGACGCTCTTCCATAGGAGAAAGAGACCTCCACCGATGAGAACCAGATCTTTCAGAGATAGGCCGTTGATTTCAGGGCGTTCTTGAAGCCAAGCTTTAGCTGACTCCCCTATTGGCAGACTATCTAGCATGAAGAACGGTTGGTTCATTTTGACGATTAGGAAAATGAAACCCAGCAATACCAATCGCATCCCCATCGCCATAGCCAAGCCTACCAGCCGAGCAGACTTTTGCTGATGTTTGGGAAGCTTGCCCGTTAAAACCGATAAAAAGACCAAGTTATCGATTCCCAGCACGATTTCCATGGCGGTTAGAGCCGTCAATGCGATCAGGCTGCTGGTCAGGCTGCCATCAGAGGTAATGCCGCCAGCCATAAACAATGGCTGTTGAAAAAAGGGTATAAGTGTTTCCATGAGCAGCAAAATAGGGGGATATGAGGGTTAGAACGCGGGAATGCTTTGCATTTTCTGATGCGAATCGGATAAAATAAGGTAGATCTTCTCGATACTTCTACTGCGGTTTTCCACTGCCGTCCCAACAATCTGAAATCACCGTGATTCCATTTCGCATGCAATGCCCGGGTTGCCAGGCCAAGGTTGTAGTCAAGCACTCAGCGCTGCTGGGTAAATCTCTGCCATGCCCGAAATGCAAGCACGCTATTGTCGTGCCGAAGCAAGGGCCCATTTCTAATCCAAGTGGGGCGCCAAGCCGAGAACCTTCTCCGAGTTTTGATTCTACGGCGTTAACCAAAGAGGACTATGGCGATTGGGACGAAGTTCTCTCGAATTTACCTCAAAACCTGACCGGCGTTGATCCCGAACAGATCGATTGGAGTCCGATCGGCGGCAACGATGGCACATCTGATTCAACGATCCATTTTCAACCGGTCGATACAGCACCACCCCAGCCATCGACCGCTAGCGATTGGCAAAGCAAAAACGTCAAGAAACGCCGCCAATTGTTGCTGGTCGCGACCATTGCCGTACTGAGTTCCGTGCTGGCGGGAATCGGCTTTTTTAGTTTTCTCTCGTTCATGAAGGATGATCAGGTCGTTCAGGCAGGTAACAAACAATTGACCGAGGAGAACGCCAACGGAGCACCAGTTCAGACCGATGGCAAATCCGAGCCGACCAAGGAAACCGAGCCCAAGCCCGATTCCAATCCGGCGTTACCAGACGAAAAGGAATCCCCTCAAATTCCCCCGGGTGAACAAACAGCCAATGGGGATGGCAAGAGCGTCCCGGTCGTTATTCCTTCTGCGAACTCCAATACAACCAACGCAACGGACTCGAATTCGTCTGATAACAACGGTACGGCTAACAGCGGTGCACCTAACATGCCTGACAAGGGTTCATCTGAGACGGCCCTTCCTGGAAAAGGGGATTTAGCTTCCGACGGTAAACCCGAGGAGTCAACGACAACAACCGATGTAGCGGCTGAGCTCGCCTACAAACTCCCGCCGGAATTGCAAAGGGTAAAGGACCTGTTAAACAATAGTCGTGGGACATTCGGATCCGACGCAGGTTTTCGTCCACCATCCTCGGTCGATGACCTGGACCTCGAAAGCCTACAGTATCCAGAGATGGATATCTTTCATCCCGAAGCCAAGATGCTGGGTGATTGGAAACAAGCCTCTTCGCTCAGCATTCCTAGGATGAGTGCACCCAATGACGTTCCCTTGGCCCTGGGTTTAGAAGGGTTCGCAAGAATCACCAACATCGGCATCACGATTGATTGGCAAGCGTGCAGGGCCAGAGGTGTGCAATCGAATCCACTCGTATCTATTAAGTTCGAGAACAAGACGATCGCGGGTTTCCTCGATGAAGTTCTTGCTTCCGAGGGGCTCCGTTTGAATTTGGATCCCAAGGGTTTTCCCATTGTCGCACCTGCTTCGTTGCCTGAAAAATCAACCGCTTCCGTGAAGTGGAATGTGAGTGAGATCTGTGCAGCGGGATTTGAAAAGGAAACGGCAGAGCTGTTAATCTCGATGTGCAATGTGAAAGATTACTGTTCGTACGTTGATGGTGGTTTGGTTTGGAATGAGAACGCATCGTTGATCGATAAGGCCATGGTCTACGAAACGATTAGGCACCTTGCAAAAATCACGGGCAAACCGATTCCGAGTTGGCCCTCGACCGAGTTGTTTAAAGAAACGCAATTCTCGGTGGATAATTGGAGAGACAGTCGCAGCGCTGCAAACCGAACATTGCCAGACGCTGCTTTCGTTTTAGAAAGTCGTTCCGCAATAAGCATACTGCAAGAAGCAGCAATGATGGTCGACAATCAAATCATTGTTGATTGGAAGTCAGCCTGGGGTCACGGATTAACACCGACAGAGGAGATGATCTTAGTGCTGCGAAATAGAACGTTCGCTCAAGTTTCTAAGAAGCTGTTAGTCGAATATGCATTGGAGCTAATCCCGATCGACTCTCGCACATTTTGGTTGACGACTGGGAAAGTTCGGCAGATGAGTCTGTGCGTAGTTCCCATCAAACCACCTGCGGAACTAAACATGGATTTGGTCAAACGAACGTTAGCCAAACTTCGTCCGATTGGGGACGATGGTTTAAGTCGGTTTCAGTTGCGGCCCGTGCCAGGTATGCAGGGCATTTACTTCGCTCGCATTTGCCCGCCTAACATTAACACCATCTTTCAAGAAGAATTCGCCAGCGTGTTTGGTTGGCAATAAATTAATAAACACAGCTAGTCGCACCAGAGTGCATCAGAAGAGTTGGCGATGGTTTAAGTCGCGTCAAAGTAAGGTATTCCCAGCATTTTAGCCATGCGTCGTGGACGAATCATGGACTGTTGCATCGCCGTTGATTCATTGAGATCGCGGCGGTCACTGCACATAGGATGCGGATCTGTTGACTGGATGATACCTAATATTTTAAGCACGTGAGCGGTGCTATGTTTGTACGCAGCGACGCTTTCCGAAGCATCAAATCGAAAGACTTGATCCTCCAAGGATTGAATTGCTTCAAAGAGTTTATAAACCCTGGTATCGAAATGACCATGGCGGGTTGGAAATCGTTTTTCAGCCACATTGTTACCGAGCCACATATCTTTGGCCGCGCAAATAAGCGGAGCGGAACTACTGGCTGCACCGATGAGAAGAGGCATGCCAATTTTGATAGCCGTAGCGATTCCAAAGTCGTCGCCGCTGTGCGGAGAAAAGTTGAGAGACAAGTCCCTGCACATGGCTGACCAGTACAGGAAATGGGGGACATCGAGCGTGCTAACTTTGCCACCAACGAATTTTGGATGACTCGCCAATTGCCAGAGCAGCCAAGGCTCAAAAGGTGTCGCCCACGGAACAAACGATGGCTCTAAAGCATGAACAATGCCAGGCCGCTCAAGTCGTTCAGCGATGGCAAAGTATCCGTCTCGCCGTTCCTCTGGGCAAAGAGAGTTAAGCCAGCGAGAAGTCATGATCATGACCTCGCAGTTATCGTGTTCTTGAACGAGGTCCATCAAAGGATAATAGCGCTCGACGAGAAACTTGGAATCTGAGTCCGCCCCGCGCGCAGTGACCCCAGCAATAAATTTCGAGTTCGGAAACTCCGAGCGGAAACGTTTGAGCACTTCCGAATAAGTATCGTTGTCCAGCTGAAAGATGTAACCCGTGTCAGCGTTAAGAACCGGCACCAACTCAACACCGTAGTACTCCGCCGAATCCATCATCCATCGGATGCTTTTGTAAAAACCGGACCAATCTGGCTTGCCGTCGTGAAAGGGAAGCAGGACCGCCGCGCACAATCTGGCCCGCGTCTGATGATCGATCAACGACTCTTCGGACGTCCAACCCCATTTGGTCTCCATCCAAGTCGTCGTTGGTTTGAGTTCCGATGGATGTGATATCAAGTGACAGGCGTCGTCGGATTCATGCATAGTTCGATAGGAGAGTAGAAGGTGAGTGCTGAGAATTCCGATTTGTATTCGCGTTGAGCAAGCCGCTAGTTCTCGGGGTTGAGTCTGGATTTCCGTCTTCTTCGTTTCGCTTGAATGGGTTGCCAGAAAAGCCACAGTCCCGACAGCAACATAAGGAGTAGGCCTACGCCGGCGGGAAAAAAGATTCCCAGTTTGCTCAAGTCACCCAAGAAATAGGATCCGTCGTGGAGTGACTCGATCCAATCCGATCGACGAATCGCGACTTGCATGATCTCGCCCGTCGCGGAGTCCAACTGCATTTCCCAATCACCGGTCAGCACGAGCTTGGTGATTCCTTTGGAAGGCCTGACATCAATTCTCTGAACATTTGACCAGTCAAAAGATTCAAAGCCATCGTGCGATCGCACTTTTTCGAGCATGTCAGCAAAGGAAAGGCTGGGCGTTTTGGCGGTCCCTTTCTTTTCGGGAGGCTGAACCCAAGTCCATTGCTTTTTGACTTGCAGCATCAGGCCCGTGGCAACAACGACTGTCAGGGGCAATGCAACGAGTAGCGTCAGCCAGTAATGGATTCGACGGTTCAGCACGTGGGGTTTCATCATGGCAACAACGGAAACGAAGAAGCGGAGATCGAAATGGATTTGAGCAGCCCAGAGAGACGGACCGGACTTACTTTACCAACCCTCTGATCGATTTTCTAATGGATAACTTCACTAGCCGGGCCGCCCCAGTGAGTTTCGTGAAAGACGAGGGTTAGCATAAGTGACGCAATCGTCAAATTGGATGCGACTATTTGTCAGACCTAAAAACCGACAACAGAAATAAGGGATTTCGGTAAGATTTGTGCCGAATCGAGTGGCTCCGAGGCGTGAACTGCGGCGAGATACCTTTCGCTCCTTTCATGTACTCTGTAAACTCGTGCAAAATTTGCAAAGATTGGGTAAAAACTCTGCGTCGACTGGCTGTTTATCGGGCGAAAACAGGGAAAAACCTATGTGTTTTGTCTGATTGGCGGCGATAGATCAGAGGCAGAGCTGGCTCGGAATGCAGCTCGGCGATCGTATGATTTTTTGAACCTTTTGTTTGCGTTTTTTTGCGGCATGGTAATAAGGCGTCGCGGTTACACTCTTCGGCCTTGCTGAAGAAACGTCGCCGAATTTGTAACTATGTCTGACGAGACGAACCGTCGGATACCACTGTCCCGTTAACTACTCATGACAACCCAAAGATTTCTTTATCCTAGATGGACCAATAAGTTTCTGGCGTTGCTAGGCGTGTTGATCGCCGGCGGCGGGGCTTATGCTGGTGTGTTGTTCCTTGGGGCGACCAGTCCGGTTACTCTCAATACGAAGTACAGACCAACTCAGCCGGTCCCATTTAGCCATGCACTGCATGCTGGGCAGCTGAAAATGGACTGCCGGTATTGCCACAATTCCGTTGATAAGTCAGCACACTCCTCCATTCCCCCAACCCAGACCTGCGTAAACTGCCACAGTCCTAAGACGGCTGAGGGCGGGGCACCGACATTGTCTGCTGTGCATGCTGAGAGCAAAAAGCTCAAGCCAGTGCACGAAAGCTGGCGAACAGGGGAATCGATTGACTGGGTCCGGATTCACCGGTTGCCCGACTATGTGTACTTTAATCACTCCATCCACATTGCACGTGGCGTTTCCTGCGTTACTTGCCACGGTCGCGTCGACAAGATGGAAGAAGTTTACCAAGCGGAGGATCAATCGATGACTTGGTGTATCGATTGCCACCGCAATCCGGCTCCTCATATTCGGCCAGCCGACCAAGTTACCAACCTAGGATGGAGCTTGGATTCCGAAGAAGAGCAGCTTGCACTGGGCAAGAAGCTCGTAGAAGAAAACAACATCAACCCTCAAACCAACTGCGCAGTGTGTCACCGATGAGCCTCACCGGTCAAGAACATCAGCAACGATATTTTCGTAGCATTGACGAGCTGCAGCAAACTCCTGAATTTCAGCAGTTTGTAACTCGTGAGTTTCCCCAAGCGGCCTCGGAGTTTCCCGAGGGTGTGTCGCGTCGACGTTGGATCCAGATGATGGGTGCATCTCTGGCGCTCGGTGGGGTCGCTGGATGCCGCTATCATCGTGAAGAGATTGGCGCGTTTGTTGTTCGTCCTGAAGGGCGAGTGCCTGGGATTCCCGAGTACTTTGCTACAAATTTCGAGTGGGCGGGTAGCGTTGTCAATGCGTTGATCGCGAACCTCGAAGGGCGTCCGCTCAAGGTCGACGGCAACCCAGACCACCCAGCTTACGCAAACTCACAGCCAAAGAACTTTACCGAGAACAAGAAGCTGCGATCCGCAGGTACGACTGCGATAACACAAGCGTCGATCCTGTCGTTGTACGACCAAGATCGCATAGCGAACCCGCTGCTGCGTGAGAAGCTTCGTTCGTCACCGAAGAAATTCAGCTCGGAAGAAGCTGCGAACAAGACAGCGGCCTGGGACGCATTCTCTCAGTTCATCGAAGATCAGAAAAAGGTCTTGGCAGGAACCCAAGGAGAAGGACTCGCGATTCTATTCGAGCCTACTCAGAGCCCTTCGTTGCGACGAGCTCTTGCGGATGCCGCCGCAATGTATCCCAAGGCCAAACTCGTCAAGTACGAGTCGGTTTACACTGGCAAAGTTAGCAAGGCGTTGGAATCTGTCGGGGCTGCGGGCGGCTCGATCGGTTTGAACCTTGATGCGGCCAAAGTCATCGTGAGCTTGGATGCTGATTTGTTTGGGGCAGATGCCAACAGCGTCCACAATGCGAGACAATTTGCGAACCATCGCAGTCCAGATGGAGAGTGGGTCAATCGTTTGTATGTGATCGAGTCGCAGTACTCGGTGACAGGTTCAGCGGCCGACTTCCGATTGGCACTGCAATCTCGTCAAATAGCCGCATTACTCAAGAAGATTGAGTCAGCCATTGACGCTGGTACTGTCGTCGAAGACAAGATTGAGGACACGTACTACAACAAGCTTGACGATGCGGGCAAAGTGGCGCGAGTTATTGAATGTATCGCGAGCGACCTGTTGAGTCACAAGGGCGAGTCGGCCTTATGCGTTGGATCGCATCTTGATCTGAACGTTCAATTGGCAGCGCTTCGAATCAACCAAAAGCTTGGAAACCTAGGCAAGACCGTCAACGTTTATGTTGCTCCCAACGAGCTAGCAGACGTTGGCACGATGAAGCTTGATGATTTCGTCAACCAAGCCAGCTCGTTCAAGTCGGTATGGATACTGGCAAACAATCCAGTCTTTACCGTGCCTGGCGATTTGGCGTTGGCAGCAGCGATCGAGAAGATCCCGGACTCGGTTTACTTGGGCAACCATGACGACGAAACAGCTGAACTGTGCAAATGGACGGTTCCGGCTGCTCACCCCTTTGAAGTTTGGGGTGACGTTCGAAACGTTGATGGAACGTACGGTGTTGGCCAGCCTTTGATCGATCCGTTGCTAGATAGCAAGTCGCCGATCGAGTTTCTTGCGATGCTCGCTGGGCTACCGGTGACTTCAGGGCAACAATATGTCATGGAAACGGCCAAGGCGGTGAGTGGTGGCACACTCAGCGAACGAGTTTGGAAAGAGACTCTGCATAGCGGTTTCTTGGCAGGCAGTGCTTTGATATCTTTCGCGGGAGAGTTGACCTTCACATCGGCGGCGACCGAAGGCGATGGGGTAGCAATTTCGGCAAACGAATTGCCTGACGGAGAAATTACGCTCGGTTTAGACAAAAAGCAGCTCGAAGTAGTCCTTCGTCCGAGCGATACCGTTTACGACGGACGATTGGCTAACAATGGATGGTTGCAAGAGTGTCCACAACCGATCACCAAGCTGACTTGGGATAACGCAGCGATTTGCAGTATCGGCACGGCTCGGGAACTGGGCTTGAAGCAAGGCGAATTGGCGAGTTTGCGAGTTGGCGAATCCAATGTTTTGCTCCCCGTGTTCGTGGTTCCTGGGCATGCAGAAGGATCGTTTACGGTCAATCTTGGTTACGGTCGTGCCAAGGGCAAGGCTGGTATCAACGGTAGTGAGGTTGGAACCAATCTGTCGTCCTTCCGAAGATGGAACCAAGCGTCGGTTTACACCAGCGTTGAAGTCAAGAACACGACAACGCCATATCCTCTCGCGACCACTCAAGATCACTTCGCAATTGAAGACGAAGGTGGTATGCGTGAGAACGCCAAGCGTGCTCCAGCGTTGATCCGCGAGGGAACGTTTGATGAATTCAAGACGAATTCGAATTTCGCGTTCGAAACCGTTGAGCACCATTTCGAGAACAAATCGTTGTGGGAAGAGCCAAAGGTTGACTTGAACCACAAGTGGGGCATGGCGATCGACCTCAACAAATGCATTGGTTGCAATGCGTGTGTGGTCGCATGTCAGTCGGAGAATAACGTACCGATCGTCGGCAAAGAGCAAGTTCGTAAGGGTCGTGAGATGCACTGGTTGCGACTCGACCGGTATTTCACCTGCGATATGGAAGCGACTCAAGCCAAGGGTTCGTTCAAAGATCCGGTTGATCCTACCATTGTGACGCAACCAATGATGTGCTCGCACTGCGAGACCGCACCGTGCGAACAAGTTTGCCCAGTTGCTGCGACAGTTCATACCGAAGAAGGCATCAACGCGATGGCCTACAACCGCTGCATCGGGACCCGCTATTGCGGTAACAACTGCCCGACCAAAGTGCGACGCTTTAACTACTTCAGCTATGTTGAGCAATATGGTTACAACTACGGTTGGACCGATAACCGAGAAAAGGCATCTGCCAAGTTGCAGTCTCTGGTTCTCAACCCCGAAGTAACCGTTCGTGGTCGTGGTGTCATGGAAAAATGCACCTATTGCATTCAGCGAGTGCAAAACGGAAAGATTCATGCCAAGACCAAGGGGGACGGAAGAGTGCATGATGGTGACGTCATCACCGCTTGCCAACAAGCGTGTCCGACCCAAGCGATCGTTTTTGGAGATTTGCACGACAAGACCAGCCGGGTCTACAAGTCGCACAATGATCCGCGAGCGTATGCCGTTCTAGAAGAACTCAACATTAAGCCAAGAACATTGTATCTTGCTAAGATTCGCAATGTTCCTAAGCGTTTGCAAACTGCTACCCAAGTAAATCCGCACAGGCCGGGAGATGAAGCTCACGGTCACTCGGATGATCACTCACACGAATCAGGTGACCATGGCCACCACAGCTAACATCGCATCGTACAATCCTCGGGAAATCGACAACACGTCTGATGTTCCGGGACATCGTGCACCACTGATAACGGGTAATCAGACCTATCACTCTGTCACAGAGATGGTCTGCAATGTGGCAGAAGCGCCGCAACCGATGCTGTGGTATATCCTGTTCGGATTTTCATCTCTGACAGCGGTGATGTTTTTATCCTTGATCGCCTTCCTCCTTTACATGGGGGTTGGTATCTGGGGTAACATGAACCCGGTCTTTTGGGCATGGCCGATCGTTAACTTCGTTTTCTGGGTCGGTATCGGTCACGCCGGTACATTGATCTCGGCGATTTTGTTCTTGTTCCGTCAGAACTGGCGAACCAGTATCAACCGAGCCGCTGAAGCGATGACGATTTTCGCGGTTGTTTGTGCAGGGATTTATCCTGGCATTCACGTTGGTAGAGCATGGTTAGCATTTTGGTTGTTGCCTTATCCAAGTTTGAACCTTTGGATGTGGCCGCAATTCCGAAGTCCGTTGTTGTGGGACGTTTTCGCGGTTGGTACTTACGCCTCCACATCGCTGGTGTTCTGGTACATGGGGATGATTCCCGACTTGGCGACCTATCGCGACAGATCCAAGACCAAGATGAAGAGGTTTGTTTACTCTATCTTCTGCTTGGGTTGGACGGGGTCGTCTCGCCACTGGCTCCGATATGAAAAGGCATATACCCTTTTGGCAGCGTTGGCAGCACCGCTCGTTTTGTCCGTTCACACCGTCGTTAGTTTTGACTTCGCGGTATCCCAGGTCGCCGGTTGGCACACAACGATTTTCCCACCGTACTTCGTTGCCGGGGCGATTTTCTCAGGCTTCGCGATGGTGGTAACGTTGCTCGTACCGATGCGTAAGATATACAAGCTTGAAAATTTGATTACGCTCCGCCACCTCGACAACATGAACAAAATCATTCTAGCCACGGGCTCGTTGGTTGGTTTGGCGTACGGTACAGAATTTTTCATTGCGTGGTATAGCAAGAACCCGTACGAAGGCTTTACGTTCATGAACCGGGCGTTTGGTCCCTACTGGTGGGCCTACTGGATCATGGTGTCATGCAACGTAATTTCGCCACAATTGTTCTGGTTCAAGAAACTCAGAACGTCACCGTTCTGGATGGTAGTCATATGCATCTTCGTAAACATCGGGATGTGGTTTGAACGGTTCGTTATTACGGTAACATCGTTGAGCCGAGATTATCTCCCTAGCTCCTGGGGTTACTTCAGTCCGACCATTTTCGACGGTTTGATGTTCTTCGGCAGCTTCGGCGTCTTCATGTCGCTGTTCTTGTTGTTCTGCCGTTACTTGCCCACGATTGCGATGTCGGAAGTAAAGGGCGTCATGTCGTCCGATGCACACGCCAAGCACGTTCAAGATGAGTTGATGGGCGTTCATTCACATGGGCACCACCACTAATTTTTCCGTCCGATACAAGCCAAGACAAATTACTTATTCACGATAACGATTCCTACCATGAGTGATCACAAGCCGAAGAACACCACCGGGACGAAAGCTCCCAAGGCGTATGGCTGGATGGCTGAATATCCAGATGAGCACAAGCTGTTAGAAGCAGCCCGCAAGGTACGCGATTCGGGTTACACCGACACCGACGCCTTTACTCCGTTCCCGGTTCACGGGATCGACGAAGCGTTGGGGATCAAGCCAACCGTTCTTCCATTCATTGTTTTGTGCTGCGGATTTACCGGGCTCTGCTTGGCAGTCACCATGCAGTACTGGATGAATGGAGTGGATTACATGTACATCATTTCGGGAAAGCCGATGGGGATAACTCCAGCATCGGTACCCGTATCCTTTGAAATGACGATTTTGTTCTCCGCATTCTCGACCTTCTTAGGCATGATTGCGTTGAACAAGCTACCTCGCTTTAGCAATCCTGTTTTCACGAATCCTCGATTTGACCGAGCGACGGACGACAAGTTTTTCTTGTACGTCAGTGCGTCGGACAAGTATTACAACCGTGATTCGGTGAAAGAATTACTCGGCGGAACATCACCCGATGTTTTGGACGAAGTTGTGGAAGATGGGTCACCGGCTGAGCTGCCAAAGTTTGTTTGGTTGGGTGCTTTGCTCGTCGTTCTCACTGGGCTTATCCCATTGATGATCGTGTTGAACATTCGCGAGAGTTTCAGTGAAAAGCCCAGGTTCCACGTGTTCCTAGACATGGACTTTCAACCGAAGAAAAAAGCTGATCAGCAGACAACCGTTTTTGCTGACGGCAGAACGATGCGTCCTCAAGTTGCCGGCACTGTTGGTCGAGGCCAGCTAGAAGAGCAAGATGCGTTTTATCTGGGATATGATCCAAACGATTTGGCAGCGACGGTCAAAATGACACCGACCAGATTAGTGTCGTTGCAGGATGGAGCAGCACAGCCACCAGCAGACGCGCCAGCGACGCAGCCACCTGCCGCGACCGACTCTGCTGCAGCACCTGCTACTGCACCGACTGCGAATGCTACACAGCCGCCTGCTGCAGCACCGATGCCTGCGGCAGAAGCTCCAGAAAAGCCGTGGCTCACCGAGTTACCGATTGAGGCTAATGAAGCGAACATGAAGCTCGGTGAACTCAAGTTCCAGATTTATTGCTCCGCGTGCCACGGTTATGCTGGGAACGGAGACGGTTTGGTGCACAAGCGAGCAGACGCGTTGGCACAGGGAACATGGTTACCACCGACATCTTTCCACATCGACCGAGTCAAAGCACAGTCGGTCGGAAAGATTTTCAATACGATTTCCAAGGGGCAAGGAAAGATGGCTGGTTATGCCAACGCACTTACTCCCAAGGAACGCTGGGCAATTGTGTTGTATGTTCGTGCGTTACAGCGTTCACGAGATGCAAAGCTTGACGACATACCAGTCGATAAGCGATCCAGTTTGGAAGAGGCGGGAAGCAAGTAATCCGGGCAATACTCCTCTGTAAGACAACGATCAACAAGACTAGAGAATCATGGGCTTAAAGTACGACAAAGAAACGATCGAGCTTCCCGCATCTTGGAAGTCAAAACCACTTCCATTAATTGCGATTGGACTCATCCTGTTGGTGATTTCCTACACGATCGGATTAACGGTCGCAGGGGGCGGGACGGATTCTGATCGCGGAATGAGATTCGCGACTCACTCCTATCTCGCGAACTTTATGTTCCTGCTTTCGTTTTCGCTGGGTGCATTGTTCTTCATCATGGTTCAGTTTCTGACCAGAGCGGGCTGGAGCACTGCGATTCGACGGGTTGCAGAGATTAAGATGGCGATATTGCCCTATTCCGGGTTGATGTTCATTCCTGTATTGGGACTTGTGTTGACCGGGAACTATGCATTGTACGAATGGAACCAAGATCCCTCTAAGATCCACAATTCTCTGATTCGAGGCAAAATCGAGGACGGATACTTGCAAAGCAATTACTTCACCTTGAGAAGCGTGATTTATCTGGCGTTGTTGTCTGGCATGTCGATCTGGTTCTTCAACAAGAGCCGTGCACAGGACGAATCGGGTGATCCAGAGTTGTCGTTAGCACGGCAAAAGTGGTCCGGACCTTTCATTATGGTCTACGCCCTCACGGTGAGTTTTCTAGCGTTTGATTGGGTGATGAGCATCGACGCAGCATGGTTCAGCACCATTTTCGGAGTTTACGTGTTCGCAGCAAGCATGCTCGGATTCTTCTCCATGATGGTCATCATCAACATGGCGTTGCAAAAGGCAGGCAAGCTTCAAGGGCTCGTCAACGTGGAGCATTACCACGACCTCGGCAAGTTCATGTTCGGGTTCGTCATGTTCTGGTCTTACATCGCCTTTTCGCAGCTCGTTTTGATTTGGTACGGAAACATTCCAGAGGAAACCGAATGGTACCGCGTTCGACTGAATGGAGGCTGGGAGTACTACTCGTACGCTCTCATCATTGTTCACTTTGCCATTCCATTTTTAGGGCTGCTCAGCCGACATGTGCGACGACACAAAGCCGGGCTATTGTTTTGGGCCTGTTGGTTGGTGGCCGTTCACTGGATGGACATGACTTACCTGGTCATGCCCAACGTTAAGGGTGGTTTCGCAGTGGTTCCCATGGTAGGGCATTTGATCGGTGGATTCGGTGCACTCGCTCTATTTGCAGGGTTTTTCCTCTTGAAGGCATCGAATGTGCCTTTGGTGGCGGTTCGCGATCCACGAATGCCCGAATCTTTGACCTACAGTAATCCCATCCTCTAAGAGGAGCATCAAATATGGCACGTTACGACGACTTAAATACAAAGATGATTGCCTACGCGACGGTGCTGAGCATCGTAGTGTTGGTTATTGTGCTGCAGGGGCTTCAAGCGTTGACCTATGCACTCGTGAATTCTGAAGACGCGAGGAAGATCGGTTCGAAATCCGATGCGGGAGCAGTTGCCAAAGGTGAACAATTAGCAAGTCTCGACGGTTATAAGAAGCTACAGGTTCCGGACGAAACTTCGGCCACTCCTAACGCGACGAAAGAAATTTTCCAGATTCCCATCTCGGAAGCGAAGAAGTTAGTGCTTCAAGAAATGGGCCAAAAGTAAACGACACACGTTGTTGACACCATTATGACCACTTCACGACTCTCACTCGCACGAAATGCAGGCATTACGCTAGCTGCGTTGGTAATTTCCAGCGTGTCGTGCGTTGTTGGAGTCGCCAGAGACGGTGGAATTCCCGACAGAAGAATTGGTATTGGGGTCGACGAGAAGCTCGACACGAACATCCCGCTGGACGTAACGTTTAGCGACGATCGTGGCCGGTTGGTTAATTTTGCGAAATTATTGGAGCAGAAAAAGCCAATCCTTTTAACTCTAAACTACAGCAATTGCCCTGGTCTTTGCGTAGCCCAATTGAATGGGCTAGTAAAGGGGATCAATCAAGTCAAAAGCTTGAAGCTGGGAACCGATTTCTACATGGTTTCGTTGAGCATTGACCCCCGGGACAACGTTAAAAAGGCTGCCGACACCAAAGTCCGTTATGCAGGGGATTTGGAGGATCCACACGCCGTCGACGGTTGGACGTTTTTGACCGGATCTGAGAAAGACATCGTGACCATTGCCAAGGCAGTGGGGTTTAACTACACCTATGATGCCAAGCACGATCAGTACAACCACGCCGCCGCAGCGATTTTCATTTCTCCGAAGGGTCGAATCACTCGCTATCTTTACGAGGTCGGGTTTTTCGGCGACACGTTGAAAATGGCTTTGAATGGCTTTGGTCGAGGCGGGTGAGGGCAAGATCGGCAGCACTTTGGATGCATTCGTTTTGTGGTGTTCTCACTACGACGCGAATGAGAACCGATACTCAACCAGTGCGAAGACCCTACTATCCGTCTTTGCTGGAATTTTTTTGACAATGGGGTTAACTGCGTTACTTCCTTTTTGGCTTTCCGGTCGCAAAGGAAAGATGCTGGCGAGAGCAAAATCTTCCCAGCCCGAGACAATTAGTCACGCATCCCCGGTATAGGATTTAGGTACACTAACGGAACAAGCGTGTTTTCAACGCGTAACTCCTGACAAGCTTTATCATGAATATGTCGATTTTAGCAGATATACAGGAAGGCTTTTGGTTCCCCAAGGCAGCCTCAAGTTTTGCGGACCGAGTAGACTTTCTCTACTTCGCGATCCTCTGGATTTGCGTGATTTTCTTCGTACCGATCGTCGCAGCGATGATCTACTTTACGTACAAGTACCGGCAACGCCCGGGTTATCGTGGAAGCACCGAGGCTCTTCACAACAACACGATAGAAGTGACTTGGACGGTGGTTCCTACGCTGATCGTCGTCTGGATTTTCTGGGAAGGGGCGGCTGGGTACCTCGAAATGTCCCGTGTTCCGGATGACACACTCGATATCAACGTTTACGCCCAAAAGTGGAACTGGAGCTTTAAGTACAAGGAAAACGGCGGCGAGAGCAACATTCTCTACGTCCCAGTGAATCAGAACATTAAGCTGATCATGCAATCGAAGGACGTTTTGCACAGCTTCTTCGTTCCGGCATTCCGCGCTAAGCGAGACGTTGTGCCTGGTCGCTACACATACATGTGGTTTCGGCCTACAGTTGAGGGCGTATATGACTTGTTTTGCACCGAGTATTGCGGTGACAGTCACAGCAATATGATCACCAAGGTGCACGTTGTGTCTGAGGAAAAATACAAAGCTCAATTGGCCGAAATGGTCAAGGAGCCTGAGGACATCATCGAGCGAGGCAAGTGGTTCTACCAACGCAAGGCTTGCATGTCGTGCCACTACGCTGGCGAAATCGGTGCAAAGGGTCCTGGTCCGAACTACAATGGTTCGTGGGGCAAGCCTGTTAAGTTGTCGGATGGCACAGAGGTTATATTCGACGAGCAATACGTTTTGAACTCGATTCGCAATCCCGGATCACAGAAGCGTGCTGGGTACGAAAATGCGTCAGCGATGCCTGCTTACAGCAAGAGCGACCTCAAAGATGAGCAGGTTGACGCCATCATTGCGTTCATCCAATCCTTGAAGGACGCGAAGCCTTAAAGGTCCACAACAAGTAACGAGAATCAATTGAGGAATTACTTCTTCATCCAAGGAATAAAGAAATGAGTGCGGTTACCAGTCCTATCACTGCGCCGGTAACAACCGAAGAGAAAGTCGAGCATCACTATCTCAACCATTCTTCTGGTTTTTTGAGCTGGGCGCTGACATTAGATCACAAGCGGATCGGCATGATGTATCTTGCCGGTATCTTGTTTGCTTTCTTCTTGGGGGGCGTGTTCGCATTGGCGATCCGCTTCCACTTGTGGAATCCGAACAAAGATCCTGATTTAGCGTTGTTCACCAACCAGACGTACAACCGTATTTTTACGTTGCACGGCGCGATCATGGTTTTCCTGTTCATCATTCCCAGTGTTCCAGCAGCTTTAGGTAATTTCCTGCTGCCCATCATGCTGGGGACCAAGGACGTAGCCTTTCCACGGTTGAACTTGTCGAGCTTCTACCTCTGGGTGATTGGCTTTATTTTCTTCTCTTTCACGCTAGCTACGTCCGGCATTGATACTGGATGGACGTTTTACACGCCCTATAGTATTGAAACGACTTCCTCGGTGACACCAGCCACATTCGGCGTGTTCATTCTCGGCTTTAGTTCGATCTTCACCGGGTTGAACTTCATCGTGACCATTAACACCATGCGTCCACCCGGGATGACTTGGTTTAGAATGCCGTTGTTCCTCTGGGCAGTGTACGCGACATCGATCATTCAGGTCTTGGCCACTCCAGTACTCGGTATTACGGTGCTATTGTTGGCGATGGAACGACTGATCGGGATCGGAATTTTCGATCCAGCCCTCAACGGTGACCCCGTCACGTTCCAACACTTTTTCTGGTTCTACTCGCACCCTGCTGTTTACATCATGATCCTCCCTGCAATGGGTATCATCAGTGAACTCATGAGCGTGCACAGTCACAAGGGAATCTTCGGTTATCGAATGATCGCCTACAGCTCGATCGCGATTGCCCTGTTCGGGTTCTTGGTATGGGGACACCACATGTTCACCGCCGGAATGTCGGACATCACCACAATCGTGTTCAGTGCGTTGACCTTTACGGTGTCGATCCCGTCAGCCATCAAGGTGTTCAACTGGGTGGGAACCATGTATCAAGGCACCGTCGCGATCAACACTCCGATGGTATACGCCTTGTCCTTCCTGTTCTTGTTCACTATCGGTGGTTTGACTGGTCTGTTCCTAGGTGCTCTTTCGGTCGACATGCACCTGCATGATACGTACTTCGTTGTCGCACACTTCCACTACGTTATGATGGGTGGAACATTGGTGGCCTTCGTCGGTGGCTTGTTCCACTGGTGGCCTAAGATGACTGGCAAGATGTTCAATGATGCGGCTGGTATTCTGTCCGGGGTCATCGTGTTCATCGGCTTTAACCTCACCTTCTTGCCTCAGTTCGTTCTCGGCACGCGAGGCATGCCTCGTCGGTATGCTTCGTACGTGGAAGAGTTCCAAGAGTTGCACAGGCTGTCCACCATCGGAGCGGCAACGCTCGGAGTTGGGTTGTTGGTTGCTGGAATCGTATTGCTTCACTCACTGTTCTATGGAAAGAAAGCACCAAAGAACCCTTGGGGTGGAGCAACATTGGAATGGGAATGCTCATCACCGCCACCGCACGATAACTTCAGCTCTCCGCCGAGTGTGGGAGATCCGTACGATTTCAGTAAGATTGAGTACGACGGTAAGTCTGGCGGTTACGTCAAGAAATAGGTATCCTAACAACACAACTGCCGCCCCAATTTTTGGGGCGGCTTTCCCCCATTTATTAGCTCTGATATGACAACAGAAGCCGCAGTACATACCGACAATCATGACCATGGACACCATGATCACCCTGCATGGTTGGCGCACCATTTCGATGATGCTCAGCAGCAGTTTGATGCTGGTAAATTTGGCATGTGGATGTTTTTGGTGACGGAAGTCCTTTTCTTTTCAGGGATGTTCTGCGCTTATGTTCTATTCCGAAACCGGAATCCGGAAGTTTTTGAATACTGCAGTTCGTTCTTGAACACGAAGCTCGGGGCAATCAATACCGGCGTTTTGTTGTTCAGCTCGCTCACGATGGCTTGGGCTGTGAGGGCGGCTCAACTCAAACAGCACACGTTGCTGGTAGGGATGCTGGGAGCGACACTCGGTTGCGCAGCGGTCTTTTTGGGTGTGAAAGCGGTGGAGTATACCCACAAGTGGGAGCTAGGTCTTTTGCCTGGTAAGCTCTACGTGGCCCAAGTGGAGAATGCGGTTCACGCGGATCATCACTACTTGAGAAATGTTCTTATCGTTCCTTTGATCTACACAGTCATTGGGTTGCTTTATTACCTTTACTCAATCGTGATTTCGAGTCGTCTTCATCGACAGATTGCCGGTCCAGTATTTGTTTCAGGCGTTTGTTTCTTTGCTGGTGTATTGTTGGGACAGTACCTGGAGAGTGGTGATCACGGCGATCATGCGGCGCATGCATCCCATTCGACGTCTCACGGAGACGAGGCTGGCCATGATGGGGCTGCTTCCTCGCATTCGGGCACTGACGTAGCAACAGCTAATGCCGCTACGCCGCCATTGACACTCGTTTCTGATTCCTCAAGACTACTCAACCCAGATGTTTTCGTTTCGCCAGTCGAGCAAGAGATTCCTCGAAGTGACGTCAACAACCAGGGTATGGCAGGTTTGTTTTTCAGTATTTATTACTGCATGACAGGTGTCCACGCCGTGCACATCATCGGCGGGATGGTGGTCATCATTTGGTTGATTGTGAAAGCTGCCCGACACGAGTTCCATTCCCAGTATTTTGGACCTGTGGACAACGTCGGCCTTTACTGGCACTTGGTAGACTTTATTTGGATTTATTTGTTCCCGCTTTTGTACCTCATCACCTAGGGTATGATCGATCGAGAGCAGTAGTCACCCTTTCACTATCTTCAGCGAACACACTATAGAATCGATAATGGCTAATTCACACAGTTCTACAGCTGACGCTCACGGGCATGCCGGAGACGCACATGGTCATGGCGATGGCGAATTTGCGCACCCAGCTCCGATTTGGATGCTGCTGGCAGTGTTTTTCGCACTGTTGGTTTTGACCTTCCTGACCGTATTCCAAGCCCGTTTCGATTTGGGTGATTTGGAAATCGTGTTGACATTGTTCATTGCGACGGTCAAAGCAGGTCTCGTTATCGCCTTCTTTATGCACTTGCTTTGGGATAAGCCTCTCAACGCCATTGTTATTTTGAGCAGCTTGATTTTCGTATCGTTGTTCCTCGGTTTCTGTTTGATGGACGCCAAAGGTTATCGGAATAATCTGATCATGGATCCGAACGGTGACCTGCTTGAGAAATCGAAGCCAGCGTCACAGCTCGTGAAGACCAGCAACTAAGCGAATCCGAGATTGATAACCGGGTAGCGTCATTGTGGGGAAGTTCGAACATATTCGGCACAAGCCACCATTAGAGCTTTCCCAGCCCAGGGGTCTTATTCTTGTACTGGCCCCGATGAGGAGCAATGTAAATCTTAGCCGCATTGTTCGTTTGGCGGGTTGCGCGGGGATAAAGCGCGTCATCCAGTGTGGTCCCGGTCGAATTGACAAAGAGATTGCACGGGATGCTGTCGACGTCGTGGAGATTGTCGAGCGGCGAACTCTTTTGCCCGTTCTAGAGCAACTCGGAACTGAGGGGTATCAGCGCGTTGGCTTGGAACAAACTACCAATTCAGAGTCTCTTTTCTCGTTCCAGTTCGTAGAGAAGACGGCCCTGGTAATTGGCAGCGAGCGAGAAGGGTTGTCACAAGAGGAATTGGATCGGATCGATCGAGTCGTTGAGATTCCTGTATTTGGCCAGCCGTATTCGTACAATGTGGCTACCGCGACGACCATGGCTGTTTATGAGTTCTGCAAACAGCACAGTCCGCTAAACGTTTAGCCAAATTTGTTGGCACTTCTTGGTTCTGTACCTGCCAGCCTGCGAATGTCGTTCGTCTGTTCCCAAACCTAAAATTTGCGAATGCTAGCAATGGTCATAGGTTAAATTTTAACGCGCAGATAATCTTTTTTGTTTGAAGCGACTTTCTCTTGAATTCCGATCATAGGGACTGAGGCATCCTGCGCGATTGGTTGCCATTGATTCCAAGTGAGGTACGAGACGTGAAAAAGAGACTGTTCTTTGGCTTCCCAGCAAGCACCTTAGCTCTACTTGCTTCTGCACCTATGGTCGCGCAAGCTCAATCGCCTACTCAGCAAAGCGGTTTGCCGATGCCTGCAACAGCACCGCAACCTAGTTCGGCGGCGGCGTCGAATGAATCGAGGCTGCAAGTTTATGATCTGCCGTTGGAAGTGGTAGGCAGTGTCGCCGCGCAGTTGCAGCTTCACTACGGTGCAGACAGACGAATTCGCGTCACCACGGAGCCAGGGTCAGGCCGGCTCATGGTACTCGCCCCATCAGTTGTACAGGATGGGATCAGAAACTACGTCGATGCCGTCAAAGCCAAAACCGGTTCTCTCGCCGTGGATGCGCGTGGGCAAGTCGTCCCGTCCGCCATCCAAAAAACTGATTACACATTGAAGCATCTCAATGCGAAGCAGCTTGAGGAGACCGTCACGCGGCTCATCGGAAAGAGTGTCACAACTGTTGAAGTTGGTAGAGGGTTGGTCAGTCTTCAGACTCAGTCAACCTCGGGCATTCAAGAATTGATGCGCATCGATCGCACATCGAATACGGTACACGTCTCTGGTTCTCCAGCGATCGTCCTCGGATGGACGGAAGTCATTACAGCTCTAGATCAAGGGAGCGTAGACCCTAAGCGTCCCACCCAGGTTATTCCCATGGGACCAGCCTCGCCCGATCGCATTGAAAAGGCGGTGCGATTGGTTCGACAAGCCTCGTTCACCCAAGATCCTGCTCAAAACATTCAGGACATGGAACAAGATGAGCAGGCCACCGCAATCGTTTCACAAGACGATCCAACCACAGGCAGCGGCTTGATCGGCGAGGTGGATATCTCGTTCGTCAACGACCTAGGATTGGTCGTTATTCGAGGCAGCAAGAAAGACGTCGAGCGTGTTAAAGAAGTGATCGAAAAGATCAAATCGCAAAGTCTCGAGACCAAGCCGGATATCGTGTTGCGTGAACTTGTGCACGTCAACAGCCAAGCGATCGAAGTCATCATTCGAGATATCAACACCAACGTCTTTGCTCCTCGCCAAGGGCAAGTGAACATCACTTCCTTGGTGCAACCTAACGCTTTGCTTTTGATTGGTCGCGAAGACGCGATGAAGAGCCTCATGGAGCTTATCGATAAGCTCGATGCCCCGCTCGATGCCAATAGTCAGCCCAAGGTGTTTAAGCTCCTGCATACTTCGGCATTGGATGCTGAAGAGCTGGTACGTAATTTCTTCTCCGATAGCGCAACGGGCGGAGGTAATGGGACCACAGATCGTGTTGGTTTAAGCACACGGGTCAAAGTGGTCGCCGACTATCGTACCAATGCGTTGGTTGTGCAAGCATCGCCACGCGACATGATTGAAGTCACAAATCTCATCAAAGACATCGATGTGGATACGGCGCCAGCCGAAAGCCAACTCCGGGTGTTTTCGATCAAGAATACGGTCGCATCCGAATTGCAACCAATTCTCGCGGCTGCAATCGGTGGTCAATCGACAGGCGGGCAGACCGGCCAAGGCGGACAAGGTGGTCAGGGCGGGCAAGGTAACCAAGGGGGCGGCACAACCACCGTCAACTCACAAGCCCGAACACCAGGTGGCGTGATTACATGGCGACGAGGAGTCGACGGCAAAGAAATTGATTCGGGTATTTTGGCGGGAGTTGTCATCACCTCAAGCCCAACGATCAATGCGTTGGTGGTTCGGGCGCCCGCTAAGAGCATGGATTTGATTGAGTCACTGATCAAGGAACTCGATACGTTGCCCGGCGCAGAAGCCAAGATCAAAGTGTTTCCCGTGATTAACGGTGACGCCACCAGTCTAGCCTTAACGCTGCAACAAGTCTTCGGCTTGCCAGCCACGGCTGGTACCGCAACCACGAACGCCTTGGCAATCGGCTTGCAGAACTTAGCAGCACTGACCAGTGGTGGCGAGGGATCGATAGTTCCTCTTCGGATAACCACTGACGCTCGAACCAACTCGATCATTGCCTCGGGATCAGAATCCGATCTCGGAGTCATCGAAGCGGTTCTCTACCGACTAGATGATCCGGGTGGACAGCAACGCAGCAACCAAGTCGTATGGTTGCGTAATAGCGCGGCGACCGATGTTGCGACGGCGATTAATCAATTGCTCGTCAACCAACGACAAACCATTACGCAGTTGCTTCAACAGGGGCAGCAGATCAGCGTGTTCGAGCGAGCTGACCGAGAAATA
>JALOQS010000190.1 GCA_025459355.1 Pirellula sp.
GTTGGCTGAGTCTGCTTAACACCGACGACATATTCGGTTGCATGGCGATCGGGTATGTACTGCCCCCAAGCCATAGATGGTTTCTCGGTCGAGAGTGTTCGGAGCTTGCGTAACTCTTCGGCGACAATCTTCGGTTTTAGGTTGAGTAGATAACCAGCGGGAACTTGCGCAACATTTTGAGACCACCACGGATCGGATTTTTCGCTCGCATTGCAATGATCAAAAACCATTTTGCGTTGCGTGTTCACCAAATCCAGAAATCGCTGATCAGGGCTGTCGCTTCGGAATTGGGCTTCGGTGGCATCGTACAGTTGCAGGATCAAGTTGAGTTTCCAGTCGTTTAATGCGCCTGGACCGACTGCCGCTAAATCCGCACAGGAAAGTACGAGCATGTGCTGCAATCGTTCAATCGAACCAACTGCTTTGGCGAACTGCACCGCTGGTGTTTTCTGCGAAAGATCAAATCGAAAAGCTGTATGGGTCATCAACAAATGCTGATGGACCAGGAACACCAACAAATCGCGATCGGCATCCGACAGCTTGAGACGCTCAGCGGTCTCCTCTGCGATGACTTTGCCAACCTCGCTATGATCTTCAACAAACCCTTTCCCAAGGTCATGCAATAGCAATGCGAGATGCAAGATTCGCTTGTTCTTGATTCCTCGGTAGACGCGTCCTAAGACCGAATCCTCTTTGCCAAAGTCGCAAGCGGCTTCTACCGCGCGAATGCAATGAGCATCGACAGTGTATTTGTGATACTCGTTAAACTGTAGCAGGCAGCGTGCATGACGCATCGCTGGAATGATCTGTTCTATGACTCTTAACTCATGCAATCGGCGTAGCAAATCTCCTAAACGGCGAGGTTCGCATATGAGCTCCAAAAATCGACGTATCGCCTCCGAGGTCGCTTGCTCTCCCTGACGCCGTCGCATGGTCTCGCGAATGGTTCGCCAGGTCGTATGTTCGATTCTGCGATTGTATCGACTGGAGAGTTGCATCAACTCCAAGACCCGAGCTGGATCGGACTTGATTTTTTCTAGCCCTCCCTTTGACGCCCAAATTTCTCGAAACCCAAGCCGGATTCCGTTCGCTAAGGGAATACCGAAGAATCTCGCCAGCGTTCGGAAAAAGCTAACTCGCGACTGGGCAACTCCGACAAAGTTAGCGGAGCAATACCTTACCTCACTCGTTATTTCAAAGAACTGTTGCATAAACTGTTCGACGGGCAAAACTCCTTCCTCGCCATGGCAACCCGCCCAGACCGCCATGTCCATCTGCTTGGTGCGATCCAAGGTGTCTTGCGCTCGACCAGCGACAAAATGAAGCTGATTACGTAGCCTCAATAAGTACTGATAACCAGTTTGAATGGTTTCAAAGTCTTCTCGGGCAAGCAACCCGAGGTTGGCCAACTGCTCTGGGCTGCGTTCTCCGAAACAAACGAACCCTACCCATCGAACGAGCTGCACATCGCGCAAACAACCTCGCGATCGCTTTACGTTGGGGTGCAATAAGTAAATCGTCTCGTTGTATTTCTTTCGTTCAGCTAGCCGCTCGGCCTCGATCATCTTGGCTAAGCGATGCGAGCGAATTTTGCAGCCGACCAAGATCGCTTGTTCGAAACTGTCAAAAAGTGCGCGATGCCCCTCGATGAATCTCATCTCAACAAACGAGGTTAAGGCTGTCGCATCGGTCCACGCAACCGTCTTGGATTGTCCGATGGTGCGAACAGAAAAGCCGAGTTGCAACCCAGCATCAACGACCATCTGACCAATCAATCGAGCAAGTGGAGCGATACTGGCTTCGGACCCTCGATACAACAGCATCAAGTCGATGTCAGAATAGGGAGCGAGATCTCGTCGACCATAGCCGCCCAGCGCCACGAACGCAAATTGAGATGGATCGGGCTGCTTGGGAAGAGACGACAGCGCAGCACGAATAATGCCGATGACCGCCTCATCGACGTCGTCAGTCCACGCGGAACAAACCTGGAACCCACCCCCACCTGATTCGTGGAGAAGACGAGATTTGGCACGTGCTTCGGCTAGGAATGCACGCGCTTTTACGACCTGCGGATGTAGAGAGGACAATCGTCGCTACGGATAAACCGTTTCGTTCCGAATTGAGAGGTCAATCAAACACTGGGGGACAATCCCCTACAGTGCATCTTCGCCATTTTCACCCGTACGAATGCGAATCGCATTGGCTACTTCCGAAACGAAAATCTTTCCATCACCGATCTGCCCAGTTTGAGCTGTCTTGACGATGGTATCGATTACCGTTTGCAACGTGGCATCCGAGCAAATGACTTCGATCTTTACTTTAGGAACAAAGTCAACCGCGTACTCAGTGCCTCGGTAGATCTCGGTGTGTCCCTTTTGTCGCCCGTAGCCTCGAACTTCGCAGACGGTCATTCCATGGATGCCTTGTTCGGTCAACGCATTTTTTACGTCTTCGAGTTTGAAATGGCGAACAACGGCTTCAACTTTCTTCATTCCACATCTCCAGGAATCAATGACTATCAAGAACAAACAGGACCGCCTGTGCGAATCTTCGCACTCCCGCTTAAACCTTAGTCTACCCGCTAGCATTCCTCCGCAGCAAGTGTGGATGTTTCACCATCTTTCAATTTGGTACTACTTTCGTAAGTGGAACATTCCGTGCAAACGGAACGTTCGGCTAGCGTTCGCAACCTCGCGGTGGTGGAAATCTCTGGGAATAACGCAAAAGAAAACTCCCGGGATCGCACAATTTTGCTCACACGAGTCCGCTCTATCAGCTCAAGTGATTGACGCTCTAGCTGCTTGATTGTTCCAGAAATACTTTTTCGAATGCGTACTCTTAGTTCTCGCATCTCCCCGTGCCACGATTTCTTTTGCCCCCGTGGTGGAATTCGGCGAAGCAATTCATCGAAAGCTTCTTTCTGGGCTCGTTGGTCGCGGTCGGCTAGATCGAGCAGCGATTCTGGTGCCGACCGTATTTGTCTAGCACGCTGTGCAAGATCTGTGATCGACTGCCCCTCTACCCCTTGGACGCTCGCCAACACGTCGTGGCCAAAGGGCAGGTGCAACGAAGCTGACGCGACGATGTAGGCGGGCATCTCGATGTCCCATAACTGTTTGGCAATCAAATCGGTGAGCTCGTCGTAGATGCCTCCACCGATGCCATGGACAAATAGATCCCCAACAAAGAGTCGCAAAAACAAGGTCGTCATCAATGCTCTTGGCCGAATGCAGACGCCCAGTTCTGTCCAGCTTTGATATTGGTGACTCCAGTCAGAAAGGTTGCGATTGCATCTGAGCTGGATGGCAGCCGATTGGTTCGGTGCACTGGCTAGTTCTATTTCGTTTGTTGTCAACCGAATCCAGGCTGGTTGCCTGAAATGCGAGTTCATGCCCAGCGAGTCTGCTGCTTCAGGTGTGTGATAGATCCAGAACGGTGTTTCGATCCAGTCTCCGCCCTGCCGAAGCTCGGGTACCGGCTGACCTGGGTTGGTGATGCCTCGCTCTGCTCGAAAAGTGTCTCGACTAACGTTATATACTTCGAGCAATGTTTCTGCTTCATGAAAGCATCGAAAGACAAACTCAGCGAAAGCTTCTCCCTTAGCGAGATGGCTCATTGGGACTTCGTTGTTCACTAAGCCCGCATCCATCTCTATGATTTGCCGAAACTGCGATGTGACTTGAGCGAACGAGTTGCATTGTTTCAAAAGCCTCTCCAAATCGCCCCAACGAGACCCGATCAAGGACTCGATTCCAAACTGCCGTAGATGACTGCTAATCTGATCAACGCACTGACGCCAATCGTGGATTAGCAAATCGCTACACCTGGTGTTTTCCCAAGGAATAAACTTTCCATCCTGACTGGTTGGGAGTCGTTTCGTCGTTAAAGCCAATTGTCCCGACCGTATAATCGGCACTGCCAATTCGATATCGCGTACGACATCATGGTCGATCTGGATATGCAAAGGTGAGCATTGTAGATCTCGCACCAATCGGTTTAGAAAAAAGTTCTTAAACCATACGCCAGGATGAAAAAGCTCGGGCTGGTGTCCACCAATTACCAGTGGCTGTGAACATGCCGCGTTCATGCCGGCGGACTCAATCGCCTCAGAACGGGCTTTACGCCTCAAGCTTTGGATCCAGTCTGGATAGGCGGCCGTTCGTTCGGCGTTTCGCTGGAGAATATCTCCCCAATCATGTGACTGAGGTGACACGAGAAACGTGTTATCGTCGCGAGGGACTACATACTTGGTCGCGCTAACCGCCATTACCTAGCACTCGCGACAGTAGCTTGTGTGGCCGGTCGGCAGGACAAAGCCCCGAGTCCGCAACGCTTCGATGCTTCGATCAATGACGTCGTTGTAGTGCGCCATGCGTACGCCACTATTGTCGAGCGCACCACCAAAGGATCTGGTCTCATCCAAATAAATCAAGGGGACTGGAATTTCGAGAATCGATAAGCCGAACATAGCGGCTTGAGCCCACAACTCCAACGGCATCGCATAGCCATTCTCGGTAATCGACAATCGCTCTAGCGAAGAAACTCGATAACACTTGAAGCCGCAGAACGCATCGGTCAAATTCCAAGAGAAGAGGTCGTTGATGCGCTTTGTAATCTGACGATTCACGAACAGCCTGTCCGCAGGTGGAGCGCTGTCCCCCTCGTATTGTTTGAGATATCGAGACCCTGACACAATGTCGACTTGTTCGCACGCGGCAACGAATCGCGGAATTCGCATTGGTTGATGCTGGCCGTCGCAATCCAACGTAACGACAAACTCGAATCGATTCTCAATCGCGAACCGAAAAACCGATTGCAACGCGGCACCGTATCCGAGATTCGTTTCGTGGCGCACGACTTCAATGTCATTTCGTGCCTGAAGAATGTCTTTGGTGCCGTCTTTCGATCCATCGTCTACAGCGAGGACGTTAGGTGCGTACTTTACCACCTCGTCTAATACCTGGGCGACTGTCCCGGCTTCGTTGTACACGGGCAAGGCGGCGAGCCAATTCTGTGTCATTTTGTTTTCTCCCGCGTCATTATCAAGAAACCGAATTTCGACCCTACCAACATTCTACTCGCACCGATGGCGAGGAAATGGATAAGTTTAGTCAACCCTGCATTCTAGGCGACGAGGCTAGTAGGTCAACTTTTCAGGCTGTGCATCCGTGAACCAGCATCGCTGTTGTGGTGCTCGGGGCGTTACATTCGTCACAACCAGCAAACTTCATGGCGAGAACGGTCCGAAATGTCAAGAAATCCTCAACTTAACGTGGCTGACTCTAAGGGTGGGGTAAATTCTTTCGAGCAGTAAAAAGCTCCGCTTGATAGCGATTCTAACACCTGTCACTCGTGAGAATATCGAGACCAAAATGCCAGTTTCCAAGAAAGCCGGATCCGAAATCGTTACAGTTGATCGCCGAACACAAAGCCGACGCGTGAAGGAAGCTAGCGAAGCAGAAGTCAAGGCATTGGTAGCAGCAGAGCGAAAAAAGGACAAAGTTCAGCGTCGCCGACAGATCGATCCGACCACTTGTGAGCGAGACTACTCGAACGACGAAGTTGAGTTCATGAAGGCCCTCGAGCAATACAAACGCGCCAATGGACGCATGTTTCCAACTTGTAGCGAGATTCTCGAAGTAATTCGTGGCCTGGGATACGTTAAGAACTCAACCCCCTCGCAACAAATCGAAGTGACTGCTGAAGCGCTGGAACAGCAACTCGACGCACTGGTTGCAAACCGGTCCGCTGTAGCAAACGGCTAACGATCCTAGACCAAAGGATGCGTTCCAAGAGGGAAACACGGGCTTGCCTGCGGTTTCCCACAATCGCAAAACGGACGGCTGCGGTGAGCTGGGTAATCTGCGAGGTTTGTATTATTCCGTTTGGACGGATTTTATCTTTGGTTACGTTTGGTTCGATGTTGAAGGCAACCGAGAGGTGAACTTCATCTCCAACGCCTCGCCACAGCGCGACGAAAAGACCATTGGAAGGACCCAAGCATGAAAAGCGGCATTCGAGCACTCGCTCTATTCGGACTCACAGTTACTCTCTTCAGCGGCTGCGGCATTCTCGGTCGACGATGCAACGATTGCAACGGCTGCAATTCACCGATCGGATGCCGACCATGTGCCGTTGGCTGGCAACGAGGCGGCACCGATTACGGCCATCACCTACGTGGTCATCATGGGGGTCATCTCGGCGGTCATCACGCTGGACAACAAGCCTATGCACAAGACCCGCAAACAGGCTCAGGCGTACCAGCCGCTGCGACCGCTTATCCCTACTACACCGTGCGTGGTCCTCGCGATTTCTTCGCGAACAACCCACCGAACCTAGGCCGATAACCTCCGCTTCGGGCATTCGGTTTGCAGCATTCGGGTGGCAGCATTCGGGTGGCATACGACAAGACCGAATGGTGTCGTGTTAGTTTAGGCTGTCGAGAAGATCGCCTTCCGATATCATTCGAAAACCCTTGCGGGATAATGTCTCGAGGGCTTGCTCGGTATTGTCAACCATGATGGCGACAGCCGGATTACCGTTCGGCTGGCAAATCAGCGGATAGGCTTGAATAATGTTGAGCTCCGCTTGAAGCAGAGCGGTGCAAATCTGCAGCAAAGGCTGTGATCCCGAGGGTAGCTCGACCCCGATGAGATCGGTCTCGATCATTGCCAAACCGGCTCTCTCTAAGAGCTCGCGTCCGCGTTCCGCATGACTCACCAAGAAGCGGACAAAGGCACATTCGGCCGAGTCGTTGATAGATAGGGCGACGATCCGAATGCCCGTTCCCTCAAAGCGACGAACGACCTCCAAAAGTTGTCCAACCCGATTCTCCAAAAAGACGGTGAACTGACGCAGCGTGGGGTAATTACGTCCTCGCATCGTTTCGAACGAAGTCGAAGTTCCTTCTCCTGAACTCATTTAGATCATCTCTCAAGTCATACTATGTTGGGTTGCCTGCCGCAGAGTATAACACAAAACGGAATTTCATAGCTATGCACAACTTGGTGCTCGGCGCTCTTTGTCGTGCGAGCCGCCTGTGCCTTGCGAGCCGGCTGTGCCATGCGATGCCGCCTGTGCCTTGCGACGCTACCTTTGTAGTGCGACGCAGACTCTATCGTGCGACTCTCCAAGGTGCAGGTGCTATGGCTTGGATTTCTGAATGCTCCGAGCGGTTTTTGCTAGCTCGATGAACTCACTGCGAATTCCGTTGCCGTCTTTCCCTTTGTTCTTTTCTGCCGTTTCAACAACCCAATCCCAAGACAAAGTCCCGCGATAATCGCTTTCCCTCAGCAACATGCCGTACCCCAAAACACTGGCCGCGAATTGAAATTCGGCCGATCCAACTGAGGTCTGGCT
>JALOQS010000191.1 GCA_025459355.1 Pirellula sp.
CTCTCATCTCGATGTCGCGAGAGTACCAGCATTGGAGACTCCTTTTCTTCTTCTACGTTGCATCCAGTGCAACAGGGTTGGGACCGAACAAGTGCGTGCCAGTCGGATGAGTCTAGGTTGTAGAGTCCATTCGACTGACCTCCGGTGTATCGTCAAACAAGTGTGGCGAAATGACTCCGGCGCTCCGCTTTCCGGGAATGTATGCTAATGCTGCTTGTAACGGCGCGACCTCTACAAAATTCAAAGAATCTAGCAACTTCTATTTGCCATCTCTAACCGAGAAGCACTGGCGTTATCAAGCATGATCGTTACGTTCGGATGGGTTCGCAAGATGGAGGCTGGTTTTGCTGGTGCAATGTCTCCGGTCAAAGCTCCCTCGACTGCGACGGCTTTACGTTCATCGGGCACACTGCAGATGATTCTCTTGGCTCGCATAATCGCTGGCACCGTCATGCTTATTGCATGTGTTGGCACTTCATCAAGATTCTTGAACCATCCCTCGCCAACTTGTTGCATTCGACACGCATGATCCAACGCGACAATATGATAAATCGCATCGGTATGGAAATCGGCCGGCGGATCGTTAAACGCCAAATGTCCATTCTCTCCAATCCCGATCAATGCGACATCGATTGGCGCTGCGTTATAGGCCGCTGTTGCTTGATGCAAGACTTCTTGACCGGGCCGCATTCCGTCTAGATAAAAGAAGCTTGCAATCGGGACCTTCGATACAAATCTTTCACGCAGATACCGACAAAAGCTGGCGGGGTGATCCACCGACAGCCCCAGATACTCGTCCAAATGAAAACCGTCGACCCTAGCCCAATCGATATCTGGCTCTTTGATCAATTGGCCTAAAGTTTCGAACTGACTCGCACCGGTCGCAACGATTATTCGAGCCCTCTCCTGCACCGCCAGCACTTTTCTTAACTCTTCACCAGCGCTCGTTCCCGCAGCGCAGCCCAATTGATGTGCATCAGCATAGATCTCAACGTTCATCTATCACTTTTCTCCCTACAATCTATCAGTGTTGTTCTAGCCCTGTCTGGAGCCAACCGCAAACGACCGGCTCAAAACGCTCGGGCTGTTTACTCTCGCCAATACGTCGATGTCTCATCTACTTGGTAAGCGATTCGCATGTCCGGCGTGGCGATGACCTCCGATCCACGATGCAAAGATTCTACCCCAGCAATCACCATTCCCGATGTGAGCAAATTCCGCTCAATGGGATACGGGGTCTTTCCACTTAAGACTAAATCTTCGATATGTTTGATCAATGGCGTAAAGAAGTCCGCCGTGGTCGATCCATGCGTCGGCATCGGCAGGTACATTTGACAGGATACGATCTCATCGCGATCCGACCGAAGTCCGGCATAATTAAAATCTTGAATGGGAGCTAATATCATCGTGGTTCGAAAGCCGTCGGCATGCTCGATGATGTACCCCGTGGACTGCGCGAGCGTCTTCGCGGCCCACTCAAAATCAACAGCACCACTCGGATAGCCTGTATCAACCGGCAAATTATGGCTCCGACGAATGGCGGCTTCTATCAATCGACGCGTATCCCGGTATCGGTCCTCGCGCAACACTTTCCACAATGCCTCACCTCGGTAAGCCACCACGCTCACGATACCGGACTCGCCACCCTTTCGTCGCTCCGACATACACTGTGCCGTCTCTAGACCGTGAATGTCGTAACTATCAATCCCGCCGTAACAGACGCATACACTCTCGCGAAGGGGAACGTTATATGGCATATCAATCATCGGTAATCGCCACGTCACGGGGAGCGACGAACCCGCCATAAAGGGAAAACCAAGCCTTTTGGAATCAGCCACCATCTCGACGCATTCGCTCCACTCCGTTGACAAATGCTTGTCATTGAATACGGGGACGGAACGACCGCTGGCTTCGAATACGTTGACGACTTTCTTGAACCAATCGTAACGAGGATATCGACGTTGCCCCTTTTCGTTTACAGGATAGTCTCCATGCTCCGCGATGATCACAACTCCATCCACCGCCAGTTGATCAGTGCCCAAGGTTAACGCGGCCTCGATCGAATCATAAGCCCGCAATCCGTATCGCTTAAGCCTACCGGGTGTTAGATCATTCTCCGGATGCTGATCAATGTACACCGACGCAATATCCAACCGAGGTTGTCGCCACTCCCCTTTGTAGGCGTAACCCATGGCCAATCGATCGAGAAAGTGCTGGGAATGAGAATGGGTCCGGATTTCCGTTCCTAGAAAGGCTATCTTCTTTTTGTTCGAGGCGGATGCAAACAAATCACTGCACCCTGCTACCACCAAACCAGAGGCCAGTCCTAACTGCATAAACTGTCTTCGATTATTCGATTCCAACATGAATGCACCTCAATTAGATTGCGACAACGTTGCTTTGCGGGTGAGTTTAGAAACGACGACAATGACAAGAAAACTTAGCGGTATCGTGATAAGCCCTGGCTGATTCATGGGAACCCATGCATCTTCCTCTTTGAGCTGAAACAATCGTTTGAACATATCCGGAGACGCGATAACCCAGGCTAGCGATGCAAAGACACCGGTTAAGATTCCTGCTATCAAGCCCTGTTTGGTCGTGCCTCGCCAAAAGAGAAGCATTAGGAGAGCGGGCAAATTAGCGGACGCGGCAATGGCAAAAGCCCAACCGACCAAGAAAGTGACGTTCACTCCCTCAAATGCTAAACCCAACTGAATCGCCAAAACACCGATCACCGTCGAGGAAATCTTGGCCACACGAACCGCATTATGCTCGGACAACTGCACCCCAAAGAACCCGCTCACGATGTCATGGGCGACGCTCCCCCCAGCGGCCACGATCAACCCGCTCACGGTCCCCAGAACCGTGGTGAACGCAATAGCCGAAACGGCAGCGAAGAGAATGTTGCTAAAACTCTTGGCTAATAGCGGCGCCGCCATGTTGGTATCGGAGGGATCCAAAGTGCCACTTACCATCGCCCCCAAACCAATGAACAACGTTAAGACGTAGAAAAAGCCAATCGAGGCGATTCCCACAATGGTACTCTTCCGTGCGGCCGCTTGGTCCTTTACCGTGTAGTAACGAATCAGAATATGGGGCAGCGAAGCGGTCCCGGCAAACAATGCTAACATGAGGGAAACGAAATCTAACTTGGCGATCCAACTATCGCCTCGGATTCCTGCAAACGAAGGCAGATTACCAGGACTGAGCACGTCGGAACCAGATATCCGAACCGGATTGAATTGCCTGACCTCACCTGCTTCAGTCACTTTTTTGGTTTCGCGCGTGACTTCGATTTCCGAATGCGCAATCGTTTGCAAAAACGCGATGGGTCCGAGCGGACCGGTCGAGGACTGGCCATCAGGTAATTTGACTAACCGCCCCACCGGTTTAACGTTGGACTCTCCATCGCCCAAACCAAACGGTGCACCGTCAAGCAACGTTTTACCATCGCTCTTTACTAACTCTTGTGTCCGACCCAACTCCTCGGGCGATGCGACGGTTAACCCTCGTTGCAAAATTAAAATGGTTAGCAGTAAAGAAAAAACAACCAGCAACCCACCCTTCAAGAATTGGACATAGGTCGTGCTTACCATTCCAGCTGAAACGACAATCAACACCACGACCGCCCCCACCAACACAACGCCATGCCAGTATTCGAGTCCCAACAGTGGCTTGATCAATGTCCCGGCTCCGACCATCTGCGGTATGAGATAACACATGCTCACAATCAGAGTACTCACGCCTGCCGCTGCCTTGATTCCTCTCGATTGAAACTGACTGTCCAATGCATCAGCAAATGTAAACCGCCCCAATCGCTTGAGGGGCTCAGCGATGACCAATAGCGCTACGATCCAACCGGCCAAATAGCCAATCGAGTAGAGAAATCCATCGAAGCCATAAAAGGCGATCATCCCGCAAATACCAAGAAACGACGCGGCGGAAAGATAGTCTCCCGCGAAGGCAATGCCGTTGACAAACCAATGAATCTGTCCCCCTGCGGCAAAGTACGCTTGACTCGATTTGGCTCTTGCCCCAAGCCAAAAACTAAATCCCAACGTGGCACCAACCAAAGCAACAAAAACAACAATGGCTAGCGTATTGGCTTCATACAACATGGAGAGAATCTATCAATCGAGTTAAGTAAGGGGAAAAGAAATCGGCCTCGCCGTTATTCATCCAAATCGGGTATCCCGTTGACATTCGCATCCAGCTTTTTGAGATCAATAAACACGTAGGGACGCTTGTATGCTTCCTCACTCCCTTTCGCGTACGATACCCACATGCGGAACGCGGTCGCGTCGTACACGACGTTCTCTACATTGCCACCTTTGATAGGGATTTTGTTAGCAAGTGCGATCAGTTTGGGACCATCCAGTTTGCCCATTTCGGTTTTTAGCGTTGGAAATGCACCTCGCCCCTCATCGTTGTAGACGACGCACGAAAGAACATTTGGATAAAACTCGTCGGACTTATCGTTGTCCTTCCAAACTTCGATCTCAGCCGCCTCGGGATTCGAGGCATTGGTGCGAACCTTTACGGCTCCCAGCTCACTCTGTCCGTCACCAAAAACAAAGTGATATCGTTTTGTCTGACGCTGAACCCGAAATATCGAAACGGCATCAGAAAGACTCTTCGAATCGTAAAGCATCGTTCGGAAAAACGTCGTGAAGTGGGGAGCGTGCACGTAATAGGGGGCTTCTTTTTTGGAGGCATCGCCCATCTCTGACAAGGCTATCCCCCTGGCGTTCATGCCCGTGTGGGCTCCAATCATTCCAGCAAAGGAGGGGACCACATGAGGCACTCCCTGGTCTGGAATATACAACACGACCATGGGATGATTGTGCGCACCGATCTCTAGGTTCCAATCCAAGTTCCGTGTTTGATACAAATGACCATCTACCGTAGCTTGCCCCCACGCTGCTATGCTACTGCACGAGTAAGGCATTAAAAGAGGAATGGCATGCATGGATTGCAACGTCGTTAGCCCCACGCCAGAGCCATCCGCGAGTCCAGCCAACTCCTGCTCCAGTCTGTCGTCTCCGTACGCAGCGGTACGTGCCCATACGTCAGCTAGATCCGACGAGGTCAATCCCATTTCCTTACTCACGGACTCGACTAAAACGGGCACCACACCTCGAATCTTGTCGCTGAAGAGTTGTCCTAGTTGATAACCCATCTCGTAAGGACTACCACGGACAACGGCAACCGGCAACGTCGTCCCTTGATCGGTTATCTCAATCAAATGCCCCGACGAAGTTCCTTTGCCAGGAATTTTATAGGGACGACTTTTTGGTTCATCACCGAACACCCCTGAGCTAAAAATCGATGTGGCAAAGTTACCGGCTGCAAAAATTCCTAGTATCAAGGAAAAAGAAAAGTGTGTTCTGCGCATAAGTGAGGCCCTTTGGTTTTCACAACTTCGAAAAGCGATCAACAATCACAGGCGCGAAAAAGGGATGAGGGGGATACAATGGCGGGAAGTTCGCAGAGTAATCGCTCTCAGAACATCCTAACGTACTGAAGCACACTCCGCGATCTTGGCAATATAACCTAGTTTTCTTGCGATTAACATGACAGACATTCAGATCGTTCCTGCCATTCAAGCCAAACTTCTTGAGCTTCGTGATTCGTTGAATTCAGTCGGTGAGGAGACGATCTCGATTCTCCATTCGTCTGGCAGGATCTTAAGCAAGCCAATCTTGGCATCACGCGACAGCCCCGCAGCGGATGTGTCGGCCATGGATGGTTATGCCATTCGCCTCGCCGATTTATCGAAGAAAGTCCCCATTCAAACAACGATCTTCGCAGGAAGCAAACCGGTCCCGCTCGAAACGAGCCACGCCATCAAAATTTTGACGGGGGCTGTAGTTCCATCAGGAGCAGAAGCGGTTATTCGCAAAGAAGATACCAATGAGAGAGATGGATTTGTCGAATTCACCACCGCCCCGAGCCAGTTAAAACCAGGAGCCAACATCCGAATCCAAGGAGAAAATGCCAAGGCTGGTGATACGATTGTCCCTACGGGCGAAATCATTGGACCACATACTCTGGCGGCCATCGCAACTTTCTCTGAACAAACGTCAGTTGCGATCTACAAAAAGCTCCGAATTACTATCCTCAACACGGGAGATGAACTGGTCCCACTAGGCGAACCTCTGACAACGTGGCAAATCAGGGACTCGAACGGCCCTTTTTTGGAGACGGCCTTGCAGCGATACTCTTGGTGCGAAACACAACGACTCAAAGTCCCGGATCGCCTAGAACAAATCGAGACTCACCTGAAACAAGCTCTCGAACACTCCGATGCTGTATTATTGACCGGCGGTGTATCCATGGGCGAAACGGATTACGTTCCACGAGCAGTACAGAACCTTGGTGGTCGCATCGTATTTCATCGAATACCCATTCGGCCGGGAAAACCTCTCATGGGTGCAGCGACTCGTTCAGGTCAGTTGATTATGGGGCTACCGGGTAACCCACTAAGCGTTGCGGTGACATGGCGTCGATATGCCTTGCCGCTGCTATTGCACATGGCGGGGCACACCTCCGAACCACCAAGCCATTTAGTAGAAACGCTTTGCGATGACACCAAAACGATCGACCTAACTTGGTTCCGTCTCGCGACCATCAATCCCGATGGCAGGGCGTACATTATTCCGAGCCAAGGCTCGGGGGACATCGCTTCCTTGAGTCGGTCCCATGGCTTTGTCGAGATACCGCCGGGAGAAATGGGAATGGGCTCGAGATTTTATTATCCATGGTAAACGCGAATGCCTATCAAACGAATCCGAGAAAAGAATTGTTCGTCCTGCAATGTACCAAACGATGTTCTCTACCGAGTTCGCATCGATGCATCGAAAGAGTGGATATTCATCTGCCCGGTTTGCTTAGACAAACACAAACCCAACAACCCGAACTACCAATACGGTGGAACCTGGAAAAGCAAAAAACGCCACTGATCGCCAACCTCGTAAAGGGTGAAAAGGGGACGAAGGGCGAAAAGGGGACGGGGGTTTTTCTGCTTGGCCCATGCGAACGTTTCCGAATCGCAATACTAGCCCGCTGCGCAAGCAAAGAGATCGCACGCCAGTTAACGCCCCCGAAGCATTAGCGTCCCGCACCCCAATCCCCCTAGCCCCAATCGCTTGCGAAGGTTTGCGAATCAACGATTCGCAATACCAGCCCGTTGCGCGAGGGCTTGTTGCTTTAATGCGTTTGAACTCAAAAATGGCTGGAATTCCCCCTGACCCCCGCGCAGGGGGGCACCTTGGGCTGTTTTCGAGTTTTTAGGGTTGTTAGGAACGGTGGACGGGGAAAGAGCTACGATGCTT
>JALOQS010000192.1 GCA_025459355.1 Pirellula sp.
CCGATGTTTAGGCCAACACGAAGCAAACATCTCGATGCACGCAAGTAGCTTACCTGAGTATCGTATTGTGGATCTAACTCCCAGTGAACGGCGAAAGCATTCGCCGTTTTCGCATCCATGGCGCCCATGGCGTAATCGGTTTCCACATGAATATTAGGAAGTAGATCAGGAACAACACTTCGCGCACGATTAGCTGGGCGTAGCTCCACCATCGACTCCGCTTCCACTACCGCTAGATACTCGCTTACGAAACGATTCACGACAATACTTTGATCAGAGTTGTTGCTAACCCGTATCCATTTCGAGAGAAGTGGCAGTCCATCATAAATCTCATAGTGAACTTCGACCGTTACGTTCTGGTTAGAAGCGTTCGATGGAGGCACAAAATGCAATACCACATGCTTGCCTCGTGGTGGCCAAGCGACTCCTTCAGGAACGTGACGAATTTGCTTCCACTCCAATCGGGGCTTTATCTCACCCATAACAAGGTGCGAGAACTTAAAGGAATTCGGTGCAGCCTTTAGTTCCGTTTCGGGTCCTGGCAAGAACGCGTAGTTCGTCTGCCCAACCAATCCACCGACCGCAAACTCTATTCCGTCGATGGTGACTACAGCTTCCGGTTTAATACCACGCAGCAAACTTTCTCCCGTCATCAAGTTTTCAAAACGGACGGTGGCTGCATTGGGGGCTAACTTCAAGCTCCTTCGAATGAGGCCGTTATCCAAGACCAACTCTTTATTGGTCTCGTCATGTCGAACCTGAGCGATAAATGGTTCGCCGTTGATAAGCCAATCGTCCTTTAGCTGGTAACCATCATTTCCATGCAAGGATGAAGCGAGGGAAGCGAGGGCAATGAACAAGGCGACAAACGGATAAGTTCTAATCAGCATGGAACGCGTCGATTGTGAGGATGTTGGGAGGGAACCAATGAGGAGGAGACGTTTCGGGTAGGAACGTTTCTGCGACCGAATAAAAAGGTCGCTGGGTGATTTTAGCCGATGTCGGGAGAACGCCATGTCACCCCGAGGCTGGAACCTGCAACAGTGTTCGGAATTTCTGGGAAAATCACCTTCCAACGCATCTTGGTCGCCGATCGATTCCCCATGAACATGGCTGGTAGTCATTCGGGTCAACAGCTCAAGGCTCGCCCCTCTAGGGCTTATCGATGGATTAGTAGGCTGGCTCCTCTGGGCTGGCTAATTTGTGCTGGCTCCTTTGGGTTGGCACCACCTCGGGGCTGCTCCTTGGCCTCTATTTGCTGATTTGGGACGGGTATTAGGCGGGTAGAAGTGCCCGTTCCACGTTCGCTGAACAGCAAATATCCACGACCGGAACATGCCCTTTAGAGCACGGAAAAAATAGCTCCTGCAATCATTTTGCAATTTCTAGCGCGAGATGTCTTGACTTTCGGTCGCTTTTGCAATTCAATTGCACAAAGGATATTTCAAGTCCTAGGCATGTTCGAATTCATTCTTGATTTTGGGAGAAATTATGAGAATTAACGCGGTTCGTCGCCAGGCCTTTACGCTAGTCGAATTGTTGGTTGTGATCGCGATCATTGGGATTCTGGTGGGGTTGCTTCTGCCTGCGGTGCAAGCGGCTAGGGAAGCTGCCCGAAGGATGTCGTGCTCCAACAATCTTAAGCAACTCAGCTTGGCAACGCTGAACTATGAGTCCGCATTCAGGCGTTTGCCGGGACTCATGGGATCGAGCACTTACTCGGTGCATGCGCGTTTATTGCCCTACATTGAGCAAGGAAACCTGGAGAACTTAATCGATTACTCACGACCATTGCTTCTTGGGCCAGCATGGATGGCTCGGTTTGATATTCGTTTGGTTGGGCCGGTTTCAACTCCACTGCCCATTATGCTTTGTCCGAGCGATGGAGAAACGCCACTCTTCCCTGTGACATATTCCGATGGTACGGCTGGGGTGTCGGCTGGAACGAATTACCATTTCAGTATCGGCAGTGGCAGAGACACGCACTATGACGACCGATTTCCCACAGACGGCATGATTTGGGAACGATCTTTCGCTGCCTTGTCCCGCTGCACCGATGGCACATCCAACACGGCATTGGTCTCCGAAGGCTTGCTCGGAAACAAACTGAGTCAGCCCTCGATGCCAGAACGAAATATTCTACGTCGCATGAGTGCCAACTGGGGCGGAACCACCAGCAATCCAAGCGGTCCAGGATTCGTGAGGGGTGGTCTCATCACCAATCCAAATCTAGCCACAATCGTTCCCGCTGAAATCGTTAGTTACACCGGAACACGAGGCCAGAGCTGGATTCGAGGGGTTCCCTTTGCGACGATCACCAACGGGTACTTGACTCCGAATCACCCCCTGCCCGATGTTGCAATTCACGGTCGAGGTTTCTATGCGACGCGAAGCAATCATACAGGTGGCGTTCAGATTGGCTTTTTTGACGGGTCGGTTCGATTTGTGTCCGATAGCGTCGACCTCAATGTTTACCGAAACACATTCTCAGCGAATGGTGGTGAAGTGGCTGTGATAAACGATTAAGCCCACGCGGCCCGACTCGTTAATCGTTCGTCGCGCGTTAGACGAGCAGAAAATCAAATTTCAGTATTCGCCGCACGATTTGTCCGTGCGGCGTTTTTTGCAAACAATTCTTAGCGTCTGGTTTGGCTTTGAGGCCGTTCTTCACCTGACGAATTTTTTATAGGAGATTGACTATGAAGATTTTGAACAAATTCTTGCGCCCGAGCGTTTTTTTGGTCTTCGCCATGAGCGGCGCTTGTGCCATGGCACAAGATAAACCGGCTCGAACCATGTTTCGACTCTTTTGGCAAGACACAAAAGCAAATCAGTTGATGTGGGGAGATGTTAAGCGATCGGATAACAATTGGTCGATCGAACCGCAAACGGTCCCTGGCTTCCCCAAGCTGGATTTGGAGAGTCAAAGTCTGGTTCAAATGCAGACGATGGACGGAGTCATTGTCGTTGGTATCCGCGACGAGGATTCAGGTAAGTTTCAGAGCGGCTGGGTTTCTATCGACTCGGGTGTCACCGTCGAAGACCATGGGGACCATTCTCATTGGTACTACAAAGCGCCGCCTAAAGTCTTGGTATCAAGACTCGATGACCAGCAAGGGAACCCGGCTCACGTTTATCTTTACGACGAGCAAGTTATCTTGGCCAACGACTCCAAAAACGGTTTCACCGTATTAACCAAAGAGCAATTAAAGGCGAACGATCCGCGAACCAGCGGCACCTTCTATTCGGGTGGTGGAAATCACATTACGCTAGCGGCTCATTCGAAGCAAGTCGTGTATTCCACTTGGGTCGATCGCGAGGGAGAGAACATGGGCCGTGTCGATGTCGTCAATATCGATTCCAAGCGGAGCAAGCCCGGCTACGCGTTTAAGCTGCCTGTCGGTGGGCTTCATGGTGCAACCTCTGCGGCCAATCGTGTCTTCTTTGCTCCGAGCGACGGAGTCTACAGTCTAGTTGCAGACACATCGCTCTCGAATCCGCCTAACGAAGCAGCCATTGAGCACGTGTCGTTGGGCAGTGACAGCAAGACGGGAAAACCGAACAGAACTGGTGCTTTCGCCAATATGGGCTCATGGGTCCTTTTTGCTTACGGTTCGGGTGATGATTCTAAGATCGGAATGATCGACGCATCCAAGCCCAAGTTGAACTTGGTGAGCCTCAATCTTCCTGCGGGAGAAGGCTTGAGTTTGGTTACTCCCGTTATGTTCCAAACGAATGATGGACGTAAACTGGCTATGGTTCCGCATGATCGCAAGCAGAGCGAGAAACAAGAAAAGGTCTCTGTGATTGATCTCGATCCGAACAAAGACTCGGACCTTAGCGATGCAAAAGTCGTTAGTGCCATTGATGTCGGTCCTAGTTTAGTTGAGGGGCATTCTGGACACCATGATGTGTCCGTGTCGCCGAACAAGCGACTGGCCTGCATCTCCAATTCCGGAGACGGGACTGTATGGATCGTCGCATTGAACGACTTCTCTGTGCAAGCGAAGTTAACAGTGGGCGGTTCACCAGCCAGGGTGATTGCTCAGTAAATCCATCGCGATGCCTTAGGCTCATTTTCAAATCGAAACAATGCTCTCGTGGGAATTAACGCCCACGAGAGGTCGGCCGCGACTCTTCCGTGTTTTCTAAAACCGATATGGCCGGTTGTTCGATAAGACGCTCTCTTCAGGAATAATTGGCAAAAGGTCCGTTGAACGCAGATTACGTCACCAGGGGTGGTTGAGAACTGGCCGCTGAGCGTTTATTCTGCCAGATATGAACGTGAATGCCAAACAGTCGATTGCAGACAGCCAAACTCTAGAGCTTGCCCCCACTTCGTTACTCGACCCCACAACAGAGATATCGGCTGAGCAAGTTTTCGATGATTCGCGAAGGGACGAAACACGACGGCAGTTTCAAGTTGGGGTGGTTGAAAATCGCAAGACGCCCCGTTTCTCCGAAGAGACCAGCAAGCTCCTGAGAAGCCGGTTGCAATACGCAGCGCTGGATATCTGGGTGGTTCTCACAATCAGCTTCGTTGGGAATTTACTCGCATCGAATCACGAATGGTTGATTCTAAGAACGGTCGTTCTTGTCAGCGCTCTGGTTTCCTATCTGCTCCTTCGAGGAACGAGACCATTCTCGCCTCTGGGGCTTCGATTGTTTGAGCTCACTCTGTTTGGTGGACTCGCTCTGCAACTCGGTTTGATGATGACGTCTAGATTGATTTATTTTGCCAGTCTCAACGACGCTGTCTCTGTTGCCAGTACCAAGTACTTGTACTTCACAGCGTTCTGTCTGCATGTGCTGACGTACAGTATCTTTATGCCAAACACTTGGAAACGTGCAGCCGTTGTGACCACGTTGATCGCCATCGTGCCCTATGCAATCTGGTACTTTGTCATCGCAACCAATCCCTCAGTGCTTACACTGGCCAATCAAAACAAAGCTGTTGCCCCGATTCCTGTCACGTTGATTGCTGCCTTGATCGGAACATTTGGCTCTCATATTATCAACCGAGCGCGACGTGAGGCTTTTCAAGCCAAGCAACTGCTCCAGTATCGACTTCTCGACCGATTGGGGGAGGGAGGCATGGGAGAGGTTTATCGAGCGGAGCACATTCTTCTGAAGCGACCATGCGCCATCAAGCTCATTCAACCAGGCAAAGCCAATGATCAGCATACGATAGATCGATTCGAAAAAGAGGTGGTAGCCACGGCAAAGCTGAGTCATTGGAACACCATTGACATCTACGATTACGGGCGTACACCGGATGGCACATTCTTTTACGTTATGGAGCTACTCGAGGGAATGAATCTCCAAGAGTTGATCTATCAATACGGTCCGATGGATCAAGGACGCGTTGTTTATCTGCTGCTTCAAGCTTGCTTGGCTCTAAACGAAGCGCACGAGTCGGGAATGATTCATCGAGACATAAAACCCGCCAACTTGTTCGTAACGAAGCGAGGCGGATTTTGGGATGTTTTAAAAGTGCTCGACTTTGGCTTGGTAAAGGAGACTAGCGACGATGCCACCAATCGAGAGAAGGGAGCTTTCTGCGGCACTCCAGGTTTTATGGCCCCCGAGCAAGCGTTCCGATACGACCAAGTTGATGCGCGATCGGACATCTATGCGTTAGGTGCAGTCGCTTACTTTCTTTTAAGTGGTAGGCCGATTTTTTCCAAGTCGAATGTGATTGAGTTGATCGCCGCGCATGCCAACGATCCCGTTCCGTCTCTAGCGACCATTGTGCCGACCATTTCCCCTAAGCTTGAGCAAATCGTTCTGCGCTGTCTCAAAAAATTTCCCGAAGAACGCTACGCCTCGACGATTGATTTGTACGAAGATTTAATGACTACAGGTCTGCATGAAAATTGGGATGCTACCAAAGCTAAGTCGTGGTGGAGTGAACGTTCGCCGTGAGCTCCAATGATGGGCATGTCGATAAAATTGGCTCATCACCGATGCGTAGCTTAGGATAAATCCGATTGGGAGGATAGCGAGTTGCGTTCGGTGATTTTGCCAGTGATTTTGCCAGTGACGAAAGTAATTTGGTGTCCGAGGCACATGGCGGCAATATGAAGATTAAAGTTGTCCGCGTCGTCATTGCCAGACTGCAACACTTCGCCAGCTTTGACCCATTCGGAATTCGTCAATTTCTACGTTGACGTTTCCTATGCACGTCAAGACGAGTACGTCAAAAGACTCATCCATGTACACCCCCCGAGTGCTGATGTGCCATGTACTCGGTTCAACCAATTTGATCTGTCTGGGGTCGGTGAATATCCTAAAATAAATTTCGTCTTCTTGAGATCTTTGATGGATAATCTTTCCTGTCCAAAGCAGAGGAACATCCTTAGGGACCGACGCCATACTATCAAAAAATCCAGAATCAAACGTATGAACGATCGGGTTTTCGTTGTTTCTCAAACCGAACAACAGGCTTTCCTTCCAATAGTTCTTGCTAGACCGAAATGTGATTCGAAAACTGTTACTAGTCGTCGAATGGATTGGATCGTCGGGTTGATTGGTTTGTAACTGAACGCCGCTTTGGCGTAAACGCATACTGAAGTAGGTCACGCCATCAGCATCCATGTCGATTGGCGCCGATAGGTTGCGTAGTCGATAATGTCTACCTGGTGAAAAGTAAAGCAAACTGTCTTTATCCCCCGCATCCGATTTTGGATTCAAGGTACCCTTCCTAATGTGCATTTCTCCGTTTGAGTCCACCAGCCTCGGGTTCTCTAATTCATGAATGGGTGCATACTCGGCGTTGGAGCGAAGTCTCCATGTGCTAGACCAACCGACTCCACCATTTAACTCGTGAGTCGGATAGTTGCCAGTCGGATAATGAAAGCTCTCATGGGTTTGAAGTTCAGATGCCGCATTTTTTGCCACCATTTGTTCTAATAATTCCTGGAATCCTATGCTCATTCTATCGATGGGCTGATGTTGCCCTTGAGACGGATCAACTTGGACCGAGCTGCCTTCATTAATGACGCGATCTGCATGATGAGCAAGATTGCTTGTTACTGCCACTTGTCCACTGAGGACATGCAGCTCGGTTCGGCCCGTGGGATTCACCGAGGCTACAAACTCCGTTCCCAAATCGATCAAGTCACAAGTCGAGGTGCTCAATTTGAATCCTTCGGTGCCACGAACCGTGACTTCTCCTGAATCCAAGCGAGCGCTCTCGGCAGTCTTGAGCTCGATCGACGCGGGACTTGAGAGAAGCATCTCTGTCCCGCCATCGAACCGAATCGCTGCTGTTCCACGAATGAGAGTTAG
>JALOQS010000193.1 GCA_025459355.1 Pirellula sp.
TTACAGGGGGGGTGATTTGAACGGGCCTGGAGACCCGTTCTACGGGGCGATTGGACGGATTTAAATTCAATCTTCAATCGCCAATCATCAATCTTCAATTGTTGGATACCGCTGGCTCGACCAGCGGAGGTTCATGCTTTTCGCTAGATAAACGAGTGCCCCGCGCTTTCCCTCTTCGTTCGGCGGCGAAGCCGCCGGATGAAGAAGGGGGTGGGGGCTAGCGTTTGCTCTAGCGAAAAACGGAAATATCCCCCGGCAAGCGGGGGGCATTTTGAGAGCGGCCGCATCGCGCCCGCGATGATGATCAACTTTCAATCAGCGAGCGGTCTTACCGACACCATGCAGGCTTCCAACAATTTTTTGGTCGCCATGATGCCGTCATCCGGACTTAACACATTGCCTTCGTACTCGATGCCTACCCAACCGGTGTACTTGGCATCCGCTACAATCTTCATCATGCGATGGAAATCGATCTTGGTCTCATTGCCCTTGTCGTCAAAGTCGTAGCTCTTGGCACTAACCGCTTTCGCAAAAGGCATCAAATCAATCACCCCTTGGTAGCGATCGTAATCATAAAAGTTTCCGAAATCGGGCAAGGTGCCACAATTCGACATCTCGGTCATCTTGATCGTTTCCGCTAACCACTTGCCATTCGAGCTCAAGCCACCGTGGTTCTCAACAATGACGTTGATTCCAAATGGTTTCGCAAACTCGGCCAACCGACGCAACCCATCGGCCGCCAGCTTCTTGCCCTCTTCGTAGTCGGCTTTGGTCTCGGCATTGACCCGTATGGAATGGCAGCCAAGAAACTTTGCGGCTTCAACCCACTTGTAATGATTCTCAACAGCCTTGGTTCGAGAATCGTTGTTTTGATCTCCGAGCGCTCCCTCGCCGTCGATCATGATCAATAAACTGGTCACGCCGACATCGGACGCTCGCTTCTTCATCTCGGAAAGATAAGCTTCATCTTTGGCCTTATCTTTGAAAAACTGATTGACGTACTCGACCCCTTCGATACCAAACTTCTCTTTGGTGATTTTTGCAAAGTCCAAGTTGTCGATTTGCTTAGCAAACAATGGCTTGTGTAAAGACCATTGCGCAAGCGAAATTTTGAACGGCTTGTCCTGCGGGCTAGCCCACGCTTGACTGGCTAGCGAACAGGTCAAGCCAACACCGGCAGCCGCTGCAAACGATTGAACCAAAAAGTCGCGTCGATGAGTCATGTTTTGCATAAAATCGATCAATGATAGAAGTGATAGGAAGGATTCGGGCTGTGACGTATTCGAACTCCTAGCTCAAAATAGCGACTCGCCTTACCCACGGATTGTATTTGCGCAGCTGTTGGCAATCAATCTAGGAGTTTGCTCTTTCAGGCCAGGAATACCCTTTTTCCCCCTCCGACCAACGTTTTTCGCGCCCGCACCCGTCTTTTTCTGGCGAGAATTTCTGGTGAGAACGAAATCCGGATTAGATGTTGTCCCCCTCAGTCGAAGTGCGGCCAAACGGCTTTGACTCGGACGCTCCATGTACCCCCCATTGCCAGTTACTTATCTCCGGCATGTCGTCTCCATAGGTCTCGATGTACTCTTTATGGTCGATCAATTTCTCCATGATGGCTTGCTTAAAGTATGCCGCTCGCGATCCTAATTGTGGCAATCGATCGATCACAGAAGCGCACAAATTAAACCGATCGATCTTGTTCAACACCACCATATCGAATGGGGTCGTGGTCGTACCCTCTTCCGTATAGCCTCGCACATGAAAGTTGATGTGATTGGTGCGGCGATAAACGAGCCTGTGAATGAGCCATGGATATCCATGAAACGCGAAGATAACCGGCTTGTCCTTAGTAAACAACACATCAAAATCGTGATCCGACAAACCATGCGGATGGTCGCTCTGATGTTGCAGCCTCATCAAGTTAACGATGTTGATCACGCGTACTTTTAATGCTGGCAAGTATTGCCTGATCAAATCGACGGCAGCCAGTGTTTCCATGGTCGGAACATCTCCACAACAGGCCATGACGACGTCTGGCTCATGCCCTTGATCACTGCTCGCCCAGTCCCAAATACTCAAGCCCGCTGTGCAATGCTTAATCGCTTGGTCCATGGTCAGCCACTGTGGTGCTGGCTGCTTGCCCGCGACGACCACGTTGACATAGTTACGGCTGCGTAAGCAATGGTCCGTCACCGACAACAAACAATTGGCATCCGGCGGCAAATAGACTCGAATCACTTCTGCCTTCTTGTTGACAACGTGATCGATGAAGCCTGGATCTTGGTGACTCAATCCATTGTGGTCCTGTCTCCAAACGTGAGAACTCAAAAAGTAATTCAGCGATGCAATCGACCGTCGCCACGGTATCCCATTGCAAACCTTCAACCATTTCGCATGCTGATTGAACATGGAATCGACGATGTGAATAAACGCTTCATAACAGGAAAAGAAACCATGGCGGCCTGTTAAAAGATAACCCTCTAACCATCCCTGACATTGATGCTCGCTAAGTACCTCCATGACGCGACCGTCCGGCGATAGACGATCATCGTCCGGATAGATTTCCGCCATGTAGCATCGATTGGTGACCTCCAAGATGTCTTGCCAACGATTGGAGTTGTTCTCATCGGGACTAAAAATTCGAAAGTTTCTGCTGTCGAGATTCTTCTTCATGACGTCTCTGAGATACGTCCCCATGACGCGAGCTGACTCCGCAGTCGTGGCGCCCGGTGACGGAATCTTGACCTCGTAATCGCGATAGTCCGGCAGCTTCAAATCGCGTAGGAGCAATCCGCCGTTGGAATGGGGATTCGCACTCATTCTGCGTTCACCACAAGGAGCCAAATTGGCCAAATCCTCGCGAAATCGCCCCGATTCGTCAAACAACTCCTCGGGCTTATAGCTTTTCATCCATGTTTCTAAGATGCGAATATGCTCTTCTTTGTCCATGTCTCCCATGGGCACTTGATGGCTTCGCCAATAATCCTCACACTTTTTGCCATCGATGTAATCCGGGCATGTCCAGCCTTTAGGGGTTCGAAAGATGATCATCGGCCACTGCGGTCGCGATGTGTCTCCCTCCGCACGAGCCCTGTGCCAAATCTGTTTGATCTCTTTGACGATTAGGTCCAGCGTCTTTGCCAACTGTTGGTGAACGAACTCGGGATCTGAACCCTCAACATAATAAGGCTTGTATCCCATCCCCTCGAAATACTTGGTTAACTCCTCTTTGGGGATGCGAGCCAGAAAGCATGGGTTGGCGATTTTATAACCGTTGAGATGCAAGATGGGCAGAACGCAACCATCACGGGCAGGATTCAAGAATTTATTGCCGTGCCATCCCGTTGCGAGCGGGCCGGTCTCTGCTTCTCCATCCCCAACTATACATGAGACGATCAAGTCGGGATTGTCAAACGCAGCACCGTACGCATGACTTAACGCATAACCCAATTCACCTCCCTCGTGAATGCTGCCAGGCGTTTCCGGTGCGACGTGGCTGGGAATTCCTCCAGGAAAACTAAACTGCTTAAAGAGTTTCTGAAGCCCCTCTTCGTCGCGGCTTATGTCGGGATATATCTCGGAATACGTTCCTTCGAGATAAGCATGCGCGACCAGCGATGGCCCTCCATGCCCAGGTCCAATGACGTAAATCATATTCAAATCATCCTTCACGATGACTCGATTAAGATGCACGCACAACATGTTGAGACCGGGTGATGTGCCCCAGTGACCCAACAATCGAGGCTTAATGTGCTCGCGGGCTAACGGTTTCTTCAACAACGGATTGGCCAACATGTAGATTTGACCGACCGACAAGTAGTTTAACGCTCGCCAATACGCGTTTAAACGATCTACGTCACCTCTGGGTAAATAGTCGTTCGTCGAGGAATCATCGGCAGTCGTAGCTTCTATCGCGATGCCGTGACTAGATAGGTCCGCCATTTGTTCAACTCCATTCGTCCCGGGTTTCTTGCCAGCAATCAACAAAAATGGTGATTCGCAGGCTCATGGATGAGCATACCCGAAATGGAGTGACGAGACAATCAACCCAACTTACTCACCGACGTCTCAAGTGAGACGACGAGAATTCCGCACGGAAGAGCCGAAAGCAACAATTCGGCAGTCTCCGTAACCCGTCGGTCAGGGATCAAGAATTGACCGCTAAAGAATCCGACTCTTTGTGCAGATTGCACTTGGATCCATCGGCAAATCGACAATGCCTTCACCCTCACCACTGCTCGCACACGATGGGCAACAACACGATTGTCCGAGATTGGCGAAGACGTTTTCAATCACCCGCTTCTCGGCTTGTGCTGGTGCAACGGTAGCGATGACCATGGTGTTGTGCGATGAGGTAAACGAGGCTGCATCGCTGTGATCGTGATTGCACCCGTAAAGATCAAGTTCGTTTTCGCGAACCATTTCCAAGCCTGGCCCGGAGATGGCGATGATTCTGGTTTGTGGTGCCGAACTTTGAACATCAAACACGAACGAAGGTAGAATCTCGATCGGGGGCTCGTCTCGGCCACTATGTTCACCTGACGGACCGGTCGGATTCGAGTTGATGTAATTGATTACCATCAACACATCTAACGCATCCAACGATCGATCACCGTTGGGATCATAAAACGGTGGGTAGGACAATCCAGATCCATCGAGCGGCCGTTGGCCCCTGGAGTTGATCTCGTTAATCAACTCGAGAACATCCAGCGGGGAAACAAACGTATCATTGTCGATGTCTTCAGGCAGATTCGGGTTGAGCCAAGGGCTGGCGGCTAAGACAAGTCCGAAATTCAAATCTGCGATGGTTTGATTACTGCCCAACGTTACCGTATGAACTCCGCCAGCGGGAGATACCACTTCTGAGCCCGCTTGCGATTGCACAATTTTAACATTGTAAGATCCAGCCGGCAGGAACGGGAATCGATAACTGCCATCGCTAGCTGTCCTGGTCGTCGTTGGAGTGCCATGTCTAAAGTTATCGAACTTGGCGAGCGTTCCTCCAAATGCTCTCGCGATCACGTACGAGATGCGACGCTCCTGCGAGCCAACTTCTAAAGTGACTCGCTGCCCGAGAGCCAGACCTCTCTCTTCTCCACGTGCGATCAAATTGTCGTTGCTGTCGTAAGCATCCAGCCTCACCCTCGCATTGGACGATGCAGCCACCGCGTCAATGGCCGCATACGAGGTCGCGTTGTCAAAGCGTATTCGTAGCTGATGGTCGTTTCCTCGGAATGCATCGAGGACGATCCCGGTGATCGTGGCAGGCTTGAAGATTCGATTGCCCGTCGTCGCACCGGAATCAAGTGACGAATAAACTCGCCCGTTATTGCTCATGCCGACCACGTCCACTCGCAATCCAGGTTGCACGGTGGCAATCTCACCAGCAGGGAAATCGTCAGGCTCCAATCGCCTTTGCAAATTCAGCGGAACACCCAACTGATCAACCACGGCTACGGTCACCCCCACAAGCCCGAACTCGTTGCGAGCCCACGCACCGTTCTCATCGGAATCCGCCCATACGAATCCCTGGAGTCCCGCAGCAGTCGTTACCGAGGGGACTGGACTAATCGTACCCCTGAAAACATTGCTGGTGATTCCTAACTCGTCGTTCAAGGCACGAATCTCAATCGTGCCAGTGGTAGCGCCACCCAAAGGTAGATCGAGATTCAAATTGAGCGTGTAAACATTGTGCAGTGAATGATCGATCCAGTTACCGCCGTTAATGCGGTACTGGATCCGATTGATTCGGTTCAATGTGATGTCGTTTTGATTGCCAGACGAATTCCGATTCGGCAACGCTTGCGACGATGCAGACCCCACGAACTGATATCGCTGGCCGTTGGTGGAGATGCGGCCCGTCCCTTGTAACTCAAGCGGCACATCCAAAACATCGAAAATCTGATCGCCATCGCTATCCAGCCAACCCAATTGTGCCAGGGTGTGCTCGGAGGTAACGAGATTCTGATAGGCGAACTCTAAATTGCTGCCCGCCGACATTATGCTCGGCGCCTGAACAAAGTTTGGATCAGGATTTAAATCGGTAGCGTTGAGATTCTGTGAATCATAGTAACCACGCCGCTGAAAGAAATTTCCTCCCCCTGGGTATTCATCCCGCGCCCAGAACATGTGTCCTGTCTCATGCGCATAAGTCGATGCGGGCCTCATGGAAGGAATGACTTGGAACAATCCTCCAGCAAACGCAAAGGCACGCGAAAAGCTCCCCCCAGGAGCGAACGAGCCGTCAAGATCGTTTTGCGAGTTCACTACGAAAATCGTAAACGACCAGTCGGTGTTTAGCTTTAAACGCTGAGCATGATTGAACGAACGAACATTCGTCGCCAAATCATTGCTGGCGGTGTATCCAATGTCGGTCAGAAACTGTCCAACCCACAACGAGAAATTATTGGATATGCGAGAAATGGGCTCATAAGGAGTCGCAGGCCGATTGTCCAAGTAGGTCGTGTCGATGACCCACTCCAACGAATGCAGCGAACTCTTGGTGGCTAGCAAATCGGTCCACCACTGAAGCCCCTCGCGTATGTTTCGCTCTACCTCGGCAACGTGGGCCGGCGTCCAGTTCTCAGTGTTATTGTCAATGCGGCCGTCACTCTCGAGCAAAACAGGAGTTACCGCGACCCGACCAAGCATGAACTCACCCAAGTCGCTCGGCTCAGCGCCGAACGGCAATGTCATGACTCGACGGTCTTCGAGAGACTCCATAACGAGCCTGCGAAACCTATTTTTACTGTTTTTAAAAGCCATAGGAATCGTGAACGAGATCAGGGAAACGACTACTATTGGATGTTAGTTTAGGGAAAAGATTCCCGATGCCAGTTCGCAAAAGATCAGAATTCTTGGCTGCACTTATTGTTGAGCCGTAGGGGAACAACCGAATTTAACGATTTTACGCCGTCTCCCGACGCCTCGTTTCGAATCCAAAAACCTAAAATTGTCCGGCATTAGACTGAGATTTCAGAGTTTTAATTGGCCCTAGTGCCGCAACTTGGAGATGATGCCGATCATAACCCGACGCGTAAGATTTTGGATTGGCGACTGATGATTGAAGATTGGTAAGACAAAGACAGAACGCAATCCGAGCTCTTGGTGAGATCGGAGTCACGGAAATCCAATCTAAAATCGGCAATCTTAAATCTCAAATCCCTCGCTCACGCTGCGGGTTAGGATTTCGGCAGTTCTCCAATCAAGGTTATCTCAAAGTTGTGGCAACTAGTTTCTGTCCTCAGTCACGGGAAGTGCGATGCTGAGCTTCAAGCATTCCAACATCTGCTGAGCTTCAAGCATTCCAACATCGCTTCGGCGGCTTCCTCCCCTTTGTTGCCTATGTTTCCACCACTTCGCTGAATGGCCTGTTCCAAGTTGTTTACCGTTAACAGTCCGAATCCGACCGGTTTGTTATAGTCGAGCGATAGCTGCATAAGTGCCATGGAAACAGCTCGATTGATATGCTGGTCGTGAGTTGTCTCTCCTCGAATGACCGCTCCGAGCGCTACGACTCCGAGAAAATCACGGCTAGCTAGGACGCGTTGCGTGCCGAACGCTAACTCCCAAGCCCCAGGTACACGAACCATCATCAAACTGGACTCGGGAAAGCCGGCCGACTTCAGCGTCCGAATCGCACCCTCCGCGAGCTTATCCGTTATGTGATTGTTGTATTTGGACACAACAATGCCGACTTTTTTGGAGGCGAACTGATCAATCTCCAACTTCGTCGCAATCTCCAACTCGACTCCCATCCTCGATCATTCCTTGGTGCAAGTGTTGTAGTGAACCGGGTTCCAAGAAACAGGTCCCGCGAAACAGGTTCAATTATGGTCTCTCGAAAATGGTATTCGGCCCATCTTCGATTTTTTACTGCTTGTTTATTCTGGGCGAATTCCGAGCAGAAACTCCGCGTTGGTGCTCGTCTTCTTTAGCTTGGTTACCATCTCGGTCATCGCATCGACCGGACTCAAGCTGGCGAGTGCCTTTCTCAGCATGCTGATTCTCTCATACTCATTTGGGTCCAAAAGCGATTCCTCTCGCCTAGTTCCCGATGCCGATATGTCAATCGCAGGCCAAATGCGTCTGTCAACCAGAGCTCGATCGAGAACAATTTCTAAGTTTCCGGTTCCCTTGAACTCCTCAAAGATGACGTCATCCATTTTGCTGCCTGTGCCGACTAACGCCGTCGCAATAATGGTGAGCGATCCTCCCTCTTCAACTTTTCTGGCCGCTCCAAAAAACGACTTGGGCTTTTGCATGGCATTGGCATCCAACCCACCCGTAAGCAGTTTACCCGATTGAGCGCACTCGCCGTTCCACGCTCTGGCTAGCCTGGTGATGGAATCAAGAAAGATAACGACATCGACACCATCCTCAACCAGTCGCTTGGCTTTTTCGAGCACCATTTGACTAACTTGGATGTGCCGCGACGCTGGTTCATCAAACGTGCTGCTTATGACCTCGCACTTTGACCCGCGAACCTCTCGCTGCATGTCGGTGACTTCCTCAGGACGTTCATCGATCAATAGAACGATGACGTAGGCGTTGGGATAATTGGTCAACACCGCCTTGGACATCTTCTGCAACAACAATGTCTTGCCGGCCCTCGGTGGCGAGACGATCAACCCTCGTTGTCCAAACCCAATCGGTGCTACTAAATCGACAACGCGCGTTTCTAGAGTCTCAGGCGTTGTTTCGAGAACAATGCGGCTCTTCGGATGAACGGGCGTCAAGGAGTCGAACGGCTTGCGTGCCTTCGACTCGTTAGGGTTTCGATGATTGATCGCTTCGACTCGCAACAAAGCAAAATATCGTTCGTTCTCTTTGGGTGGTCGGATTTGCCCTGAGATAGTCATCCCCGTGGTTAACCCAAACCGTCGAATCTGCGATGGTGATATGTAGATGTCGTCCGTGCACGAAAGATAATGATGGCTCGTCGATCTCAAGAATCCAAATCCATCATTGAGAATCTCCAGCGTCCCCTCGCCGTATAACATCCCCGACGATAACAGCTTGGACCGCAGAACTTCATAGATCAATTCTTGTCGATCCAACACCTCAGGAGTTTCGATGTTTCCGCTTTTGGCATGGGCCAACAACTCTTCGTTGGTCATCTTTTGAAGAGTACCGAAATCGACTTGGTTCGAAACATCTCCCGCCGTGGCGTGACGCCGCTCGCGATAGAGTTCCTCCGACAGAGATAGTGGCTCGTCTCGTTTGCGATAAGGTTCTGGATTTCGGCGCCGTTGAGAAAACTCCGACGGATCTTGATGGTTCATAGGAAATGGTACAGAGCACACGCCAACATTCGGACACCCAGCGACTCCCGAATCGGGAGCGGCGCGAGATGTTGAAGAAACGCGTGATGCATCTAGGGAGGGTAAAGACAAGAAAAGAGATTTACCCGACGCTTAACACCCCAAGCCCTAGCAAATTCGTCGAACAATCAGCTAAGCCAAAAGAACGTTTCACAACGGAAAACCAGTAAAAGTATAGCCTAATTCTGCCTTCTAAGGCAACCCGGTCGTTTTACAATTCAGCCTGTCTGCCCGCAGGCTAGGTGATCGCTCTCGCCAAACACTACCCGATCACGCTGGCGAAACCCGACTAGTGGGAGATCAGCTCACATTAATGGGGTTTACGGTCTCGCTCCTCGACTTCGATATCTTGGGAGGACTAATCCGTCGATGGGATTGATGGGTCACTTCGAGCTCTTCGAGCGTGTCCCGAACGCTTGACAACGATGTGACACCCGTTCGTTTCATCATCTGCAAACCGCCATTGGCCCCCTTGGACATGGGCCAGTTTTCCTCCAGCTTTCGACCCCAATCCTGCAGTCGCTGCAATAACTGCTGATCGATCTTGCGCACCCTAGTCGCGGCCCTGGCAATGACTAACTGGTCATCTTTTCGCAAACTCCAAAGCTGCTTAATCTCATCCAGCTCAATGGGATCGTAAGATTGATGGAGGAATATAAATTCCCCTCTGGCGAGATACAAACTGGATTCCACAGCCGCAGTCGGACCAACCGATGTCTGCTTTCGCAAGACCTCAATCTGGGGATACTTTCGTCGTAAATCGTCGAGTACCTCCGGCGTGGCATCCACCGATGCGTCGTCGATGATGACCATCTGAACGCTACTCGATATCTCGCACAAGTGCTCCAAAAGCGACTCTACCCGTGACTCGATTATGTTCTGCTTGTCTCGTACCGGAAAGAGAATGCTCAGCGAGTCTTTCATTCGAACACTTTGCCACTTTTTTCGAATAGGGAACCACCGCATTGCAACGATGGCCTCTGGGATTGATCGTCAAAATTTGACCACGCCTTTCATCGGCAGCATTTCTATAGCCAATTAGCCTTCATTTCGATTCTGCAAATGTAGCGGTTGTAACGATTTTTCCAGGCAGCAAAAAAATTCCGCCCTGGTTTAATACCTCTTCAGACGGCTACGCATTACCTTTGACCTAGGAGTTTATGTCTTGGTCCGCTTGTCTCCCAAGCTCTCGTAATTTCGTTTTGCTGAATTCCTATGAATGCCATCTCCATTCGACCCACTCGATCCACACTCCCCATCGTAAATCATATTGCAGACTCAGTCTTGCTCTGCATAGGATTACCTGGAGTGCAATGGTTGGTCGGACAACCTATCAACAATCTGACAACGACGGCTTGCTTACTTGCGTGCATTCTGTTGTTTGCAATCGGAGAGGTGGTCGGAATTTACAGACCCAGTCGAGGTCGATCGGCCAACGAAGAGGTAACGCTTTGCACTTTGGCCTGGACCATGACCTTTGTCATGCTAATCCTCGTCGGTGTCTTTACAAAACAAATCGACTCGTTCGCACGATCCACCATTGCGATGTGGTACATGCTGGGTGGGCTTATGCTGCTCACCTCTCACATGGGCATCCGTGCCTTGATCGAATGGCGAGGGAAAAACGGATACGGGGTCCGAAACACCGCAATCGTGGGAGCGAATCGACTCGGTTTTGACATTGCGAAAAATGCCATGTCGGCAGCCGATTCGGGGATCAAGATTGTTGGTTTTTATGATGATCGAAACGCAGGTCGACGCTTGGCGGAAGATGAGGGATTGCCCGCGTTTTGCGGCGACACGAAGGAATTGATAGAAAAAGTGCAATCCAATGAAATCGATACGGTCCTCATCGCTCTACCCATGCGCGCCGAGAAACGGATCCAATCCTTGCTCGATCAATTGGGGAACTCGACCGCTTCAGTCTACATCGTTCCCGATTTCTTCGTCTTCGAATTGCTGCATTCTCGCTGGACCCATGTCGGCGGATTGCCTGTGGTAAGCGTCTTTGAAACTCCCATGTATGGCGTGGACGGATGGCTGAAACGATTGTTGGATCTGTCAGCCAGCGTCGTCGGCTGCATATTGGTTTCCCCGATCCTTTTGATCTGTGCATTACTGGTCCGATTCACTTCTTCTGGCCCCGTCTTCTTTCGCCAAAAGCGATACGGACTAGACGGCAAGGAAATATTGGTATGGAAATTTCGTTCCATGTACACATGTGACAACGGTCCGGTCGTGAAACAAGCGACCAAGAACGATCCTCGCGTTACACCGGTCGGTCGAATCCTTCGAAGAACGTCGCTCGATGAATTGCCACAGTTGTTTAACGTGATCGAAGGTTCGATGTCTCTCGTAGGCCCTCGGCCGCACGCGAACGCGCACAACGAACATTTCCGAAAGCTGATCCGCGGCTACATGATGAGACACAAAGTCAAACCTGGAATCACCGGCTTGGCTCAAGTAGAAGGAAGCCGTGGGGAAACAGACACAGTGGAAAAAATGCAAGCCCGCATCGCCTTGGACCATCGCTATATTCGAGAATGGTCACTGTGGTTCGACATCAAGATTCTGTTCAAGACGTTCTGGGTCGTGGTCAAAAACGAAGCGTATTAAACCTACCCTTCTGCAACGTGCTTAGTGCTTAGTCGATATTCGACGCTTATCAAACGTAGAACGGGTCTCCAGGCCCGTTCAGCCGTAGAATGGGCAATTCTGCCCGTTCAAAGCTCCACCCCGTCGATCAAGAGTGACCAACCTAAGTTAATTCCACCCGCCCTTCCGGGGAGGGATGCTCAATCGCAACGCGATGCAATTGATAGCGGAACGATCCGCAAGCCCTCCGGTAGGGCGTTAACCAATTAACCGCCCATCAACTACTAATGCCCCGCCTCCCGCCTCCAGCCTCACGCCAATCTTCCTCAGCCTTGAACGACGGTATTAGAAAGTGTTCCAATTCCGTCGATCGTGATATGCACCACATCCTTGGCGGCTAACGTAAAACTACTATCTGGCACAACTCCCGTTCCGGTCAAAAGAAACGCTCCGTTGGGCATGTCGTTGTCCTTGAGCAACCACTCGACCAAATCCTCTAGCTTTCTTGCCATCTCGGCCACCGAAGTCTTTCCGGCAAAGACCTCGACACCAGACCGATGAATGCTGAGATGAATGCCAATGGTTGACCGCTCTGGCATGGACGATGCCAATACCACCCACGGCCCCAAGCCGCAGCACTGGTTATAGAGCTTGGCCTGTGGCAAATACAAAGGGTTATCCCCTTCGATGTCGCGGCTGCTCATGTCGTTACCGATCGTATAAGCGACAATCTTGCCTGAACGCGAGATAACCAAAGCCAGTTCAGGTTCCGGCACATTCCAAGTCGCATCTTTGCGAATGCGAACGGCACCTCCGTGGCCACTGCACCGATGAGGCGTCGCCTTGAAGAAAATCTCTGGGCGAGCTGCCGTATACACACGGTCGTAACAGCTTGCGGCAGCTTCGCTCTCTTCCATGCGAGCTGTTTGCGATCGCTTATAGGTCACTCCGGCCGCCCAGACTTCTTGTTGGTCTATCGGAGGTAACCAATCGACAGCGTCGATCGCCTGACTTTTGCCGATGGTGGGTAAACTGGCAGCTAATTTCTCTAAATCGGGGTGAGACAACAAATCCTGCAACGTAGCGAGCCCTACCGAAACGAGATCAATTTGGCTGACAACATTGTCTGCGATACGCACGACAGCTGGACCGTTTTGGGTTTGAATTCGACCTAATCGCATGAGAGGGTTCCCTGAGCAGAGATAGTAGATGACCGTTTTGTAGTATTGAAACGATTTTAGTGCTCTTTGAACAGGCTAATGCCACAACCTGGAGACAAAGCCCACCCTCCCGTAGCCGATCTCACCAAGAGATTGGACGGATTTGCGATTTAAGATTGCCGATCTCAGATTGTCCAGCTCGGCGTAGCCGATCTCGCCAGAGATTGGGGGAATTTGCGATTTGAGATTGCCGATTTCAGATTGTTCAGCTCGGCGTAGCCTATCTCACCAGAGATTGGGGGAATTTGCGATTTGAGATTGCCGATTTCAGATTGTCCAGCTCGGCGTAGCCGATCTCGCCAGAGATTGGACGGATTTAAATTCAATCTTCAATCGCCAATCATCAATCTTCAATCTTCAATCGTTAGATACCGCTGGCTTGTCCAGCGGAGTTTCCTGCTTTTCGCTAGACAGTCTCCCCCCCCTCTTCGTCCGGCGG
>JALOQS010000194.1 GCA_025459355.1 Pirellula sp.
GGGAACTGGTTTCCGTATTTTCCAAGATTCCGAAGTCAGCTATCGACGTGAAGCTCTCGAGGACTTGGTCAATCGAGGAACGGTTGCCGTGGAAGAGAGTTTCCCGTTGCTGAATCAGGCACCGAGACCAGCTGATGAGCCAATAGCGCCCAAGCCGTCGGTCGTCTTGCCTTCGAATCCGATCGTAGAAGAGACGTTAGCTCCAGAATCGGATGATCAGCCGTCTGGTGAAACTGCTAGTGCCCCAAGCCCATCAAGTGATGCTGGAGCAACCCCAGAAGAGTAAGGGTCAAATCTGCAGTCGATCTAACTTCGAAACGCAACAAAAGAGGATCCGAATAGGGTCCTCTTTTTCGTTTACAAAACCAGAGTTGAGCCATGGTCCCCAGTGATGTAACGTAGCGGAATTGTCGTCGACGGTTCTAAATGCCGTCGAGCGCGCCCGAATCCAATGGATTTACAGCCAGCAAAAATTAACACCCGGCTTTCCATTGCAATTCCTACGTTTTGTGCCTTAACGACTGAGTCACCTCACATGAATCAACCCCCAAAGTCGGCATTCGAGTACTGGGTTCGATTCGTCTGCGCGGCGTTAGTTTTTGGTTTTTTGGGAGGGTTGGGGGTGCTGAGGTTGGCTCATCAATTGCCGCTAGGAGTATTGTTAGTGTTGTGGGGTGGGGCCACTTTGATTGCGGCCATGATCGCAGCCCGAGTTGGTGACGCAGCGTGGAGGTGTTTGTTCCGGATACTTTCTTAGCGTCTGTGTGGAGCGATTCGCAACTCTTCTAAAGTGCTAGCATTGAGCGATAGAAGTTTAGTGGAGCACCGAATGGTTTAGAATGCGTTTGTGCATCGAAAAAATTGAGTCTATTGGCAACTCCTAGGTTAACGTATACTTGCGTTTTATCCTAAGAAATCGTTCGTAAAGTCCTGGTTGAAAGAGAGTTATGACTTCCCAGCCAATCACTAACGTCTCTCAAGCGTCGAAACCTTTTTACTTTGGGGTCGATGTCGGAGGGACAGGGATGAAAATTGGACTAGTTGATGATGCAGGTCGGACCATTGGTTTTACTGCTATTCCAACTGAAGAGCCCAAAGGTCCCAAGGACGCCATGCAACGGGTCGCAACCGCGTGTTCTAAACTTCTTCATGATTTAGGTCTGGATTGGAGTGCTGTTCCACGCGTCGGTTTAGGCACACCGGGCAGCCAAGACATACCTAAGGGGTTGTTGATTGCTCCGCCGAACCATCCTCATTGGCATAACTTTCCGATCGTCGCGTGTTTGGAAGGGGAGCTTGGTCGGCCGGTATCGTTTGCGAACGACGCCAATGCGGCGGCGTTTGGCGAGTTTTGGGTAGGGACTGGCGCCGTATACAGTTCCATGGTTTTGCTGACTCTGGGAACGGGAGTTGGTGGTGGGATCATTGTTGACAATCAGTTAGTGGTGGGGCAGAACAGTTTCGGTGGTGAGTGCGGTCATTTAATCGTGGACTCCCGTCCCGATGCCCGGTTATGTGTTTGGGGTGGAGGTCGCGGGCATTTGGAAGCCTATGCGAGTGCTAGTGCTGTAGCGGCCCGAGCACGTGAAGAATTGCAAGCGGGAGCGGATAGTAGTTTGCGAGATCGGGCCGATCAAGTTACGAGTCGCATGATCTATGAAGCAGCCGAAAAGGGAGACCCTTTCAGCTTGAAGATTATCGACGAGACTGCGGACTATTTGGCGATTGGCATCACCACGTTAGTTCACACGTTGGATCCTGGGTTAGTTGTGTTGGGTGGGGCGATGAATTTCGGTGGACACAAATCGCCGGTGGGGCAACGGTTTCTGGAACGAATCAAACATTCGTTTCGGGAACGTAGTTTCGCGTACGTCGCGAAGGGTACGACGATCGACTTCGCCTCCTTGGGGGGAGACGCGGGTTATTTAGGGGCAGCTGGCATAGCCCGTATGGATCACAAGAAACAATAAAACGGTATTCGGAAACTATACATGAGTTCTGTTAAGGCTGGCGATAAACCGAAAGAGATTCCTCAGTCTCACATTCGTAACTTTTGCATCATTGCCCACATCGATCACGGCAAAAGTACACTCGCGGACCGATTGCTGGAGAGAACGGGAACGGTTGAGGTTCGCAAGATGCGTGAGCAATTGCTCGACGCTATGGATTTGGAACGCGAGCGCGGGATTACCATCAAGGCCAAGGCTGTTTGTCTGCATTACAAATACAAAGACGAGTGGTATGAGATCAATTTGATCGACACGCCGGGGCACGTGGATTTTCAATACGAAGTCTCGCGATCGTTAACATGTTGCGAAGGTGCATTGTTGTTAGTCGATTCCTTTCAAGGAGTTGAGGCCCAAACCGTGGCGAACGCTTATTCGGCCATGGATCACGATTTGAAGATCATTCCCGTGATCAACAAAGTCGATTTGGTACATGCTCGCATTGATGACGTCACAGCCGAAATGGAACAAGTGCTCGGGATCGATCCTGACGAGATCGTGAAATGCTCTGGCAAGGCAGGGATTGGCATCGATGAATTGCTCGCGGCTATTATTGAACGAATCCCTGCACCGGTGGGGGAGAGCACAGCCAAGCTCAAGGCGATGGTGTTCGACTCGCATTACGATGACTATCGGGGCGCAATCACATACGTGCGGGTCATGGAGGGGGAAGTTAAGCGGGGTGACAAGGTTCGACTTCTAGGGGTCGGTTCAAACTACGAAGTCCTCGAACTGGGGCAATTCGTACCTGAGCGTCGTGCTTGCGATCGCCTCGCCGCCGGTCAAGTGGGGTATTTGATTTGCAATATCAAATCGCTCAAGGACGTGCGCATTGGTGATACGGTCGCCTACGCAAGCGATGAGGGGGCGCAGGCATTGCCCGGTTATCAACCACCAAAGCGAATGGTGTATTGCGGCCTCTATCCAAGTGATGGTCAGGAGTTTACCGAACTGCGAGATGCGCTGGAAAAGCTTTCGATTAACGATCCCTCATTTGAGTTCGCGCCCGAGACGAGCGATGCATTAGGGTTCGGATTTCGGTGCGGGTTTCTAGGGCTTCTGCACATGGAAATCGTACAGCAGCGATTGGAAAACGAGTGCGATATTGATTTGGTTCAAACGGCTCCCAACGTGACCTATGAGATTATAAAGCGTGACGGAACCAAGATGGACATACATCGCCCGCAGGAGGTGCCAGACTCCGGGGATATCGAAGAGTTTCGTCAGCCGATTGTGCGTGTTAACTTTGTGTTGCCTCAAGAGTACATCGGTATCACGATGAAGCTTTGCCAAGATCGTCGCGGGGTCTTGAGAGGCAACGAGTATTTGTCTGCAACTCGTTCTCTCGTGACGTATGACTTGCCACTCGCGGAAGTGATTTATGATTTGCACGACAAGCTCAAGAGTGCGACTCGTGGCTATGGAACGATGGATTACGAGATCATTGGCTACGAACAGGCCGATTTGATTCGTATGGACATTTTGGTCAACGGAAAACGCGTGGACGCTCTTAGTATCATTTGCGATCGCAAAGATGCGGATCGCAGAGGTCGGGCTGTGGTCAAGAAGCTTAAAGAGGAGATCGATCGCCACATGTTCGAAGTGGCCGTTCAAGCCGCGATTGGTGCACGTGTTATCGCGCGTGAGACGGTACCAGCACTAAGAAAGAATGTTACCGCCAAATGTTACGGCGGAGATATCACACGCAAACGAAAGCTCTGGGCGAAGCAGCGTGAAGGCAAGAAGCGTATGAAGTCGATTGGATCTGTCGACATTCCGCAAAAAGCCTTTATGGCGGTGCTCGATACAGGGGCCGATAAGTAGCACTCCGATCAGTAGGACGCCGATAGCGTTTGATAGTCTCTCGCTTTAACGTCGGATTGTGATCGAAACGTCAACCACCACGCCGAGAGAATGGCGATCAACGAGGCTAACATGACCAGAGACGAAACCATCGAGAATCGCAGGTTCGGAAAGACAAGACGGCGTTTGTTAATTGCTGGGATTCTTCTCTGGATAGCCGTTCCGTTTGTGTTTTGGATAGTATCCGATGTTGATCATCAATTCGGTAACATCTCTGCCGTAGGACTCATTTTGTTCGGCGGGCTGTTTGTTGCGAGTGCGATTCTTTCGTGGGTTTCATGGCGATGGACGGTCGCGTTAGGGCTCACCACGGCCGCCGGGATTTACGGCGCATCTCAGATCGTTGAATTCAAGGGGTTCACCGGTGAGTTGATACCTATCTTGGCTCTAAAAAAAGAGCCTATGTCGAACAATGTTATCGCAATCGATGCTGCGAACAAATTTAACATTGATCCAGTGTTGGTCGAAGCAGCAGCTCGGTCCAGCTCGACACAGTTACTGGGTAACGAAAGAACCGGAAACGTTTTGGCTCCCGACTTTGCTACCGAATGGGACCAGCAGCCACCAAAAATTTTATGGAGACGGCCCATTGGATTGGGTTGGTCTGGCCTCGTCGTTCGCGACCGGAAGATCTTTACCCTGTACCAATCCGGGCAGAAGGAGACTATTGCAGCTCTGGACCTACTGACCGGCGCAACGCTTTGGGAGACAAAGGTGGATGGCTATCACACGCATCCACTCGGCGGAACGGGACCGCGAGCGACCTCGACAATATCGGGTGATCTGCTCGTTTCGCAAACGGCTTCGGGGCAGCTGGTTGTTTGTAAATTGAGTTCGGGTGAAATCGTTTGGAAGCAAGACCTGATCGAATGGGGAGGTTGGTCGTTATCGCAGTCGGAAAAGGCGATAACGTGGGGGCGGAGCGGGTCACCTCTAGTCGTTGATCGAGAGGGCAAGCCAATCGTCGTTGTGCCGTTGGGAGGGGCTGCGGGAAACCCGGAGCCAATATCGATGGCCGCGTTTGATTTGAGTTCTGGAGAATTGGTCTGGCGAGCGGGACGTGATCAAATTGCCTACAGTTCTCCTGTCTTATTTAACATGCATGGGCAAGATCATATAGCGATTATTCAGGAGAACTTTGCGGTTGGCTACTCGATCCAAGATGGTAGCGAAATGTGGCGAGCCGAATGGCCGAGCAGTTCGGGTGGGGAAGCGTGTGCGTCGCAGCCAGTTCTCGTCGGAAAGAACCGTGTATTGCTTGGAAAAGGTTACGCATTAGGTAGCAAATTAATCGAAATCGAAGCTCCTAATACGGAAACACAAAATGGAAATCGTAGTGAGGTCGCAGGTTGGTCTGTGAAAACAGTATGGGATCACACCAGTCTATTGAAGACCAAGTTTACGAGCGCGATTTATCATCAGGAGAAGCTGTTCGGATTAAGTGATGGAATCCTGGAATGTGTTGACCCCAACTCAGGCAAGAGAGTGTGGAAGAAGGGGCGATTCGGTCAAGGACAGTTGTTGATCGTTAATGATAGGCTATTGGTTTCTACGGAGGATGGGCGAGTGGTATTGGTTCATCCTGATCGTGGCGAGTTGATTTACGAAATGCCAGTCGTAGAGGGGATTACTTGGAACATCCCGACCGTGGCTGGTCCGTTTCTTCTCGTTCGAAATGGAGAGGAGATAGCCTGCTTGTACAGTCCAGCCACGACAGATGCTAGCCAGACCGCCCCTGAATCCGCAGGCGCATCAGAGCAATGAAACAGACTCAGCCAAAGGAACAATGGATTTTAGGGGTCGATCCTGGGTTGCAACTAACAGGTTATGGGATCATCAAAAGTTTTGGTGGTAAGGTCACATTGATTGAGGCAGGTGTTATCCGAGTCTCACGTTCTCAAAGCTTGCCGGCCCGACTAAGTGAATTGTACGAAGGCATAAGTGAGGTCATAAAAACTTACTCGCTCAATGCCATGGCGATTGAGCAATTGTATTCCCATTATGAACGACCCCGTACCGCGATCTTGATGGGGCACGCTCGTGGCGTTTTGTTCTTGGCGGGAGCACACAACTCCCTAGAGGTCTATTCCTATGCAGCGACTCAAGTCAAAAAGTTGTTAACCGGCAACGGGCGCGCTCCTAAGGATCAAATGCAACGGGCCATTCAGATGCAGTTAAGTCTCAAAGAACCACCGGATCCACCGGACGTCGCGGACGCATTGGCGATCGCATTGTGTCATCATTTTTCTTCTGGCTCTATGGCCAAATTGTTACTTCCTAAATCCGAGAAATTTAAGTGATCACCAAGATAACAGGTCAATTGCTGCAGTTAACCGATGACACAGCGACATTGAATATTCCTCCGTTCGAATATCAAGTTTCCATTCCCGAGTACACGCGGCGTCATCTCCAGTCGGAGCTTGGGAATTCCATTTCGCTGCATACGATTCACTACATAGATGGCAATGCAGCCCAGGGAAGCCGATTGACACCGAAGCTGGTAGGCTTTCTGTCAACGATCGAACGTGATTTCTTTGAGCTGTTTTGTTCTACCGATGGGGTGGGGGCTAAGAAAGCGTTGCGGGCCATGGTTAGACCCGTACAAGACATCGCGATCATGATTGAGCAACAGGATGCCAAGGGGCTATCGACGTTGCCTGGAATCGGCGCTGCGACTGCGGAAAAAATCATTGCCACATTGCGTCGCAAGATGCCTCGTTTCGCATTGTTAGTTCGACGCGAAACTCCGGGAATCGAGCCACAAAAACCAGGCGTTGTCGACGAGACATATCAAGCGCTTTTGGTTTTGGGGCACAATGAGGCCGACGCACGACGTTTGATTGAGACCGCTATCGCGACGGGTCAGAAGTTCAAGGATTGTGAATCCATGATTCAAGCGATCTATCAACGACAGGCAACCAAAAGTTGATGCTCGGCTCAGCACACTTGGTTGTGTGGGGCATCGGCACAGACGAGTGACGGTGCCCATCTTTCCTGTCGCGCCCGTCGTTCTGTCGCGCCCGTCTTTCTGTCGCGACTTGCAGGTTTAGCAATCAAGCTTGATTTGCTAGCGTAGACCGGCCATGCTTGAATGGAGTGCTGGCTAATCTGCGGGGCGACTTTGATCAGAAGTGTTTGGTAATTGGAGACGGCTGGGGTGTCTAGGTTGTTTTGGTTGAGTTTTCTTTTTGCAGAATATTTAACGAAACGGTCAAGTTTACCGGTAGGGGCGGTCGATACGAGAAGTGGACCGCTGGACTTATCCAGCGAATGACACTTAAAGCTCTGCCTTTGCCATGATTGTCGAGGCCGAGACTAACTCCAAATAGGGAAGTGAAAGTCGTGAATCGCTTACTCGCACTCTTGATCGTAATGACGATTGCAGGGGGGACTGCATTTGGCCAGAGCCAA
>JALOQS010000027.1 GCA_025459355.1 Pirellula sp.
CCCTTCACTTGGCGAAGGCATCGAATCCGGAGACGTACTAGAAGTTCTCGTCAACGTTGGAGACGTAGTAAAGAAGGACCAGTCGATCGTTGAGATGGAAACGGACAAAGCGACCGTCTCGGTTCCTTCGCCCGCCGCCGGTAAGATTCTCAGCATCGCCATCAAGGAAGGGCAGACAGTTCCTGTAGGTGGCGTGATTGCGACGATTGAAGCCGCCGAGTCAGCAGCACCAGCCAAGCCAGCATCGAGTCCGGCAGCGGCATCCGCTCCGGTAGCACCAGCAGCACCCGCTGCCGTAGCGCCCGCGCCGGTCAAGCCTGCACCAGTAGCAGTGCCTGCACCGCCAAAGGTTGAAGCACCGCGCCCCGCACCGGTGGCAGCACCAGTCGTGGTTCCTCCAGCTCCTGTTCAACCAGTCGTTGCACCCGAGGTGGTTGCGGTGGCAGCTGGCACGCCGTTCTCGGATGATGTCATTCCTGCAGGACCCGCGATTCGAAGACTTGCTAGAGAAGTCGGCGTTGATCTAGCTGGCATCGTCGGCACCGGCGAAAACGGACGCATCACTCGCGAAGACGTCATGACCGTAGTTCGAACCGTTAACCAATCCGCGAGAGCCGGGGCATTAGTCCCAGTGTCCGCTGAGGTGGCAGCGCCTGCACCAGTGCAGCAAACGGGGCTTGGTTCGTCCTCCGCAAGCAAAGCGCCAAAAAAGCGCCAAAAGGGAATCTTCCAGGCACTCCGTCGCAAGACGACTACGGTCCGATTCGCGTTGATCGCATGACCAAGATCCGTAAGACGATTGCAGCACAAATGCATAAGTCTTGGGAGACCGTTCCACGTGTTGTGAACTTTGATGATGCGGACGTCACAGAGCTCGAAGCGTTTCGGCAAACGAGCAAGGACGATTATGCGTCACGTGGAATCAAGCTCACGACGATGCCGTTCTTGATCAAAGCGGTTGCAACCGCCCTCAAGCATCATCCGTCGCTCAATGCGAATTTGGATATGGAGAATGAGCAGATCATTTACAAAGACTATGTCAATCTCGGAATTGCAGTCGATAGCGACCGAGGATTGGTAGTCCCAACGCTTAAGAACGCCGACCAAATGTCGATACCGGACATCGCGTATTCGCTAGCGGACTTAGCTGCACGCGTTCGCAACAATGACTTTGCGGTTAGCGATCTTCGAGGCGGCACATTTACCATCAGCAACTTGGGCGCGATTGGTGGAACCTATTCAACACCGATCGTCAACGTTCCTGAAGTTGCGATTCTTCTGGTGGGACGATCGCGAAAATTGCCCGTCGTGATGGACGACGACAGCATCCGGCCTCGTTTGATGATGCCGCTTAGCTTGGCTTACGATCACCGATTAGTCGATGGTGCTACCGCTGCCAGATTCTTGAATGACGTCATCGCCTATTTAGAAGCTCCGAGCCGGTTGCTTTTGGCAATCTAGTGGCGTCATCGTCAGCTAAACATAGCGGCTAAACACAACAGCGGCCGATTGATTATTAGCTAGAGATACTCGACTATCTTAGCTAGGAACGGAATCTGCGCCGAATCGCATTTTCAGGGCAGCACCGATCCATCGTACGGCTGTTTCCCAAGCGGACTCTTGATGGCTCATCAGCTTTACCGAGCAAACGATGCCTGGAGGAGGCAAGTTCGGGCGATAGTTTGGCGACAGCATCGTGCGTTTGAACGAGTTCGGAGTTAAGCCAACACGAATTTGGCACCGAGGTTCGAGAGTTCGTTGTTCTTCTTTTCCGTCTTCTCCCTTAGCCATCTTTACGGTCAACACCCCGCCATGTTGACCTGCCAAGACAGGGAATTCGAGCATGTCCGTGGTTCGCGGCAATATCTGAACCAGTTCGCCTTTCCAAGTTTCTCCATTGGACAACAGAATTTCGGCTTCACCGCCTGGTGATTTAGCCAGCGGCTCCCATTGATCGGCTGGTGCAGAAGCTCGCACTTCCAGTCGAAACGGGTCCACGACTAGACCGAGAGCGCTCCCCTCTTCGACGAACATGCCAGTGAAGTTATTCGAGCCACGCATCAATAGAACGCCATCTCTCGGCGCACGAATCGAGAGTTGGGCAATTTTTTCTTTAAAGCTCTCGTATCGAAAGCGACAGGCTTCGAGCTCTGATTCCTCGGAGTTTAGTTCTGCATCGCGGCGGTTAACTCTGAGCAGATTGCATTTCTCCTGTGCTATCTTCCAATCCGCCTCAACCTTAGCAAACTCAAGTTCGAGCTCTGGATTCGAAAGTCTCAGCAATTCGTCTCCTTTACGAACTCCCTGTCCATCGTGGTACATCACTTGGACTATTTTTCCAGGTACGCCGGTTCGTATCTCGATCGGGTCAACGAAATCAACGCAACCTGGCCAATAGATTTGAACTGGGGATGGCAAGAAACCCAATCCGACAACCAACGCTCCTGCAGCAGCAAACTGCGAAACCTTTTTAACGGAAATCTCTGACCAAATCGGTGGCTTGGGTTCCTCACCTGGTTTAGGTAACGGTTTCTGTTTCATCAATCGCGGCATAACAAACCATAAAACCGCAAATGCGGACGCCACAATCAAGCCCACACCATCCCAAGCGACCCAGAGGCCCCAAGCGATCGTGGTTAAGCTGAGCATTCGATAGAAGAAACTGACCAATCCGTAGCCCAGCAATATGGGAGCGATTTCTGTGATGCTCGTCGACTTGGATACCAATCTCCAAGCGAACTGTTTTAGAGTCCGATTCGCGTCTTGCCACAAATTAGGACGACCGATCAGGTCGATCAGGATGTAGTAACCATCAAACCGCATCAATGGATTTCCATTGAAAACAAAGGTGGAAATGGTACCCAGGGTCACGATCGATATGCACAGGTATTGGATCGATGGGGATGTAGACCAACACGCCACCAACAGAGCGACGCATGCAAAGGTTGCTTCAAAGAGTATGCCTGCCGCGCTGATTAGAATCCGAGACCATCGATCCTCAAGGTTCCATGAATTAGTCGCGTTCACAAAAGGAGATGGTGTAAAGAAGATAAATCCGACGCCAGCCGATGATGGTCGCACGCCCACTCGCAAGCATGCGAGCGCATGCCCCGATTCATGAATGAACTTTAGCAATGTCCATGCGACGAGAAACCACCACTGACTCCCGGGTACAAACAGTTTGCCACTGAGTGCCGTCAGCATTTCAAGATTTTGATATCCTGCCGTCAACGCGGCCAACCACAAAACGATCGCGATGAGCAATACTGGATAAGAGACCAACCAAACAAAAGGCTTAGCAATCTGCTCGATTCGATCCGGCCCTAGCAAATGAACTCTAAAAAAACTCGGGTCGAAGATTTTGAATGGGGGCGCTTTGGGTTGGCTGTCTGGGTTAGTCGGATTAGGCTTAGCGGCAACGGTTTCGACTAACCCTGACTGCATCAACCACACGACGGTCTTAGCAATCTTATCGGGTTCTGCTTGAGAAAGCGATTGACTAGCGCGTGGTGTTAGTTGCGCGATGTCCTCAAACAGAACGGGTGACTCCAAGAATGCGCACAGTTCATATTCCAGTTTTCCAAGCCGCCAGAATTTTTGCTGCACTCTATCTTCCGCGATAAACTTATCGCCAGTCGATGAGGCTCGAAAGCTAATCTCGGGTTTAAGACGAATCTGCTTACTATCCATGGCTATGACCTAATCATCCCTTTTACCAAATCCATTGATTGGATAGCCATCGGTATGGTCTTGAGAAAAGCAACCATCCAATACGTTTCCAGCCAGCATCGACAACGGCGCTCGCTTTCATGCCTGGACGTAATCGTTGTTCAGCATCTTGAATCAAGACATCCGCGATAAAAAACACGCCTTCATCGGAGATCGATGCGCGTGGCTCGATTCTACTGATGACCCCAGCAAATCGCTCGGTCCCAGCGGAATCTGCGCGCACAGAAACTTTATCGCCTACCCGAATCTCACCAAGATCCTCAGCGCTCAAATGAACTTCCGCGACGAGCGATGATAACTCAGCGATTTCAAAAAGATTTTGACCTATCGTCACCGGCATACCGAGTGATCGATTCCAATCCCCCTGGATGACCATTCCCGTGGAGGTAGATTTGATTTCCAGATCATTCAATTGACTATTCAAGCTATCAAGCAGAGACTCCGCTTTGCGTATTTCCAGTTTGGCCAAACTCGCTTCGCCTTGTTGCCGGTTTGCCATGGCGGTTTCGAGCTTCTTAGTTGCTCTTTCGTACTCAGCTTGAGCAGCAGCTAAATCACGTCGCGTTTGTTCGCCGTCTAAACGCACTAGAACTTGACCGGTTTTAACCATGTCACCGGGGCGTGCCTCGCAGCTCGCGATTTTGCCTGCCACGGGACTAACGACATGCTGTCGAACTTCTGGTTCGAGCACGCAGGTTCTGCTTGGATAATAAGGAATCGGAATAAACAGAATGGCCAAAAGCAAAGCAACGATTCCGAGAATTGATTTCGGATGGGATGATATCCATTCGATCGCAGAATTGAATCGTACGCTCCATTGGAATCGCCGAATGAGGAACCAAGCATCCAATTCGTGAACACGGTTTTTCCATTCGGGCTTTTGTACGATCTCTTCTAGTTGATTGGCATCGAGTGAAGACGAGTCCAGAAAGAGCACTACTTTGCCGTTAGCATTATCCAGCTTTTGCGGAATTGCCAACAACTCATGACCGACATTCCTGCTCAGTCGATTCAGCAAAACACAAACCGAGTTTCTTGGATCTCGGCTATCAGCATGATTCAATTTGGATTTGTTTCGATCTGCCGACGAATATAGGCAGGTTGATTGAACGATCGAACTCTGACTCGAAGCGATGCGTGCAGCGTTAGCCATGAGCTCGCTATGAACTCGAAAAGGAGCGCTGTCCCAACCTGCAAACTGTACGTGACAAACTTTACGTCGACTATTGAGAACGGCTATCGCGACCCCGGAGTCAAGGACGTTGGATAGTTCGTTTGTCCAATTCGCAAGAAACGACTCAGAAAAAAAGCTGGTCCGCTCACGAGGCTCGTCACTCGCGTCGTTGGTCCCGACCGGCAAGTCTTTTTCATCGTCCGAATGGCTCAAGTTTGCGAAACCAGAGATCCGCTTTTTGTTTTCTTCGAGAGTTTTCTCAATCTCCGCTCCCTCACGAAGCAAGGACTCTAGACTTTCGACAATTCCGATGTCGTTCATCAAGTTTTCGGTTGGTGGTTTTCGATCCAACCGTTGCGAGATGGTAGATGGCTTAGCATTAGGTTCGGCTGGCTCATTTTGTAACGACACCAGCTCGAGCGCCTGATCTAGGTTCCAGCCCGAGTTGATAAGCTGCTGAAGAGAATCCACTACGACGAATTCGACATTCGAGGCTTCGTTGTCTTGCGATGAGCTTTCATCGCCAGCGTCAGAAGTCGAATGCGGTTTGTCATTTAACTGTGGGGTGAGGTTCACGATGTTTGCCCGATTATGGAATCACTAAGGAACACTTGGAATAGCGTACCAATCCAGATTGATTGTCGACGAGAATTGTCATTTCAATCTCGCCTCCATCTAGACTTTCGAATGGGGCAATAAACTCAATATCTCCAACGATTACCGCATTATTCGGGAGGCGAATCTCTGCGGTTTTTTTGTCTCGGAACTTATCCGCCAATTCTTGTGGAATGGAGAATCGAGCTCTAAGACGGGAAGTGTCTAAGATTTTGAAGAGTACGGGATTTGTACCAGCGATGTACTCGCCGACTTCGGTAACCCGCTCAACCACGATTCCATCATGCGGAGCCTTGATGGTTCGTTCTTCGAAAGCGACTCTCGCTTTGGCAAGCCTCGCCTGTGATTGACTTTTGGTTTCGATTTGGGTCTGCAGTCGGGCCTTTGCAATTCTTAGTTCCATCTCAAAGCGTTCAAGCTCTTGTGGACTCGCCGTTTCATTTTGAACGCGGGGCAACGTCAAATCGTATCGACGTTGTTGAAAATCAACCTCGTATCGGGCGACATCGACTCCTCCCACTGCACTGGCTTCTAATTCGGCTTCATTGAGTGCCGCTATTTGCAATTCCCAATCAAGTCGTCCGAGCGGGGTTCCTTGTTTAACGACATCTCCAGGTTTGACGAAGACATCTCTCAAGATCCCAATTTCAGCGGTTGCGACCTCGGTAGATAGATAGGGTGCCAAAACGCCTTGCGTATCGTAGCTGTTGCTCCTCGTAATACTCGATTGCGCAAGTCCACAATGGCTCATCGCAACGACGAGAATCAAGGAGGCAAATTGAGTGATGAGTGATCGCATTTTGAATCGGTTTAGGAAATCCCAATCGTACTGAACGTGAACTATTCAATTTCGGACCAAAAACCATAGGTTTAATTAATGACAAAGTTATACTTTCGATCCAAGAATGCATAAAAGACCATGACGCCTGCGTGGTATATGACGTTTGTAACGATTGCAGGAATTGCCGAGAACTTGACGGTATCGAAACAGATCGGTGGTGTTACCTCGAAGAACCCGATTTCTTCGTTCTCAACAATCGCTCGGTGTAGGACAGATCTGCCTCAGGTGTTAAAGATGTGCCACGATCGGGCTTATCATCTTTCTTTGATGGTCTGCCGCGATCCGGTTGCCCCCGTACGGGTTGTCGTCCAAGACTCGCATTCGATCGCCTTGAATTTAGCAATCGATCCCACCCGAACTTACGTACGATCATCTCTGCAAGAAAAATCCCCGCGGCCAGCACCAGTATGCTTGACCAAGTTGACGAGGAGTTACGGTCTGGATTGACCGTTGGTCTAGTTATATCTGCGATCGGGGCCTCACTCCAATCATCGCTTACCGTAGAGACAGAGAGCCACCGCCCAGATTTCTCGAGCAATTCCAAAGTTTCCGAACGAGTCGATACACCCAAGGCGTTCGATGATCCCAAACTCGCCGCGTTAATCAACTGTTGCTGAGCTTGGGCTGATACGTCAAACTCCCTAGAATCGGAAACAGTGAACCCTTGACGAAACACACCGGAAGCGTTGCTCAACTCGATGGCTACGACATAGTTACCGTCTGGCAAATCCTCTTGAATCGCTTCAAACGATCTCGGTCCCGTTCTTTGCAACTGAATTCTAAAGGTTTCCGAGGTTTCCACTCCGACAACAACCGCTGGCAAGGTCGAGGGGATGTCGATCAAATCGGGATCCCATTGGAACTTTAGCTTCACGAGATTTGAGCTGTTATCCACTTGTAAAAAATGGTTGTTCTTAGCACTTGAACGACCAATCCAACGAACCGCTTGCGTGAGCACTTGGTCCATTTCCCCCGATGCGGACCAATCAGCGGCCCAGCGTTCTCCAAGATCGGTCATCCACGCAGCGGTTCGACCTGCTCCGTATTGCCAAACTGCCAGAACGGTATCGTTGGGCTTTTCCGGCTGGTTAGAGCGAATCAATTGCTCAGACAGTACGTTATCTCGAAGCGTTGTTAAGACCAATCCCCTGATGAGGCCTGTCTTATCTGCGATTCCTTGCGTTACCTCATGCGACTTGTTTCGAAACGTGGGGACGCCACCTTCGAATTCCTGTATCAAGGGGCGAGACACTAATCTCGCTTCCTTGATAAAGATCTTGGGAATCATGCTGCTCTTGTCAACCTGGTAGAAACGGCCTCCGCCCCGTTGAGCAATCGACATCAATAATTTATCGTCTGCATCGCTACCCACGGACACCGCAGTTGTGGTTATATCTTTTGCCTTCATGGCGGCCGCTAGCCGAGCAAAATCTTTTCCATAAGACTGGCCGTCGGTCAACAGAATGACGTGTTTGACAGACGCGTCATTGCTTCTCAATTCCTTGTACGCGAGATCCAAGGCTTCCGTCATGTCTGTTCCACCAGATGCTGCGATCCGTTTAATCTTGCGATTCAAGGAAGAGCGATCGCTGCCCACTTTCCGCATGGATATAGGAAAGCTCAATCCAGAATCAAACGGATAAACGCCAACGTAATCGCTGTCGTTAAGCATGGAAATGGCGGACACGGCCGCAGACTGGCACATTAAAATTTTGTCACCCGTCATCGATCCCGACTTATCGATCACTAAAGCAATCGCACAACTAGCAACAACTCGATCGTCATCGACTTTGAACTTAACAGGCATAGCATCTTCGACCGCCGAGTTCATCCATCCCCCGGCTCCAAATGCGTTCGGCCCACCGGTCATCAGTAAACCGCCACCAAAGGCATTGACATATTGATTCAGCTGCGACAATTGCTCGTCGCTAAAACGAATGACTGGCAAATCTTCTGTCTGCTGAATTCGAGGGACGTTGGCTATCCAGACTGCATCGAATTGGATCAAGTCCGCAATCGATTGAAATGTTTCCGTTTCTGTTCGGAATTCAAAGCTCAAGCCTTGTTCGATCAGAGGCCGCAACCGGACCTGAAGTGCCTCAATCTCTGATTGCATCGAAATAATTAGAATCTTGTTCTTATCCACCACCTCGCACATTGTCGAAGCGCGATTGTTCTGGCTAAAAAGGTCCGAGCGAGGATCGTCTGGAGTGAATAACGCTTCGTAGACGAGCATTCCAGCGGGGGCCGTCGTATCTTGGAGGGTTAGAATCTCACTTTCTGGCAGTTCGCTTATAGTGAGTTCTGCGATCTGCGAAGTCTGTGTCCCGCTGGTACGACGGATTTGTAGTTTACCGGAACTCGATAAATTGGGCTGAGGACGGAGATTTCTAAGTTTTATAGTCAGTGGGATAGGGACTTTCGGAGCCGATCGGTTCGGTGATTCGATTCGTTCAACGATGATATCTTGATCGTCGTTCGGCATGACACGAGCCACATTGATTTCTATACCGCGGTCGTACAGATTGTTCGCGACATCCAGCCAATTTTCTTCTGTTGAGGCACCGTCGGAGACGACCAAGATTCTTCGGTACGCTGGTCGATCAAAGAGAGTCCCTGAAAACTTTAACGCATCTGCCAGTTGAGACCGCGAGCCATCAACTTTAATCTCAGGTTGCGCATTGAGTTCAGCGTTTTCAATAAGTGGTTGTTCGACACCGACGTCTTTGCCGAACAGAACAACTCCAACACGGTGGCTCCCGGTTGATAATGTGGGTTGCTTGATGATGCTCCGCGCGAATTCCCAAGCTTGCTGTTTCTGTGCAGGCCCCAGGCTATCCGATTGATCGACGAGCAATATGACGTCACTATTTTTGACGGTCTGAACCCGGAGCAGATCAACTAAAGCCAAGACCAATAAAACGCACACCAACATCCTCAACCAGACGGATAGCCACAGTCGTTTGCGAAAAACGACAAATGTTAGGATCGGTACCACCAACACGATCAGCAATAGCCATAAGTATCGATATTGCGATGCGGCTTCGATTAACATTCAATGCTCCACTCCTGCGACCTGGCGAATTCCTATGTTCTATATTACCAAAGGTATCTAACGACCGCTAAGCTAGGCTCAAAAAACCTCGGAAGAAACTCCACACTTTGCTGTGCCAGGACTCCTCTTCGAGCTCTTCGTCGGGCATTTGCAAAACACCGAAAGAAGGGGGCGTCGTGGTCGCTCGCCCCATGGTGGGAGGGGGATTGACGACACCAGACAATTCTCGGAACGTTGTTTACTGTCATCGAACTCGACACTGTCAGGCAATTCGTCGTACTGTGTTTCTATGAACCAAGATTCTATGAACTGTGCTTCTATGAAAAAGTCGAAAGCCAATTTGCCCAGCAAAATTTGCCCCGTCTGCCAGCTACCGTTTACTTGGCGAAAGAAATGGGCCAAAACATGGACTGAGGTGAAGTATTGTAGCGAACGATGCAAACGCGCCCGATCCAAACCCGCCAACGAACCCGCTGCCTCTAAGTGAGTGGAATGTTGGACCACCAACCGACAACAATGACATCGCATTCCTTAGAAATGCGGCCCGCCGGTTTGTTCTGCCCGCAAGGAGATTTTTACATCGATCCATGGCGTCCGGTAACGCGAGCTGTGATCACACACGCCCACAGCGATCACGCTCGCTGGGGTTCGAAACAGTACTTGTGTGCGACGGATTCCGTGAGTCTGCTACGAGATCGGCTGGGAACTGACATTGCTGTCACCGGCTTGAATTACGGCGAATCGATTCTAGTTGGATCGGTGCGTTTATCGTTTCATCCCGCAGGGCACATTCTAGGCTCTAGCCAAATTCGGATTGAGAACGCGGGGCATGTTTCTATTGTTACCGGCGACTACAAACGAGAACCAGATACGACGTGCCCAGGTTTTGAACCACTCTCTGCTCATTGTTTGGTGACCGAATCCACGTTTGGTCTTCCTGTCTTTAAATGGCCTGACACAACTCTGACCGCGCAGGATATCCGATCATGGTGGCTGGATAATCAAGCTTTGGGTGTGACGAGTATTTTATACGGATACGCCCTCGGTAAATCGCAACGCGTCTTAAACATGCTTCAGGATGATATTGGCCCCATCTTTATTCACGGAGCACTTCACAAACCGATCGATGCCTATCGATTGGCAGGCGTTCGATTGCCAGAAACGAAGCTTGTTAGCCAAGCACCCAAGGATTTCGACTTTAGCCGCGCGATGATTCTTGCTGTACCGAGCGCGCATGGTACATCATGGATCAATCGATTTCGAAATAGGTCGACAGCTATGGTTTCCGGTTGGATGCAGATTCGGGGTAACCGTAGACGGCGAGCCATGGACCGTGGATTTGTTCTCTCTGATCACGCCGACTGGGATTCATTGATCAGAACGGTTCGAGAGGTCGCACCAGAGGAGGTTTGGGTTACCCATGGCTTTGCCGACATTTTCAGCAGGCATTTGCGCGATCTTGGGTGGAACGCTTTGCCTCTGAAAACCGAATTCATCGGGGAGGTTAATGAGGATAAGGAATCCGCTCCCACTGCCGCCGGGGAGACGGAATGAAAGAATTTTCCTCGCTTTACAAAGCAATCGACGAGACGACCAAAACGAATTCGAAGCTAGCAGCGATGCAAGCTTACTTTCAAACAGCGTGTCACGACGATGCGGCGTGGGCGATTTTTTTCTTGTCCGGAGAACGTTTTAAACGCTTGATTAATACTCGCGTCTTGCGCGAATGGGCCATGCAGTCAAGCCAAACATCCTCATGGCTATTCGAAGAAAGTTATAGCTGGGTAGGTGATTTGGCAGAGACGGTTTTCTTATTGGTTCCCTCGCGAGCTACGACGACCGAGGGTGGTCTAGCGTTTTGGGTCAAGGAAAGAATCGAGCCATTACGAACCGTTGCGCCAGATCGAGTTCATGATGAGCTAATGACTTGTTGGCAATCAATCGGTCCGTCAGAAAGATTTCTCTTTCTCAAGCTCGTTACAGGTGGGTTGCGAGTGGGCGTAAGCAAACGGTTGGTGATCCGCGCCATCGCGAACGCATTTCAGTTGCCTACAGAATTGGTTGCTCATCGATTGACTGGTACATGGTTGCCAACGGGTGAGTCGTTCCGAGCATTGATATCGAACCAAATCGAATCACAGCTTCCGTCTCAACCCTATCCGTTTTGTTTGGCCAATCCCATCGATGTCGAGTCACATGGAATTGGCGAGGCGAACGACTTTCTCGCCGAATGGAAGTGGGACGGCATCCGTTCTCAACTCATAAAACGGGGCGATCAACTTTATGTTTGGACTCGCGGAGAAGAACGTGTCGAGGACCGTTATCCCGATATTTGCCAGATCGCGCGCCAGCTTCCCGACGGAACCGTTTTAGATGGCGAGATTCTTGCATGGCGGAATGACAAGCCTCTTCCGTTTACTGATTTGCAAAAGAGACTAGGCCGAAAAACGGTCTCCCCAAAACTTATGCGAGATATTCCGGTCGTTTTTATGGCTTACGATTTGCTCGAATATCGCGGCCGAGATATTCGTTCCGAGCCGCTATCGCTACGTCGCAAATGGCTAGCTGAGGTTTTGAATCAAGCTGAAATTCGTTTATCAGAACCAGTTGCTATACCAGAGCAATCCGATGCACCGAACTGGGAGCAGCTCGCTCGGCTTCGGGAAACGAGTCGCAGTCATGGTGCGGAGGGGCTCATGCTCAAGAAGTGGGACAGCCCCTATCAAGTGGGGCGAGTGCGAGGTGCATGGTGGAAGTGGAAGATCGAGCCACTCACCATTGATGCGGTTCTCGTTTACGCGCAGAAAGGGCACGGCAAACGCTCCAGTCTTTTTACCGATTATACGTTTGCCCTTTGGGATCGAGATGGATTGGTTCCTTTTGCCAAAGCCTATTCTGGTCTTTCCGATTCCGAAATTCGAGAGGTGGATGCAATCATCAAGGCCAATGTCAAAGAGAAGTTTGGTCCAGTTCGCGGTGTTGCTCCCATCTTGGTGATGGAGTTGGCTTTTGAGAATATTCAGTTATCGAGCCGTCATAAAAGTGGCTTCGCAGTTCGATTTCCAAGAATTCTTCGTTGGCGAAAGGACAAGCTCGCCCGTGATGCAAATAGCCTCGATGACTTACGCGTATTAGTTCAAGCTCATGGAATGCCAAGTCAATCATGAACCGAACGAAAAGCTCTCGATCAAAAATGACTAGCGAACGTCGCCCGCTTGACGACGATCTCGGCCAGCGGCCAGCCAATTCGCAAGGGATTGAAAAATTGGAATCTTGGTTCTCTCGGCAATCCTGGAGTCCTTTCTCGTTTCAACGGGAGTGCTGGGCCAGTTATCTCGCTGGTGAAGATACGTTGCTTCATTCGTCAACAGGATCAGGAAAAACGCTTGCCGCATGGGGAGGCCCACTGGCTGAGTTTCTAAACGATCCTGATGAGCAATCGCATTGGACTCGCAAACGTGGGAAACCCGCTGTACCGCCGTTGACGGTCCTGTGGATCACGCCACTTCGCTCTCTCTCGGCCGACACAGAATCGACATTAACTCAGACGGTGGAAGATCTACAAATCCCGTGGACCATTCAGCGACGAACCGGGGACTCCTCAGCTTCCGTAAAAGCCAGCCAGCGCAAACAGCTGCCCACGGCGTTGATCACGACACCCGAGAGTCTTTTGTTGTTGTTGAGTTATCCCGAGTCTAAAGTCAACTTTCAATATCTCAAAGCAGTTGTGGTGGATGAATGGCACGAACTCTTGGGGACCAAACGCGGTGTGCAAACCGAATTGGCTCTCGCGAGGTTAAACAAGATTGCGTCCCAGGCAACCCGATGCGGTTTGAGTGCAACGCTTGGTAATACCCAACAAGCCTTGGAGGTTCTGTCAGGAGTAGGTCGGAATAGACGCAGCCGTTGTGTTCGCGGAGAATCCAGTAAAAAGATTGAGATCCGTTCTTGTATTCCCAAGCAAGTCGATCGGTTTCCCTGGGCGGGTCACTTGGGGCTCACGATGGTGTCTCAGGTGATCGAAGCTGTCGAAGCGGCCCGCTCGACATTGGTTTTCACCAACACGCGGAATCAGACCGAACAGTGGTATCGACAACTGCTTCATGCTAGGCCCGATTGGTCCGGCATTATCGCACTGCACCACGGCTCACTCGATTCAGAAGTGCGGCGTTGGGTCGAGGATGCACTCCGAGATGGCAAGTTAAAGTGTGTTGTGTGCACCAGCAGTTTGGATCTTGGCGTTGACTACTCCGCCGTCGATCAAGTCATCCAGGTAGGTAGCCCCAAAGGTGTAGCGAGGCTATTGCAACGGGCTGGACGAAGCGGACACAGTCCTGGTGAAGCGAGCAAGCTATTGTTCGTTCCAACGCACGCCTTTGAATTAATCGAGCTTTCAGCCGCCCGAACCATCATGGCGAACCTCTCTTCTACAGTCGATCTGGTCAAGAGATCGGAACCAAACGAACCATCCCTCATCTCCGAAAACGCGACCACAAAAGTGTCGGTTCTCGAATCGAAAGATCCCATCCTTAATCCGTTGGATTGTTTGACGCAGCATGCCATTACACTTGCCTTGGCAGACGCTTATACACGCCAAGAGCTAATGGACGAAATCAAGCAGACCTTCGCCTACAAAGATTTGGTGGATGAGGACTTGGATTGGGCGTTACGATATATCGTTCACGGAGGAGATTCGCTCGCAGCCTATCCTGATTTTCATCGCGTCACATTAGAGGAGGGGCGATATCAAGTAACGAATGCTCGCGTCGCCAGAATGCATCGCATGGCGATGGGAACGATCGCGGGTGATATCGTCATGCAAGTGAAATATGCCAGCGGCAAGACGTTGGGCACTGTCGAAGAAAGTTACATAACCCGATTGAAGCCAGGTGACTGTTTTCAATTCGCCGGTAAGACGTTGGAGTTAATGATGATTCGCGAGGGAGCTGCGATCGTAAAGAAAACGAACAAACAGCCCAACACGACGCCACGTTGGGGTGGTGGTCGCATGCCGTTATCATCGCAATTGGCTGCTGAAATTCGCGAGCAATTGGACAAGGCTGCCAGAGGAGTGATTCAAGGTGAGGAGATGGAGTGTTTGAAGCCAATCTTTGAGCTTCAAGAGAAACGAAGCATGATTCCTCGCCAAGGCATTCTTCTGGTCGAATCGTTTCGCATCAAGAAGGACTTTTGCTTTTGCATTTATCCGTTTGAGGGACGGCTCGTTCACGAGGGACTAGGAGCGTTGGTATCGTGGCGTTTCGCCGAGTCACGAGGCATCACGTTGTCAATCGCTGCAAACGATTATGGATTTATGTTTCAGTCTAAAGAGGAAATCGTACTCGATCAACAAGAGGTTTCTGGGTTGTTCGAAGCAGACTATCTCGTAGAGCATTTGTTAAAAAGCATGAACGCGACCGAGTTAGCCAAGCGACAATTTCGGGAGATCGCCCGAATAGCAGGCCTCGTGCATCCCGGAATTCCTGGACAAACTAAACCCGGCCGGCACTTGCAAGCGTCGGCGAATATGTTCTATGATGCCTTCAGGCAGTTCGATCCGACGAATAAGTTACTCGCGCAAGCGGATCGCGAATTGCTCGACAATCAGTTTGAGATCAATAGAATGCGGCAAGCGTTGGAACGGATCGCACAAAGCTCGATTCAGATCAGCAAGCCTGGTGGGCCAACCCCCTTGGCGTTTCCTCTCGTCGTCGAACAACTCAGGCAGAGATTATCGAGCGATTCGCTCGAGGATAGAATTCGAAAATTGCAAACGCAATTAGAAGTTGAGAGCAGGTAGGAACATGGCAACAACTGCGACTCAGTTGTTAAAGTACGGAAGCATTGAGCTCGAATTACATGCAGAGAAGTCCGCTTGGCATGCTGGCACCGAGACACTTTTTTGTTCGGATCTACACTGGGGAAAAGAAGCTACGTTTCAGCGAGCGAGTTTACCTGTGCCCGTTCAATCATTGGATTCTATTTTGAATCGGCTGTCGGCTTTGCTAGAACGATTGCGACCGAAGCGAGTGATAGTCTTGGGAGATATGGTCCACGGCACCAGTTCCTTTAGCGATACGTTTCGCGAAACCATGCGACAGTTTTGGGAGAAACGATCGAGAGAATCGGAGTGTAGTTGGATTTTAGTGGAGGGCAATCATGATCGGCGGGCCAAGAGTGAGTTGCAGCGATGGCCGATTCGAATTGTAAGACCACCGTGGCGATTCGAAGATTTCGTTTGCGTACATGATCCAATGGAGTTGCCAACGTTCGCCGCATCACAGTTGGATTTCTTGGGGCTGGCGGGCCATTTGCATCCCGCGTTTAGTATGCCGGACAATGGCGAAAAGCTCGCGTGTTTTGCGTTGCAGAGAAACGTGTTGGTGTTCCCAGCTTTTAGCGATTTCACGGGACGAAATCTGATCGACCTAAAAGAGACCCAATCGGTGTTTCTCATTCGCCAAGGCGAGATTGCCCGATACTCGCCCGCAACGACGCTCAAGTCACAGACACATGCGAGCTCGTAGTTGATGAACGATTGGTTGGTTTCGGCCTCCTAGAACATGATCCATCGCGCGACGGTTCACGCAGGGGGCCAATCAGCAGAGGCTCGCATTTTGATTGTCACAATCGATACAACCCGATTACTTGGGCAGAAACCGCATAAATTACGTCGGTTCCGTAATCCTCTTAACGGCTTCCACCGAGCTTGAGCCGAAACATACCTGTGCGACGTCTCTGCTCCCCCCATCGGTCCCATCCATGTCTTGGTCTCGATTTATCACGGTCGAAAATCTGTGTATTGCAGCCGAGGTTACTGCGGCGTTGCTGCTGGTGGCATTTGCTCTTCCAGAGAAACGTAATAAAGTCACAGCCCCAGCCGACGATGAGGGCAAACGTGCACTTCTTGATTTAGCGAGACGAGCGTTCTTGGAAGAGAAGACAGCGCAATGCTTAGCGCGATTAGCGACCGCAGGCTCGTCTCGCCCTGCAGTCGATACCACCGAGAGATCGGTCTCCGAGCTGGTCGATGCCGAATCGCTTGGTTGGCTCGATCGTTTGAGCGGCACCTACAACAGAACATTTTTTGATCTCTTTCTGAAACGCTGGCTAGCCTTGTCGTGCGAGAGTCGCCAAGGTTCGTATCTCACAATGGTCTCGCTCCAAAACTATCCGGATCTGGTTCGCGACTCCGGCCCTGTGCATGTTGAAATGATGCTTCGCGATTTGGGCAATCGATTAAAGAGCCAGTTTTCTGACCGTGCCATTGTGGCCAGGCTCCCTCCGGATTGCTTTTTGATTTTAACGTTTGATGCAGATCCAACGGTGGGAGTAAAGTGTACTGACCTAACGAGTAAAACATCGAGCGATCCAGCCGCCGGCGAAGAAGCCGATAAGAATCCGCTAACCCTAATCTCCAGCGTTGTCGAATTATCAGATGATATTCCTGCTGCTGAGGGGATCGTCGGTGAACTCGAGCAGGGAATCGATACCGCAACGCAGATCGGTGAGAAGTTTGTAATCAAACAAGGCAGCCAGTGGTTGGAAAAACTACCCACACGGTCACTCCCATCCGCCAATGCCCCGGTTCAAATCAAAGCCGCTCCCTCCACTGCGAAGAAAAACAATTCAACCTCCCAAGCCCCTGACGATTCGGATGGAGATTCTCCGTCATCATCAGCGAACAAGCTGGTATCGTCCGACACGGAGGAAAATGTCACTCAGAGCGAAACGCCAATCGATCCAATTGCGGATGAAAATCCCGACAACTCTGCGGCTTCCACATCAGATTCGCAACCCCAAGGGAAACCAGCTGACGTTTCAGCAGTCGCTAGCAACGAAGAAATCGCGGCACTGTTCGCACAAATCAAAAAGAACGAAAATCAATCCGGAGAATCGAAACAAGATAGCGCAGTTGCGGTCTCCTCCGCGACGTCTGAATCGACTGCCGTCTCGGATGCTGTATCGTCTGACAATCCTGTCTCCGAAATTTCCGAAACGGACAACATTTCAGCTGACGATATCGCAGCCTTGTTCGCAGCCACTAAGCCAGCCTCAAAGCCCGCCGCCACGCCAATCACCGCGCCTGCAGTCCAACCAGTCGCAACGCAGAGCAATCGCAATGCTGATGTTGAAGAATTGGACAGCTTGTCCGAAACGGCCAGCGCGGACGATATCGCCGCTTTGTTTAAAGCAGTGCAAGAGGAGAAAAAGCCCAACGGACCTGATCTTGCTAAACCATCTGCGGCAACCAACAATCGATTCGCGAAAGAGATCGAAGATCTTTCCGAATCTGCTACCACAGAAGACATCGCGGAATTGTTTAAATCGGTCCAATCCGGCTTAGCGAGCACCAAGAATTCGGAACAATCAGCCGTTGCTGCACCAGCGTCACCAACGACCGAAGATCTCGACGCCAGCGCTACTGCGGACGATATCGCAGCGTTGTTCGCTACGGTGAAAAGAGAGTCCAAGCCGGTGGAATCAAGCAAGAAGCCGAACCAGAAATTAGTCGAAACCGAACCTAAACAAGAACCCGAAGCACCAATCGACTTACAAGAGAATGCGTCCTCCGACGATATCGCAGCCCTATTCGCACAAATGAAAAAGAAATAACAGCGATGGGTGCTTTTTCATTCGCGAACCGAGAGCAGCGTTAGCCGATAAGACGTGGCCGTTTAACGCATTTTGCGGCGATCTTTAGTTCGCGCCCCCGCAGAGCGCGCCAGCGGCATCTATCCGCGAGGGAACGGGTCCTGGCACATGATGGCTAAAGCTTGTAGGCCCGTCATTCCTTTTTGAATCCCCATCGACGTAGCGGCTCCGCTCAACTCAACAATCAGTGCGTTCAACAAGTCCTCTGGCTCTCGCAATGGATGAGATGGAGTGCCACGTGCAATCGCAACCGCATAGCCAAATTGGCTGGCGATATGGCAATCATAGATTCCACAACCAACCATACCCCGGTCAGTATGAATCGCGCAATACTGTCCACCTGGCCACTGAAAGCTGCTGCCGAGGCACTCTCCGAATGGAAGCTTTAGGATTTCGTTACGGCTGACTAATTGTTGAACGCTCATCGCCTACTGATTCTGTTTTCGCATAAGATTGCTAACGAAACACTGATCCCGACATGTCAGCCCCAGACATCCCCGATTGCGTCGGGTCTCGATAATTGTCGACAGGCCTCAAGCCCCAACTCGCATTGTTCGTCGGATACGATGGTGTCTGTGGTCGAAAAGTCAGCCCACTTGAACTGGCGGTGTTACCGAAAAACGGAATCGACAAAGGGTTTGCCGATGCAACATAGCTGGCGCCGCTGTTATAGGGCGCAACGGATTGACCTGGAGACGAAAACTGAGTTGCGGGCAACACCGGATTGGCTAAGCCATTGGATGCTGCAAATGGACCGCCGGAATAGAGTGGCCCCGTCCTGCTAAAAAAGTTGCTGAACGGATTGGCTGGTCGGCTTGCGACCATAGCATTAGCTTGATTCCAACCGGGATTGAGACCAGCATTGGGTGTCGGATTATTAACATAGGGATTCACCGATGCATTGTTAGGCGCTGCCGCGTAACTGGCGGTCCCCCAACGATTCCCGTAAAACCCACCGTTTGTGCCGTTGGCTGGCGAATTGTAAGCCGGCTGAAAAGACTGCTGCGATGTTGCGTAGTAGGGAGCGGGTGCCGAGGCGACCATAGCGTTGGTTGGTTGATTGAAAGAGTTCAACGGACGAATCGGGGGTGGTTGCTGCGCGATAACATTACCATTCGCTGGGCCCGATTGGTAACCAGGTTGATAGTTGTTGGGGGCAATCGGCCGGTCCGCAAATTGAGGTACGCGTTCTTGCTTGACAACCATTTCAGGAATGTATTTCGTCACCTCTTTCTCGACGTATTTTTGGTACGTTACGGGTTGGTTGGTCTGGTAGTATCGGGGCTGATACTGAACCTGAGGCACATATTGCCAATACTGGCGGGGAGCGGCAAAGGGATTCCAATTAGGCACTTGTACAGGCTGCAACTGATAAGTGACAATCGGAGTATATTGAACTTGAGTCGTCGGCTTGGTCTCCTGAACCCATTCGGGCACGAACTGTCGTTCTATGACTGGTTTGTATTCGTACTTGGCTACGGGAACCGTTTCGTAAAGCACGTAGCGACCATACATCTGTCCAGATCGAGGATCAACAAACGTCATGATCGGTGTTTCAGGCTGAAAAGAATTACTCCCCGGGGGACTTGCCCCGTTAACCTGATTTGGAATATTCTGTTGCGGGGTTTGTGCGGCACAGTACGATCCCAGGAAACTGATCAACAATGCAGCGGTAATGGCCGAGTAAAATGCCGAGTCAAACGCACTGCGATGAGTCGGCAATCGACGCGAAATTTTCTCGTCACGACAAGAAACAGACAAAGCGGGCAAAATGAAAGTGATTGACGAGCTCCCCATTCCCGATTGGCTCCTTGCCGTTCTTCGATGTCCCATAACGCATGATCCATTACGCCGTGCACCGATCGAGCTAATTGAACGACTGCAGGCTCAAGCTCGACGAGGGGTGCTTTTCAATAAGCTCGGTCGTACAATTTCTGAGGTTTCAACGCAAGGCCTAGTGAATGCGAGCAATACCTGGTTTTACGAAACCAAGGATGCCATTAGCCAGCTAATGCCCGACGACGCGATTCCGATCGAGCCATAATGGACGCCTCGATCATGGCCAGCCACAAATCATGGCCAGCCGAAAATTCCCTCGATGTTTCGACAGAAAAAATCCTTTTGGTTTTGTTCAAATTTCAATTCTGGGGCTGAGCACACTTTTTATCCAAGTGTAAAATCTCCTCTGCTGAACGGTGGCAACTCGCAACGAATGCGAACGATGACGGATTCAGTTCAGATGGACTCGCTAGGTTGGTGATATGGTAACAGTGGTGTGTACTCGTTGGTTAGACGCCTTTCCCGCTTCTTACATTCGAGTTCTCCGCAATGCGGTTCGAGCCAACTTGAACGTCGAACATCGATTCATCTGCGTGACCGATAACCCGAAAGGGCTCGACTCGGACATTGAATCCATGCCCATGCCGGAAATGAACATCCCGCTCCAATACAAAAAATCCGGTTGTTGGCCTAAGCTGGCAATCTTCGCACCCAACCTTCTCCCACCCGATCAACCGACACTTTATCTCGATTTGGATGTGCTCATAAAAGGAGATCTACTCCCTTTCTTCGAGCAAATTCGGAGCCAGCCTGGATTGCACGCACTGCGGGAATGGAACCCTACCCTGTGGAATCTCGTGCCTCTCTCGATGCGACCCGATCGCGGCGTTCAAGGCTCGATACTGGGCTTTATTCCTCAAAATTCTCATGACATTTATCATCGATTCCTGGCTGACAAGTCCATTCCGGAACGATATGCGTTAGACCAGGATTACCTGACCGATACCGTAGTGCAGCGGCACTATTGGCCCTTTGATTGGACAGCCAGTTTCAAATGGCATTGCACGCGTTACTATCCCCTGAACAAAGTTCTACCGAGCGTGATCGAGCCAACAAACGCAAAGATTGTCGTCTTCCACGGGCGACCAAGACCTATCGATGTGGTCCCTTTAGGAAATTATCGCTGGGGAACGAAACGGAGGTTTGGGCATGGGCCTGTTGATTGGGTGCGAGATTATTGGCTACGTTTTGACGAACAATGGGTCGACCAGCCCACTGCGAATCAAAATCAAGTTGCGTAAGCTCCGCGACATGGACTGCTCAAATTTGCTCCTTAGGCTTCTGCGTTCCGCTTTGAGAGAGTCCTGAGGCGAGCGGAAAGACATGAGGTACTCGGAGACCTAATGCTCCCCCTACCAAGGCCAAGGATCACAAGCAGGCTCGGCCCATGTTAGTCGCAAATGGTGTCCCATAACTCTCCAGCGATTGGGTTGATGTTGCCTTTGCCGTCGGGATGCAATCGACTGCTCAAAAAGCAGAAAAACATACCTCTTTTTCGATCAATCCAGAGCACAGTACCGGTGAAACCACCATGTCCGATCGATTCCATGGATAACTCTTTTCCCTTGTTTCTCGAATAACGCGATTGAATATCCCAACCCAATCCTCGCACATCGCCATGGACGTCATAGGGACGAAACATGGCATCCACCGATTGCGATTGGAACACTTGTACTTTTGTCCCATCCTGCTTCATCGCGATTCCACGATTGAGAATCATCATCGAAAATTTCGCCAAATCGTTTGCCGTGGAGAACAATCCAGCATGACCAGCGACGCCTCCTAGCCAATAAGCCCTGGGGTCGTGAACCGTACCTCGAATCCATGCCCCATCTCGCCGCTCAGTCGGAGCGACTCTCTGAACAAGTGAGGGATCGATACGAAAGTCGCTGTCGACCATCTCACACGGCTGTAGGATTTCGCTTTTAACGTACTCATCCAACGAGCGGCCCGTAATCTCCTCAACCACTTTGCCTAACACCAAAAAATTCACGTCCGAGTATTGGAAACGCGTATGGCGAGGAGATTGCAACGGCAACTGATGGATCTTTTCCCATGCTGTGATTGGTCCGTTCCGATAGTCAGAAAGTGCGTTGTCGGGAATGAGCCCGCTCCGGTGTACCAAGCAATCGAGAATCGTAACGTGCTCTTTTCCGTTTTGTTCAAACCCTTTCCAATGCGACGAGATCGGGTCGTCGAGCTCGATGAGCCCCGCTTCCATCAGCTTAACGATCGCTGACGCTGTAGCAACGGGCTTGGTTAGCGAAGCCAAGTCAAAGATCGTATCGACCGACATCGGTTCATCAATTGGTTCGACGGATCGACGTCCATACGATTTTAGAAACAAGACGCGTTGCGAGTCACCAAAACATACTACGCAACCGGGCATATCACCACTATCGATCCCACGTTGAGCGATCTCAGAAATTCGTTGCTCCACGGCGGGCGAGACGGCGGCTTGACCAAGTAAATCGTCGGCCTGCAATCCAACATGGGGAGTCAAGAGCAGGAACAAACTCAAATTAAAAATTGCAACCAACCTAACAAACCAACCCATCATTCGAACGATCCCCCCGGCGCCTGCACACTTCAGTCGCCTATATGCCGCAGAACAACATCGGCTTTCCAACGCTTCACCGATTCCGGCCCCCAATCCCTTAACCGTGACGGATTGTTGTCGAGACTCTACGAACCACAAGAACCATCCACCGCTGAGACCAGCCGAGCCCAAATGTCAATCTAGCCGAAGATTGGGAAGTCGTGTGTCTAAGAGTTTCAAAATCGGATGACCGATTGGCTAAAAACCCCGAAGCGTACAATCCTCAAAGTCGTCATAACTGCGATTTTCAGCCTCTTCGATTTCGTTTCACCGAAGATATCCCGTAATCGTTAGGGTTTCCCCTCTCGCGTTGTGCATAGTAAGCTAGAGGCCCGATTGAAATTAGGTACGAAAAGGTGGGAAAAGGGGCGAAGTCCAATCGCGCACTTTGCCACGAATCAGATACAGCTCGTTCAGCTAGGAAAGTTTTTAGCATGTCAAAAGTAGCACTCATCACAGGCGTAACAGGACAAGATGGCTCGTATCTCGCTGAGTTCTTGCTAGACAAAGGATACGAAGTACACGGGATCAAGCGAAGAGCGTCTCTTTTTAACACCGAACGAATCGATCACATTTACCAACCTCCTTCGAAAGAGGATGCCAAGTTTCGGCTCCATTACGGCGATCTGACAGACAGCTCGAATCTCACTCGGATCATCAATGAGGTTCAGCCCGATGAGGTTTACAACTTGGGGGCACAGTCCCACGTCGCAGTCTCCTTTGAAGCTCCTGAGTACACGGCGGACGTCGACGCTATTGGTACGCTGAGAATGTTAGAAGCCATTCGTTTTTTAGGGATGGAAAAGAAGACCCGGTTTTATCAAGCATCAACATCGGAGCTCTACGGTTTAGTCCAAGAGATCCCTCAAAAAGAGACCACTCCGTTTTATCCCCGTTCACCTTACGCGGTCGCTAAGCTGTATGCCTATTGGATTACGGTTAACTATCGCGAGTCCTATGGCATGTATGCTTGCAACGGAATTCTTTTTAATCATGAATCACCTCGACGTGGTGAGACGTTCGTAACTCGCAAAATCACCCGAGGGATTGCGAACATTGCGCAAGGCCTCGAGAGCTGTTTGTACTTGGGCAACCTCGATTCGTTGCGCGATTGGGGGCATGCTAAAGATTATGTGCGAATGCAATGGATGATGTTGCAGCAATCGGAACCAGAGGATTTCGTGATTGCGACAGGTCGCCAAATGAGTGTTCGCGAATTCGTACGACTATCGGCGATGGAAGCTGGGATCGAGGTTTCATTCGATGGCGAGGGAGTCAACGAGTTCGCCAGCGTGTCCAAGGTTTTGGATGCAGACAAAGCTCCGGCGGTCAAAGTTGGTGACGTCATTGTCAAGGTGAATCCTAGATACTTCAGACCAGCCGAAGTGGAAACCTTGCTGGGCGATCCGACCAAGGCGAAGGTTAAGCTAGGCTGGGTCCCTGAAATTACGTGCGAAGAGATGTGCGCGGAAATGGTTGCATCCGACTTGAATCACGCACGCAAACACGCGCTGCTAAAGCGCCACGGCCATACGGTTAGCGTAGCCAAAGAGTAAAGCGTCGCTAAAGAGTAAAGCGTAGCCAAAGATTCAATCAGATTCGAGACAACGTGACGAGCGATCGTACTCCGATCGCAGCCCAAACTGCAATGGCTTTGGACGTCACCCCCACAAACCATCTATTGGATGCGGCGAACGTCTTCCGCGTCGACGATTTCGCCATTTAATGATCGACTACGAGGTTCCCCCTCGTCGTCAGCTTGGCCAGTTGGTGAGGAAAATGGTCCAGCGGTGAATGGTCCTGCGCTGAAAGGCCCACCTCCAAAAGAACCGCCACCAAACGGGCCACCGTTAGAATTGGCACCCATCTGGTCAGCCATCTGTTGCATCCGATCCCTCAAATTGAATTGAAACAGTTCGACACTGCACGCGAAGAACATAATCGTGAAGATGAGGACCAAGCTGAATTGAAACGTAAACAGTCCGTATCCGGCAAAGAGAAGCGCGAGAACTTGACCGAGTCTACCCGTCCATAAAACAGCGGTTCGTCGACTCACGACAAACTGCAATAATGCTCTTAAGATTCGGCCTCCGTCCATTGGGTAGACAGGCAGCATGTTAAAGACGGCGAGCATCACGTTGACCAAAAACATTTGGGTCGGAGGTGTCAACTCGGATATGGAAAAGCCCCCCGATTCAGGAAGCTTGATCGGAAAAAACAAGTAGAGGATCAAAGCGATAGCGACATTCACCAGAGGACCGCAAATCGCGATCACGAACTCCGCTTTGGGGCCAGCGGGAATACTCCCCATCCGTGCCAGTCCTCCAATCGGCAACAGAGTGATGTCTTGTGTCGGTACTTTAAACCAACGGCCAGAGAATGCGTGCCCCAGTTCGTGCAAAAAGACGCAACCGAACACTGCAAAAAGAAACCCAACGCCACTAATCGCGTTCCGAAAGCCATCCCCTAAGCCAGAAATCAAAACGTAAAGGGTCAGCCACCAGAAGGACCAGTGAATGTAGATTCGAATCCCTGACAAATTTCCGAGGTACAGTGTTTTAAACATCGCCAAATTCTAGGTTGCTCACCCCCAGGAGTCCATCAGCATTCCGCGGTCTAGAACCCTGCTTTCCATTGGCAGCCCCGGATAAGCAACCCGCAACCCGCAACTCCATCCCACTCCTGCGCGGGAACCAACACGCCCACAAACTGGCCCGATGCCAGGCGACGGAATCCCATCAAATTTCCTGGCCAATCCATCAGCGACTCCGCATGCCAAGGTCTTCTTCTATGACATTGTTCGACAAAACCTGCTTAGGTCACGGATTGTTCCTAGACCGGCTGAAGCTCAAGGTTTCGTTTACCGATACGATCGTCAATGCCGTTAAACGTGCCAAACTCCGCCACTGCTAGCATTTGACGCAGGTACTAAAGGAGATTGGCACAAGTCGAAAAGGATAGCTGATTGTTTTCGCTGTTGATTG
>JALOQS010000453.1 GCA_025459355.1 Pirellula sp.
AGTATAACCTTGGATTCGAAGACTTGGTGCGCAGTAACGAACAAACGCGGTTTGCCGTGTCGCCCTAGGCTAATCCTTTCCGCAGACTAACTGATTTTGGCATTTCGAAAAATGTCCCGAGCGGGCTGTCCCTTGCCATCCTCGGTGGCATAGAAAGGACGCTTCTCGACGTCAAACGCGGTTTGCGGACTAATTCCCATCGCGTTGAAGATCGTAGCGTGAAGATCGGTCACACTTAATGGCTTATCGACCGCCACAAAAGGTCGTTCCACCGCCGATGCTCCATAAAGCTGCCCACCGACGACGCCACCTCCCCACATCACAACACACGATGCCCCCGTGAAATGTCGATGCTGTCCATAGTGTTTCATGGTCTTGAGTGATTCCACTGGTTCCGACGTTTGATCGGCTGCATTCGATCCCGGCTTGCCTTCCATAATCATGTCACGACTAAACTCACTCGCCAGAATCACGAGTGTCCTGTTTAAAAGTCCTCGACTCTCCAGATCCAAAATCAACTGAGCAATGGGCTGATCGATTTCTTTTTTCATGCGCTGCAACGTCGTGTGACCATCGGCATGGGTATCCCAATTGAGAAACGGCACATACTCGGTTGTAACCTCAACAAACCTAGCGCCGTTCTCTACGAGTCGACGAGCTAACAAACAACCTCGACCGAAACGGCCCGTATCGTACTTGGCATAGCTTTCCCTTGGCTCCAGCGAGATATCGAACGCCTCTCGTTCCTTAGAACTTAATAGCCGATACGCGTTTTCAATAGAACGCAACTGCGACTCGTATTGAAAGTCGCTCATGTAATCGCGCTGTGGCGACGAGTCGACCAGTTTCTTAAACAGCTTTTGTCGATTCGCAAATCGGCCAGCATCCATTCCAGCGGGTGGTCGCACCGATTGAGATGCTTCTTCAGGAAAAGGCAAATTCAAAGGTCCATATTCACTGCCGAAGAAGCCTGCTGTCGTAAACGCCTTGAGTTCTTCTTGTTCACCAACTCCCTCTAAGCGTTGGCCAATGTTCACGAACGCTGGCATAACAGGATTGAGCGATCCTAGTACTTTGGCCATCCATGATCCGATGTGAGGACATGCCACCGTTTGCGGTGGGACGTAACCGGTGTGCCAATGATACTGATGTCGCGAGTGCAATATGCTGCCGAGATCGGGAAGCACGTGCGAACGGATCAAAGTGGCCCGATCCATGACCTTGGCAATATGCTCCAACCCCTCGGTAATTTTTATGTTATCGACGACCGTATCAATCGACGGAAAGGTACTCTCTATCTCAGCAACACGAACGCCTTCTTTGAATGGCACGTACCGCTTTGGATCGAATGTGTCAGGGGCTGCCATGCCACCACCCATCCACAAAACGATACAGGAATCAGCCGTTGCTGCAGGATGTTGAACCGATTGCCCATCCATCGACGCATGCAATCTCGGTGCTCCAAAGCCCAACGTTGTCACGCTAGCGGCGGCTAGCTTTTTGAGAAACTCTCGCCGCATTTCGAATTCCAATTCCGTCTTATTTGAGTGTTGCATGGTTTTCTCAACGATTGATCTGAAATTCAGGAAGCATGATAATAGCCCACAATAGGTCGGCCACAGCTGAAGGCTCCAGCGGAGTTGATAAATCGCTTCCCAAGACCTTGAGCTCTTCGTCGGATGGTTCGCGTCCTAACGCATGATGATAGACCCATTGTACGAACTCGGCAGGACTATCCCACGATTTTCTGGCCAACCGTTCCGCTCCCCGCTTGAGATAACTATCGAGCGTTTCGCCAATAGATAAGTCGATCGATCACGATTTGGTCTGCCTAACGATCGCATCAAGAAATCGCTTTTGACTAGAGATGCTCGAATCATGTGAACATCCCCGCCCATACCTTTCGCTAAGAGCCCGTTCGCCTTTGGTGTAACTTGACCTGACCAGATCTCACCGTGACTCACAACCGACGCTGTTTGCCAATCAGTCGGTGGCTGTTGATATACCCCTGTTTCGTTTGGCAGTTGTATGGACCATTGCCAGGAAGCGTCCGTTCCGATGCCGCTTTCTGTTTGGTCCTGGTTCAGATAACGCACTTCGCACCAGAGTCCTGCCGGGTTCGGCGAGTTGCCACCATTTCGGCCGACGATGATTAGTTCATGATCACCGGCTGTTAAGTCATCCAGCGTAAACAGATTCGGAGAATCCCATTGTTTACCTTCACCGATCAAGCGACCATCCAAATAGAAACGATATTCGTTATCGCAACTGATAACAGCCACGGCTCGCTTGGTAGCATGTGCAAGATTCCAAACTCTTCGAAACGCGATCGTCTGCCCGGCAGGTGCTCGGGTCGCATCCGATGTATTCCAAATCCATTGAGCCGTCGCTGTCGCGGATTTAGGTGTCTCCTGCCCTGGTTCTGTTCGTTGAACTTGAGCATCCATGGCTTGTGGAGCAGCGCCGGTTAACTGCCAAATGGCGTCTAAGAACTGCTCCGCAGTCAACTTTTTTGCTCGCGGACCCCGATAAACATAACCACCAGCGTCGGTAGACTCTGTAACCGATTCCGATTGCGACTGATAAGCAGCCGAGGTCACAATCAATCGCAAGGTTTGCTTTAAGTCA
>JALOQS010000195.1 GCA_025459355.1 Pirellula sp.
CGAAGGTGACAAGGACCTCGCTAGCGAAGAACTGATCAAACTTTATGAAAGCGATACCGATGTAAGGGAGCTTCTCGATTTCGCGCGCCGTATCGAGGGACTGGCTCGCAATATCGGTACCCACGCGGCTGCGGTTGTGATCGCAGACAAGCCGCTGACGGAATACGTTCCGCTCATGAGAGTCACCGGAAAAGAAGACATCATCACTCAATGGTCGATGGGCGATGTCGAAGCAGCCGGCTTGCTCAAAATGGACTTTCTCGGCCTAAGAAACTTGACCATTCTCTCAAAGTCCGTTGACATCATCGAGCAAACCACCGGCACTCGCATCGATCCGCTGGATTTTCCCCTCGATGACCGAGAAACATTCGAACTTCTTCGTCGAGGTGAAACCAAAGGGGTGTTCCAGTTGGAGTCCGGCGGTATTCGTGACTTGCTGCAACGCATGAAGCCCGACCACTTCCACGATATCATCGCGACCAACGCACTCTACCGACCAGGTCCTCTGGAAGGAGGGATGGTCGACGAATACATCGCCGTCAAACTTAAGAAAAAGGAAGCCTCCTACATTCACCCGATTCTCCGAGAAATCCTCGAAGAGACCAATGGGGTGATGGTGTACCAAGAGCAGGTGATGCGTATCTTGAACCGCTTAGGTGGCATCGAGCTTGCCAAAGCGTACACCTGTATTAAAGCGATCAGTAAAAAGAAGGAAGAGTTGATCGCTGCCAACGCGGAGAAATTCTTTGCGGGCTGCGTTGAAAAAGGACTCAGCAAGAAAGAAGCCGAAGACTTTTGGAATATGATCCTAAAGTTCGCTGGCTACGGCTTTAACAAAAGCCACTCGACAGCCTACGCTCTCGTTGCGTACCAAACGGCCTACCTCAAAACTCACTACAAAGTCGAGTTCATGGCTGCGTTGCTAACAGGTGATATTCCAAACCGCAACTTTAAACGCAAAGATAGCTTGGTGGAACACATCGAGGACTGCCAACGAATGGGCATTACGGTCGATCCCCCCAATGTGAATACTTGCACCAGCGACTTTAGCGTCGCCGATGGAAAAATCTTTTTCGGCTTGTCTGCGATCCGAGGTTGCGGTGCTGGCCCTGCACTCGCGATTGCCGCGGAACGAAAAAAGAACGGCCCATTCAAAAACCTATTTGAATTTTGTGAACGAGTCGATGCGTCCGCTTGCGGTCGAGCCACCATCGAATGTTTGATCAAAGCTGGTGCCATGGACTGCTTCGGTGCTAAGCGATCGCAATTATTGGCGGTCGTGGATAAAGCATTGCTCGGCGGAGCATCCAAACTCAAAGACAAAAAGAGCGGCCAAATGAATCTGTTCGATGACGTTGCGGAAGTTGTCGAAACCGTCACACCCGTCACGCTGCCCGATATCCCTGAGTTCGGAGATCGTGAAAAATCGACCCTCGAGAAGGAAGTACTCGGATTCTACCTAACCGCTCATCCTCTGTCGGAGTATGCAACGACCCTGCAAGCCTTCTGCTCCCATACCTCGTCAACAGCCAAGCTAGCCAAACACGGTGACGAAGCTCTCATGGGTGGCATGATTCAGTCGGTCAAAATTGCCCACATCCGAAACCCTCGCCAGGGGCAGTCGTCCAAATACGCGAACTTTGACTTAGAAGATATGGATGGTTACGTTCGCTCTATCTGCTGGCCCGGCGACTTTGAACAATTTGGCGAGTTCATTCAACCAGACGCCGTTGTTTTGGCTCGCGGCACCATTGAGAAACGTGGCGACGGCGATGAACTAAACTTTAAAGTCAATGAGGTGATACCTATTGCTGATGCCGACGCCAAGTTCACTTCAGGTATCCATATCATGTTTGACCAGAACAAACACGAAACAGATCTGCTCGACAAAATCAAGGAAATTCTGCGCGGTTACCCAGGGCAAAAAGATGTGATGTTCGCAGTCAAAATTCACAGCGGCGAAACCGTCCACATCAAGTCAATCAAACAAAAAGTCGATATTGCCCCCGAACTTCGATCGCGATTGGATGACTTGCTGGGAACTCCTAGCCATAAACTGCTGATGACGAAACCGAAAATGAAAAGCGGTGGCAATCAAGATCGGTTCCGAAGACAGCAATCAAACTAACGGCAATCAAACTGATTGGTAATTCATCAACTGCGGACCGACTTAAGGACGATCCGATAGGAATCGAATACATGCTGGGGACGGAACATTCACCCGCACCCCAGTTGATTTCAACGCACCAGATGTTTCGTCGACCTCAAACACAACGATGGAGCTACTCCCTTGGTTCTCTGCCAACAAGTACTTTCCGTCCGGTGAGAAACGAAAGTTCCTGGGCGTCTTTCCTTGAGTCGAGTAGTTACCCACACGAGTGATCCGTCCGCTCTGAGCATCAATCCCCATCGCAACAATCGTGTCATGACCGCGATTGCTCCCATAAACGAATTTACCGTTGCGATGTGAGATGACTTCGGCTGTCGAATACCCTTTCTTCGCTTCCCCATCTGGTAAAGTTGCCTCGGTGTTGATCAACTCCAGCTTCCCGGTCTCGGAGTTCCAGCTTGCGCTCGACATGGTCATGTTCAATTCGTTTATAACGAATAACTGCTTCTGATTCTTTGAGAAAGCCAGGTGTCGCGGTCCGCTGCCAGAGGGTAGATCCAAGTACGGATGCGCTCCAGGCACGAGTTTGCCAGACTGGGGATCTAACTTATAAACGAAAACTCGGTCCAAGCCTAAATCGGCCACCAACACCCATTGATTGGTGCCATCGATAACCGAACAGTGACCATTCGATTTCGTTTTGCCATCAGTAATCTTGTGCACTATGTTACAAGTCTCTGCACCGATCTTGCCATCCGGCTCGATTCCAAAGACCACCACCGATCCATTCGTATAGTTGGCGATAATCAAAAATCGACCCGTCTTATCGATTGTCACGTGGCACGGAATATCACCATCAATCTTCTGCGAGTTTAGTCGCTCCATGGCGACGATCTGGTTGTCGATTGCGTTATATTCACCCGGCTTGCTCACTTTAAATTGGTAGGCAACAACCTCTGCCGGATGATTCGCGTCATTTCGCATCGTCTCGGTAACGACATAAAGAATATCCAACTTCGGATGCAATCCAAAGAAAGAGGGGTTCTTTTGCTTGGCAAGCAATCTCGGTTCCGAAAGCTTGCCAGCCTCATCCAGCGAGCTTGCATAAACTCCTTCACCATACCCACCAATAAAAAATGCTTGGGAGTGCACACGCGGTGATACAGCGATCACGAACCAAGCAAACAACGTAGCAACCGAGAATCGACGACAAATTGACAAACACATACGGAGAGGATCATTCTGTTAGTGACACGAAAACGCTAAGACTCGAAGCCTTCGATTATATCATCTCCTCCTCGTCGCAACGCCCCCATCGCCTAGCCCCCTATCTCTTATCGTCAATCGTACTCGTGCTCAATGAAGTGGTGCTCGTGCTCGTAATCGAATGCTTGGATGAAATCGAGCAGGAGCAGGAGTTACAAGAAAATTCGTTGAATAGCGGCAGGACCTCGATACGGCCCCGTCGCCTACCTCTCCCCTCCTTGCCCCTTATGATCTTTCACAAAACCTTGAGATTCCGCAAAAGGAACATTATCATCATCTTTGGCATGTGCCAAAAAAACCTTGCATTTCAACGACTTGAGATACGTGTCCGGCGATCCGGTTCTCAAATAATCATCGATTCCCGGAAACAATTTCTTTAAGCGTGGCTCCGCTACCAACTCACCTAACCTTGACTTCAAGCTTGTGACAGGTGCCATGGCGATACATCGCTTAACGCGAGGGTCTTTCGCTGCAAGCAATAGAGCGAGCGTCGCTGCCGAACTATGCCCCCACGTGTAAATTTTCTCGCGATCGACGAGTGGAAAGCGACCTAACACGTAATCAATCGCGGCCTGTCCATTTTTCACTCCGGCATCTGAAGCAACAAAGCTCTTATAAGCACCCGCTAGCGCCTGCATATAACGGGCCCCATCGTTGGGAGTCACTCCGAATGGCAAGTGACCATCGATCGAATAAGAGACCGTTACCATTCCTTCTTTCAAAAACGGCAAGTAAGTAGCCGACTCCTCAGCAGAACCAATACCGGCACCGTGGAGCATATTCGTTCCAGCGGGAGCTTCAAAAACACATGGTAACGTGCCGTTTTTGTGGGTTCCTTTTGGCACGTAGATGTACAACTTCATGGGTTTACCAACATCCCACTCGAGATCAACTTCGTGATAATCGATGTCTCGGGTAAACACCTTCTTGCTTGGAGTCAAAATGGGAAGCTGAGTGTTGGACACCCGCCCGACAGCTGCTGCGGTCTTGGATGGCTCAGTCGCCGTCACCGGCCCCGAATAAGCCTTCCATGATGTATCAGCAACATCATTGGGATCAGCCCCTGATTGAATCCAAAATGCCGCTATAGCAGTCCCCAAAACGAGCGTTACCCCGGCCCCCACGATCCACACAAACTTATTCGAAACAAGAGCCGCCTGCCGCTTTGGAAGCGATTGAGGGACTGCTCTCGATGCATTGGGATACTGCGAACCACTGGGATACTCGTTTGCGAGATTGGGAAACGATTGATTCGCTACGGTTAGCTTCGGAGCCCCTATGGATTGATGAGGAGCCGCAGTGGATTGATGAGGAGCCAAAACAGCCTGTTGCGGCGCGGGTTGCGCTGGCTTACCGATGCGAAACTGTTTGCTGCAACCGGCACACTTCACCACTTTGCCAAATAAGCGATCAGGAATCTTTAATTTCTTAGCGCAGTGTGGACAGGCGATTTCGTAATTTTGTTCGGACGGGTTCATGAATGTGCGTGTTTTCTGATGGGGTGTTGAGAGAGTTGAAGCAACGTTCAGTGATTCGTGAAGTCGCAATCTAAGCTTCTTTCGACTTACTTGTGTCAATATTATAACCGATAAGAGGCAGGGAAAAAGAGAACATTCGAGTGCCAAAAGCAATGGCTGCCACACATTGTTTTCATGACACGAGCGGTAAACTCGCTGGTCCGGTGGACTGGATTTACAGTGTCTTTGATCCCAACCAATTGGGCTGAGAGCCGAACCTAAGTCAGGAGCGATTTCAGGACACTCCTCAACAGCGGTGACGATTGCCGAGCCGTGGACTTGTAGCTTTTCGATGTTCATCGGTACGAGCTAGCCAGCAACAATGTTGCACTGCGCGATCTACCAGCAACCAAGCAGAAAAGTCCGTCCCCTTTTGGCTTTCACGCTATGCTGTTCGCTACGGCGTGGTCATCGCAGAAGAGAAATCCTAATAGGGCAGAAAGATCGAACGCAGAAAGATAGACGACTCATTTTTCTGCGTACGATTTTTCTGCCTCTACAATCGCACGCTTGCAACGTTTCTCCTTCGGTGAGTTCACCCAAGGGGCCCCAGTCGTTGCGGTCGATTGACCAGATGGGATGGACGGGTGTCCCTTCGATAAGTTCGATCGTTCCATCCGGGCCGATGATTTCGGCTCGCGCGATCGTGTCGACTTCGCAAATAACGTAGAAGAGTGACCACGAATTGAACGAATCACACGAATAAAGTCAGCCCAAAGAGACGTCGAGCTAGGTAGTCTTCAGCATAAAGGCCATGGAGACGCATGATGCTCGAACAAATCGTTCTAGAAAGCCATCACTGAGCCATATGGAACATTCATGTATGTGGCACTGGTCTGCACTGGCTCGTACGCCAACGGCGTTATTCAACATAGCCTAGGGTAGCCGGGTCAATCGCCTTGGCAATTGACCCGGTTACCCTAGGACCAAATCACCAAAGATGAGATCCCCCCCATGGGTTTTGGCGGCTTCGCCGCCAAAACCCATGGGGGGGGCTTCTGGGCGGTGTCGCCTAACCCAGGGTTGCGGTTTCGTTCGCTCCGCTCGCGAAACCTTTACCCTGGGCTATGCTGATCAACGCCGTTGGCGTAAAGCGTTAGCAACGGAATTTCGAAACGATACAAGAGGTACTTGTTGTTGCGATCCATAAGGTACAGTTCGTCCGTTCCCAATCTTCTCGATGGTTGAGTGTAAATTCGAAACCAACTTGGATTTAACTTTAATGTGTACCTCGCCAGCAACTCCCCGTCAGCATTGAGAACATACAATTGATCGCCCTCGGTTAAGAACCATTTGCTACCATCGTATTCCATACCTTGTACATTCACCTCAGAGGAAATCGCTATCGTACGAATCGGCTCCCCCTCCGACGAATAAAGATGCGGTGGATTACTGTACCGATCTTTTCGACTGGTAAAAGCAATTTCCCCGTTAGGCCCTAAACATGCACCTCGGGGCATATTGAGCCAAGTATGATCCGACTTGCGATCAATGCGTTTAAGTATGTTCAAGGATTGGGAGTCAACGATGTTGTATTCATCGCTTCCCTCAACGAGTATCCTTTTTTCGTCGATCCACCCCACCGGTGCACGCATGTGCTCACTGTCCCCCAGTTCGAGACTCCCGAGGTTCATCGCATCTCGAACACGCTGTTCCCGTCGCGCCACTAATAGTTTCCTCCCGGGGCCGAAAACAAACCCACAATCAAGATCCGGGATGACATTTCTGAATTTCCCCGGCGTAGGTGACACTCGAATGGTTTCCTTTGGCTGTAACGAAATACCGGGAAGATGGGACCATAATTTGGTATCGTTACTCGGGGGCATTACAGTTGGGATTGTTGATATAGACCTGACATCGAATTTTTCGCTTGTATCGATAATCTCATAAGTGACCAAGGTTTGATTAGCGAAACTCTCTAAAGCAAACGTTCGTGACTTGGGACCGTATTTCACTGAACCGTGTGCATGAAGATGTTCCACCAATTGAACCGTTTTTTTGTGGTCTTTGCATTGAAAGTCATCTAACCACTCCAGTCGAAACAGTTCCGCTCCATTCGTGTCGATTATTCGGTAACACACCCCGTCAGTGACATTACGCCCGACGCAGGATTGAACGACAAGATACTCCGTGTCACGCACCCAAACCGCTTTCCATACCCCCTTGTCGTCAGCTTGGAGAGACCGAAAGAGCCTCGCTTCGCTAAGGGAGTAAAACCGCCAGACGCCCCGGATCAAAACTGCCACCAAATCGGTCCCCTGTGCAGCGACAAACTCACCGACTATTGGTGTGGGGTCCATGTGGAAATAGGGGGATGGACTGCGTGCAATACGTTCGTCTAAGAGAATCTCGCCATCGACCGCCAAAATAAAAATTGCGATCTTACCTGGATCAACTCCACCCTGTACACCATTGGTATACGCGTACCCTACGATTCTACCGTCATTGGAGATAAATGCTTCATAAAACGTCGCTGGAAACTTCTTCGCCCAAAGCAACTCGCCATTCTTGGTAAGTTTTAAATCCGACTCTCCTTCACCACTTTGGTTACTCGGGTCGATCGACAATTCGTAATCGCCCGAAGCAGACGTGATGGTTCGATAATGAAAGACGACCGGAATACGACTCGACATCGCATTCGCATCGGAAGCAATTTGACTGCAAAGTACGATAGGTGCGAGCCAATAAACAATCAGCCAATAAGGAATACAAAAGGCGGAACCCGTAGAATCCCGCTCCGAAAAACGAATGTTTGATATCGATCCAGGTAACGTCATAACAACATCCATGATACTTAACCTGCGCTATTCGATCCTGCAATCCAGTGCTGCAAAGTAATTCTATTGTAAAGTAATAATCCCCCCAGTGAAAGAACGAAAGGTAACCGGCTATGATCGTTCATAGCGGCGGCGTCAAAGCAGAAGAGAAATCCTGATAGAGCAGAAAGATCGAACGCAGAAAGATATACGACTCATTTTTCTGCGTTCAATTTTTCTGCCCATGCAACCGCCTTTTTATACCGGCGGGAATCAAAACCACTGCCGTCCCCTTTTCGCTTCACCGATGATCTCGCTGACGCTTTTCAGAAGTTGCGCAGTAACGGTTTTTTGGGCCAACGGCCTTACTTTTGCCTAGCCCAGGCAGGAGGCCTGGGAATTGTGAAAACGAATGTTGTAGGGCCAAAGGTCCGACCGTTTAGAGTGCCTCTAGGATATTTGCAACGAACAAACGGTCGGGCCGTTGGCCCTTGAAAACTCCGGGGGAATCGCGGTCCAGGCCCTGGCAGGCCTGGCTAGGTAAACGACTGGGCTTTGCCCCTAAAAGCCTAAATAGCCAGAATTCAACAGTAACACTTTGGTTTGTGAAGAGCCAGCTATTTCAGGACACTCCTCTACAGCGATGACGAAAGCTGAGCCGTTTATTTGCAACTCATCGATTTTCATCGGCAAGAGCTTGCCAGCCACGATGTTGTGCTGCGCGATCCACCACCTACCAAGCAGAAGAACCCCCGTCCCCCTTTTGGCTTCCCGTTACGGCATCGTCATCGCAGAAGAGAACTCCTGATAGGGCAGAAAGATCGAACGCAGAAAGATTCACGACTCATTTTTCTGCGTTCGATCTTTCTGCCCATACATTTTTCTGCCCATTCAATCGCCCCTCTCCCTTTTGTGCCAACGAGTGACACAGCTTGCTTGCAGATGGCTACTCGGAATGCGATTCCGTACCGGTTCGCTTCGATTTCCCGACACTTCTGGATTATTCCCGTCGCCAAACCATGTTACCATGACGCCATGGACCCTAAAGTTTTAATCGACACCGTTCGTGAACAGTCGATCGACATATTTGATAGGATGTTTCGCGCCGTGGAACTCGTTCAAGAACGTTTGAATCGGGCATGCGATGCCCTGCACTCCGCCCAAGCGCCCTACGCAGTCGTCGGGGGCAACGCCGTCACGGCATGGGTTGCTACCATCGATGATGGAGCAGTTCGCAACACACGAGATGTTAACTTACTGCTAGCGGAGCAAGATCTCCCGCAAGCCACTGTGGCCTTAGAAAAGGCAGGCTTCGTCCGCGATATGGTTATGGAAACCGTCGTGTTTCTCGATGGCCCTAACGGAAAACCTAGCCAAGGACTCCATATTCTCATCGCCAATCGCAAAGTGCGCCCCGAATACGCTAGCCCCACTCCCACGGTGGATCGAGCGGTGGAAATCAATAACAAACGAGTGGTCGAACTGCAGGCACTTGTTGAGATGAAACTCAATAGCTACCGCGACAAGGATCGCACGCATTTAAGAGACATGATCCAAATCGGCTTAATCGACGCATCTTGGCCAGCGCGCTTCCCTCCCTCGCTCGGCGAGCGTCTGCAATCTCTGCTCGACGATCCAGAGGGATAGTTGTCACTCTAGGTGATGTTCACTTCGCGACGAGCAATGTTGATTTCGCGACTAGCAATTGCGCCAGTGTCTTGGCGAGGGATTTCAACGATTCATCATTGGGCAAGGTGAGCTTTAACTGTGGCCGACCGTGCTCATCTCGTTCTGTACATGAGGCCAAGCTGGTAGCCATCTGCTCGACCATTTGTGGCTCCGGCTCATTCCCCTGGTCTAACAGTTGCGAAACCAGATTCAGCGCAGCCCCGAGCAACTCTCCCCCCGCAGCAGCGACTCGTTCACGACGGTGTGTCTCTCCAGCGATCTGCGAGTCTACCTCTCGCTGCATCGATTGATCGACACGGGCGACCGATTTCTCTCCGAGCAACACTTCGAGACGTCGCTTTAATTCCTCGATGCCACTCTTCATCGCCACTTCGTCGAGTTCACTGTCAAAATCCAACACAGCACTGGAGAGCTCGGACTTGGCCGCCAAGGTCTCAAGCAGTTTTTCCTCAATCGTCTCTTCTGTTACCAAAACATAGACGTGAACTGGTCGCTTCTGCCCCATACGATGGGCTCTCGCAATTCTCTGTTCCAGCACGGCCGGATTCCATGGAAGATCGATATTCACTACCGTATTAGCTGCCTGCAAATTTAGCCCTGTTGAACCGGCATTGGACATGATGATCGCACGACAGTCCTTGTCTTTTTGGAATCGATGAACGATCTCTTGACGTTTCTTTTGTGGAACACGACCATCCAAACGAACAAAATCAATACCATGCTTCTTGAGCAAAGGCTCAATCAAATCGAGCATCGTTGTCCATTCACTGAACAAAACGATCTTGCGACTCTCTTCGTCGGCCAACTCTGCCAACAATTCATCGAGAACATCTAGCTTACTCGAATAACTCGGCGTCTCTTTGTTGACCAAATAAGTACTGTTGCACGCCATCCGTGCTGCCAGCAAGTGTTTTTGTAGCCTCAGCAAATCGAGCTCGGTCAAATACGCCTTGCCAGCGATCATCGATGCCTTTTTCAAGTGCTCATCGTTTATCGTTTTTTGTTCGTCCGTTGGCCGGATGCGAACAATCTCCGTCGTTCGTTCTGGCAATTGCTGCATAACGCTCGCTCGGGTTCGTCGCAATAGAATCGGACGGAGCGACTCTCGTAATTGCTCCAGATTCTTGTATCCGACCACCCGACCATCTTCATTGACCGTTCGATACTGGTTGAAAAACTGATAGGCTGGCCCCAACCGATGACAGTCGATAAATTTAGCAACCGTGAAGAGCTCATCCAAACGGTTCTCCAAAGGTGTGCCAGACAGAATCAGTGCATAAGTCGATTTGAGGGACTGGAATGTTTGAGACGTTTTTGATTCCCAGTTTTTGATTCGCTGCCCTTCATCGAGAATGATTAAATCCCAGTGGATCGATTGAACGATAGCTTCATCTCGCAGAACTTGCTCATAGTTGGCAATCTTAAAGAACGACGCGTCTCGATACTGTTTGGCACGATCTGAAGCCGATCCCAGCACGATATTACAGCTTCGATCCGAAAATCGCTCTACTTCTGACGCCCATTGTCGCTTGAGAGATGCGGGACAAACCACCAGGACATTTTTAATGCCAGCCAGTCGAGCAAATAACTCTGCTGTACCAATCCCCTGAATTGTTTTGCCTAGGCCCATATCGTCCGCCAAAATCGCGCGACCATTGCCTACCGAAAAGGCAATCCCATCCAGTTGATAGGGTAACAATTCCACTTTGAGCAAGCTTCGGCGCAGCGGATGGTTTGCCATGTCTTTTCGGATGTCGTCTGTCGATTTGCGAATCTTCGCTTGGAGCAATCGAGAGTTGATGTAAGTTTCCGCATCGGGATAAACATGGACCTCGTACCCAGCCCCCTCCGTCCGTTGAATCGTCTTCATGATTGCTGCCACATCGGTGAGGACAGACTCTCGATCCTTGCCCAACATCTTGGTCAAATCTGCTGGGGGATTGTGAGGCAAGTTCCACTTCAATCCTTGATGAGGTTCTTCCGGGGTGCCATAGTGCATTCGCAAGGACAAGTTCTTGCGGACATACGGGATGTCTAATTGCTTCTGAGAAAACTTCTTCTCAACATGCGTTTTCACTCGAAAGATATGTTTACAAACCCCGAGCAAGTTTGTCTTGAAATCGGGACACGAGCAATACGATTCACCGATCGCCTGCCCCCTGAGAGAGACTCGGTACGAACGCCCCGACTCCTGGCTAGTGACATTGTAGTCGACCCATGGTTTGGAGGAGTCGGCAGACCGAATTTGCATTCGTTCGGAGGTCGATCGCAGACGCCGTTCTTCGATCGCACGAATGATGAGCTCTTTCGGAGTTAAGTGCTCCAGAGGGACCGTTGGGTCCGGTACCTCCGCCATGCCTAGGACCACCTTAGACTCGAGAATTTCGTGCAAAGTCGCGGCGATATGAATACAGACCGTGTCGCACTGGTCGCAATGAAGTTGCACACCATCTCGCTTCGACGTTTTTTCAACGAGCGTTACTCGGGCAATTCCGCCGGGTACATTTCCGTCTTGAACATTGCAGAACAGCGAATCTCCCGACATCTGAATGTCTTCACTCGGATTTACTTCAAGCTTTGCTCCTTCGATGAGTTTTTTCGGTCCCTCATCCCCAAGCCACTGCTCGGCTTGATAAACAGTCATGAAGCCGAGCCGGTCCTTGATGTTTCGCCGTTTGGTAACTCGCTGCGAGCGTTTCTTGCCCTGATTCGATTTCACTGTCGCCATCTTTAACCGTTACCCCAATCGATCGCCTTTTGAACAGGCACTAGATTCTTCTCGAATAGTTCATGCGGAAGATCGCATTTGCCCTTCCACCCGTAGTATACGGAAAAAAACGGAATTCGAAACGAACGGTTGAGGATTGTCTATCCTTTCCGCAATCCTCTGCGGGTCAACTTTGTCGATCGTTGCAAATGTTGTTTACCCATCAAAATCTGGCAAATGATCTACATACTTGCAGGAAAACGCCTTAGAGAACCGAACGAGATACCGGGTAGACCCGACACTTTCTTGCCGTATTCAATGTAGTCTCGTCCAATAAATCGAATCAGCCGGCGATCTTTGAAGTAACTCCCCGCGTAAATGTAGAGCGTCCAGACCAACGTCAACACGGCATGATCTAACGTCATGACTGGCGTAAACCAGATCAAACCTAAAAAGCTCATATAAACTGGGTGTCGCATGATCCGAAACGCTCCTTTCTTAACAAAATGTCGCACCGGTGGCTTTTTCTTTATGGCCCAATACCACCACTGCGTTAATCCAGTCTGATACCCCAAGCCCGTTAGATACAGACTGTAAAATAAGGCTGCCCACGATCCGTAGAAACAGGTCAAAATCAGCCACTCCATCCATCCGCTCGCTTGCCACACAACAATGTCACTTTTTCCCCATAGCCGAAACATGACTAAGAGCGTCAGGCAGGTCGTCACACAGTGAATGCAGCCTAGCAACCCACCCGGCACATACGACTTCATCTTTTTCTGCACTGCAGGAACAAGCAATACGCTATGCGGAATAGCAAACCCAACAGCCAAACCGCAATCCATCCACCACCAACCAACAGTGGAATGCTGGCTCCCATACCTCAAAAACAAAAACAGATAGACGACAGTAAACAGAAACAACAACTGTGTCCCAATCCCGAATGCGACTCCAACAGATCGAGCCAAGAACTCCGTTCCCCTCGCCGAACTCACACGTTCGGGCGACTCCATTACTGCACTCATTTAGGTTTCTCCGCTACAAAGTATCCGTATTCCATCGCGCCAGATTTGTAGGCGTTCAAAATCGCATCAAAGTGATCAAGAAAGAGAACGTGATTCTGACCAAGCACCTTGGCCAAATAACGAACACCGGTTCGTTCCACTCGCTTGCGACATATCTCCCAGGTCTGCTCAACTTGTCTCGTCCAGATTCCCGTATCTATGACTTTCAACCCAGACTGCTCAAACCAAGAAACATAATCCGCTTGGTTTCCGAGCGAAGGACAGAACATGCCTTCACACACTCGAAGCACTTGATCGGTTTGTTGATTCGTAAGAGGTGA
>JALOQS010000028.1 GCA_025459355.1 Pirellula sp.
GTCGAGCAAATCGCAGCCATCTTCGAAAAGAATGGCGTTCTGCTCGGTCTTTACTTTTCGACGGCACAAGAAAGCCGCGAAAGCCGCCAATTCAAGTTCGTCCAAGACGTTGACAGCTTTTTGGCCTTCTTCAAGGCTTGCACCTCGACCAGCGTTGGGCTCGTCATCGACACGTTCAATTGGGTTGTTGGTGGCGGAACGTTTGATCAATTGGCAACCATCCCGGGCAATCGCGTAGCGGCACTCCGATTGGTTGACACTGTAACGCTCCCAGCCTTGGCTGATGCTAGCCTCAATATGCGTCACATGCCGGGCACATCCGGAGTTATCGACAACGTTCGGTTTGTTTCGATGCTTCACAAAGCTGGCTTCGATGGGCCGATCACTTCGTTTGCTCACGCGAGCAACTTTGAAAACATGACCCGAGACTCCATCGTGGCTAAGAGCCAAGATGCTCTTGATAGCGTATTGGCCAGTGCCGGTTTGCCAACCTTTACCCGCCGACCTGAAATGATCATCGAATCGGCCGTACATATCTCCGAAGATATCGGACTCGAGGCATAGTCGATACCGAACCGATCATTCATTCGAATCTAGTTCGAATGGTCCAAAGACTTAAGCAGGCTTGTGTTCTTTCACAAGCCTGCTTTTTTGTTTCCGTTTCGAATCAATTGTTCGACCGCAAAACGAAGCAACCTAGGTTCCGTTTATGACAAGCCATTCCCACAAAGCTCGCAGCGGCTTGAGCTCTTGCTCGTTAACTCGACCTCGAGCATACGCAATGCGACTGTAAAGAAAGCCGAGTAACCTCAGGTTGTCGAGTTGATCCGGAAAGCGTTTTCCCATTCGCCTGACATATTCGTCTGGAGTTTCTTCTTCGCCTCGTTCAATTCGTTTGTCGTGTCCCCACGCCTCCAGAGCGTGGAAAAGCTGAGTAACGATCTGCTCCCGCGTCAGTCCACGCAATAGAAAAGGATCGACCAGCGTTCGAAATTCATCTCGAACAACAACCTGCGCCGTCGGGGCCATCGCTGACCCCTCGGGGGCTGCTTTCGCTCTACCATAACCGAGTAGATGCTGAATGAACGCCATGATTTCCTTGCGGTGCAGGAAGACATAAAAACAAGCTACCGCAATGATGGCGAGCATCGCTATCCACTGCAACAATGCCCCTGGATTCCACTGAAACGACCAAGACGTTTTCGGAGCCGTTTGGTTCTGAGATTGCATATCTTTGGATTGATTTTGATTGTTGGCCGAAGACTTGCCGTTTTTTGAAGCTTCTGCAGAACCTTGCTTTTCACCATCGCTCTTGCCAGCATCGTTCTTTTCGCCATCACCAGATGACTCTTTTTCGCCGCGAGCATCTTTCGATTGTTCTGAGTTGTCTCTTTTGTCTCCGCTTCCTTTGGGATCGGAGTCCTGCTTACTGGAGCTACCGGAATCTTTTGGTTCGCCGCGCGATTGGTCTGGGGAATTCGAATCGGACTTCGAAGGTTCCCCTTTCTTGCCATCGTTACCTTGGTTATTGGGATCGGTGTTTTGCTCACCCTTTTCAGCTTGAGGTGACTTGGCTCCCTGTTCGTCGACACCTTCGTTCCCCCAACCGAAACGGCTCGAAGATAAATTTTCTTGCTGGGTTATCTCGAAAGGCAAATCCAGTTGAAAAATGGACCGACTCGGCAGCGGGACCAGAAACAGCAGGATCAACAGCAGGAGACTCGAGCATACGCCATACACGATCCAGCGTGAAGCCAAGCCTGCATCCATGGCAACATTGCGATCCCTCAAGTACTTTCGGAGCGATAGCAAGGCAATCAGTACGAGCAAGCTTAGCGAACTAAACAGATAGACGAACACCATCTTCCAGGCAAAGGCTCTGTTCTCTGCATCGACTGCAATCAACTGGCCCATTGCGAAAAGAGGCAGCGCACCAAGAGCAAAATATAGAATCCATACTCCTGGATTATGACGACGCTTCTTTTGCAATTCACCCGTGCTCGATCTCGCCAACTGCCGAGTCTGTTTATACTGATCCGCTTGAATCAGCCCCAGCGATTGCAGCAACCCAATACCATTGCTTTCGACATCTTCGTTCATGGACGTGCAATCAAACGTAATGCGATCCGCCAGAACCGCTATTAGCACTAACAACGGTGCGACGAGGAGCATTCCTCCCACCAAAGAACCGCTGCCCGTGTTCAGATAAGCGGGCGTGGCAACGAGCATAGCGGCACCGAGTGCGGCCATGTAGCCAAGACTGTATGATCGCGACTTTTCTATGGCGATTCTAGCAATCAACACGCTTGCAACGGTGTACAACCCCAGAATCCACATCAGCCTGATGGGAAAGCTACCGCGATACAAAACGCACACGAGAAAATAGACCAGCGAACCAATCATCCCAATAACAAATATCGGAGACAATCCAGCTAAAAAATAATCGAACGATTCTGGTCTTAGCCGCTTTCTATCTGACATGTACGACGCACCTCACAATGACCGCATTGTAATCAAGTTTCCGTTACTCTGCGGTTTTTGTGAGTTGTAAGGAGTCGGGATCGACTACCAAAAGCCCTCGCTTGGCTCGTATCGCGATTCCCATTACCACACGTTTTTGGTCTTCGACAATTTTGGTTTCAATGGAAAAATCCTGCCAACCATCGGTGTTTTCCATGCGAACCCACTCTTCGTTGTTGGACAATTTCCAAACCATCGTTTCTTCGGCATCCTCGAACGCTTGCACCGATGATAAACGGAACCGCCCGCTGAATTTGTAAGTGCCATTGGTTACCAACTCCGATCGCTCGATGCCACCATAGCCTTCCCCTTCCCTAGGGATGTTGATTCGGATTTTCTCATTTCGATTCGATTCTGGAATGCGAATCTCGATTTCTTCTCGCTCCTTGTTCTCATACCAATCGCGGAGCGGCATTGGCTCCTTTAGTGCGATGTTCGTGGGGTTGGGCTCCTCGGCTGCCAATTGTTCTTCCAAGATTCGAAAGCGTTCTTTGACTCTACCCTTCAAGTCGTCGATTCGATCATTGAAGCCATTGGTTTCATCCTGCGGAAACGATTCGATCTCCATTCTTAGAATGCGAACTCGCTCGTCGATGAGTTGATCCCAGTCAATCTTGGATAACGTATCGTACACTTGTCGGGTGACTTGACGATATCGTTGCCGCCATTGGTTTGAGCCCATAACAAACGAAGATAGCAAAGGGCTACCATACTCGAACATATCCATGTCGAGTCCGCCAAACAATTGGTCCATTCCATGTGGCAAGAATACGGCTTTGCCTGACTCGGGATCGAAATACAGCCTGTAGTTGTTGGTGTTGCATGAATACCCATCCCAATGGCAAAGCAATCGCTCCACGGCCATAAAGGTCATGAAGCGATCCATGTCAACCAAACTAGGCACTCGCGCTAGCCGCTCGGAAAAATCCTCCGATGACAATGCATCACGCAATTCAGCTAGATCCAATCGATCGTCGTCACCTTCGCCAGCGTCTTTCTCTAGCTCGGCATCGATATCTTGAAGAAAGCCACCGTCGTAGAGATTCCCTTTCGAGTCCGCAAAGAAGCGACTAAGCATCTTGGGATTGTAGTTCTCGCGAACAACGTAGAGTCTCTTCTCTCCATCGTTAAGCGTCACCCATGCGTGTCCAACACGCGGAGAAGGATAAAGTATCGCTTTGAACATCTCCGATCCCAGCCACTCATGCAGAAACGTCTCGTCTTGGGCAGCGTTATTAAGATGAAACTTGTCGATGCCGTCGTAAGATTGCTTCTTGCGGAACTTATCCAGATTGATGGTGAAGGCCGGCTTTTCATCAAAATGTCGATAACTGCCAGCGGCCCCTTTCAGCTTGAGTCCAGTGGATGGAAAGGTTTCTCCGTTTAACGTCAGCTTGGTGCGTCCGTAGGGCCGATGGTCTGCTTCGACCTCGCGCATGGTCGATTCGGAGATTTCAATTTGAATGCTGTGCACGCGATCGCCAAAAAGGAAATCGCCCCGCGTTACTCCTGCGCCCTTGTCCACCTCGGGACGCGACTCAGCGGCTTCCCGTGGCGCAGTTGAAGTAGATTGCGCAAAGCCAGGTTGGTGCAGAAAGCACACGATCAAGCAAACGTTCAAGCATGCTGCGGAGCAAGCCATCGGAAACCACTTAAGGCCACAAACATCGAGCGATGAGTGGCTGTGATGCTGGCGTTGATAGGGGCTGTGAACGAGCATCGTTGAGTCTCGTGACGAATGGGAACTAAGTCGCCGGCGTGGGAGTCGCATCCTTTGGCGCGGCGGCAGGTGCAGCAGCATGCGGTTTTGCCTTGGGGGCAAACAATAGAACCGTCACAGCTCCCGCAATACCCAGCAACAACGCTCCGATAAAATACAGAGAAATCTTATCAAGTGTTCCGGCCACGAACATGGATACAAAGGTGTTGATCACGGGTGCAAAACCAAAGACCAGTGGCATGACAAAGATGGGTTTGCCACCGTAATTAAAGGCCAAAATAATTCCCAGTGCACCCATGGCCCCCGCACCACCAGCTAATACAGCCCACGTCATGCCGCTAGCGATTTGTTCAAAGGTAAGTGTGATGCCATCCGGTGCAGCCATCAAGATCATGACTGGTACTGCGACGGCAATTAAGAAGTAGGCGATACCGACGCAGCAGAACGGTCGCAATCGTGAACCACCCATCTTGCTTTGCCCCAGGTGCAACACGGGGCCATAAGCACCCCAGCAAACAACGGCCATCGCGATTGCCAATCCAACACTTAAGGGGTTCGGTCCCTTTTCGTTAGCGTTTGATGTTTCCTTTACTTCTGCTGGAGGTGCAGCAGTGGCGGATTCGGCTGGGGGAGTTGTTTCGGCCGAAGAAGTCGCATCAGTCGATTGCTCACTACCGGATTCTGGAACGATTGCAGGTGCTGCGGCTTCGCTTTTTGCTGCGACACTTTTCTTGGAAACGGGTTTGTTCACCAGAACACCCACTGCACCAAACGCAACCAGGATCAAACCAACGAGAAACATCGGCTTGATTTGCGTAAACGATTTATTGATCCAGGAGGTCACAAGCGTGTTCACCACAGGGGCACCACCAAACACGATGGGCATCACATAGATGGGATCCGCTTTGAATGCCAGAGCCAAGGTCACGCCTAATGCTCCTAATGCACCAACGGTTCCCGCGAACAACGAGAGGATCGTTCCAGCGATCGACCAATGACCTTTCTCAGGCTTGCTGCTAAGCCAGATGGCAGGCACCAAGACCGCAACGAGAAAGTAAGCGATTCCAACTCCGATAAAGGCACGAATCGAGCTATGGCCGAGTTGATCGGTCCCTTTGTGAAGAACAATCCCGTAAACTCCCCAGCTCAATGCAGTCAACGCGGTAAAGGCTAGAACAAAAGGGAGCTTAATCATGATCGATATCGATTTCGCGGATGGTCAGCGGGCCGCGATGGCAGCCTGCAAAGGTTTCAGGATATTCTCTACGACGTAATTGTCCATAAGCTCTCGCATTAGAGACTCTAGTCGTTTCAATTCGTCAGAGAATTGTTCCTCTGGTGTCAAGGACTCGAAACGCCGAATCGTAACATAGACACTCAACAATTCCTCCCCGTATTCCTGGCTTTTCGACTGATAAGTGGTCGTACGTGGCTCGAAATTGATCCTGGCATGAGTTTTGAACGTCTCGTCGAGGGAAATCTGAATGGCTGGTTCAAAACTCATCAAATGAGATCCCGGCCGATTGGCGAGCGGCACCAAAGCCTCCGGCAAACCAATCGCTTCTGCCAAGAGCAAGTTATGATTTGTTCGACAAGCGTAGTCGAATCCGTACATCAATCCGATCGATTCGCAATCCAGCTTGCTGATGGACATGTGATAGGGCACCATCTCAAGAATGGTTTGGTGCTGTTCCATCGCCTCTTCGAGTGTATTGGGATTAACAATGCCGCTGCAGATTCGCTTTTGTTCGATCGACGCCCATCGATAAGCACCATGCGAACGATCTTCTTCTAGGATGAACTCACCGCGTTCGCGTTGATAAAAGCGTCCCATCTTGGGATATCGCTTTTGAAGCTGCTCGAAATAGTGAAGCACTGTTTCGCGCTGGCTGGGTAGATCCATCTCGGTGTGCAAATGGGTGTTGATGTAGAAGTCGTCACTCAATGACGCATAAGGATTCATGAGGTTAATCTTTCTGCGAGTACGTCCATTCAGAGCCTTCTGATGTGTCCAACAAGCATCCTTTGTTGGATAACCAATTAGCGAACCGCTAACAGCGACAAGTATAGACCTGATCGATCTGCTTTTGAAGTCACCCTAGGTCTAGGATCAATCCATCTGTTGCTAATGCGATCTGTTCGGGCGTCCTCTTTAAATTCCGCGAGGTCACCAACTCTAAACCAACTGGGTCATTGCCCAGCGATAGCGGATTAAAGTGGGTTAGCAGAAGCCTGGAAATTCGTGCACGAAACGCACTTTCGAGCACATCGCTCAAACAACTATGACCCGTCTTGATCGCTAGCTCTGTGTATTCATCTGAAAAGTTACATTCGTGCATCAACCAATCGACACTTTGAATCTCTAACCAATAAGGAGAATCGACTTGGCAGGTGGTGTCGGTAATATAGGCAAGCGAGGTAGTTTGCCATGTTAGTTTATAACCAACCGATCCACCTGGGTGCTCAAGCGGAAACCACTTGATGGTCGTTTCATCTATGGCAAACTCATACCCCAGATCTTCTAACGCGTGCCACTGAAAATCGGGCTCCAGAGGGAACAAAGCGGGATGGAACAAGTGACTGCGAATGGCTTCAATCTTGTCGCGCTCCGCGTAAACATGAATATGCTTTAGACAGGTTGTCGCCAAAAGATCCAAGACAAAGGTCAGGCCCAAGACGTGATCTAAATGCGCGTGAGAAAGCAAGATGTGGAGCGTATCCGAACGGAGCAAATTGCCTATTCGGTAAAACCCACTTCCTGCATCCAATACGATGTTCGCTTCCGGAATCGCGTAACAACTAGTATGGCGAGCATCGTTTGGGTGATAGCCCGCCGTTCCTAGACAATAAAGTTTCATCAATCTCCCATTTCCATCTCGTGGGTAGTTGCTCCAATCATCAAAATTTCCGAATCGACTTGAGCATCTTACCATGTAACGCGAGGAACCGAATGCGGCCCCAAATTTACTCGAGCGGATTTCTCATCTTCCGTAAGCAACCGGATTGGGAATTTGTGCTGATGAAACATGCTAACCGCTGGGATTTGCCCAAGGGGCATCTCGATCAATCGGAGACAAAGATCGAAGCGGCCTACCGTGAATTGAAGGAGGAAACGGGGATCGAATCGGAGTTGGTCTGGAGAGATCCTGATTTCGAATACACCTCGCAATATACGGTTCAGTACTCTCGCTCTGAACCAGCCCGATTAAAGGAGTTAACCATTTTTCTTGGCGTGCTTTATCGAGATGCCGAAATCATTACCACCGAGCATCTTGGTCACCGGTGGTTTCGATGGTCACCTCCTCATGCCATTCAATCCGAAACGATCGACCCGTTGCTGGAGCAAGTCGCTCGGCACTGGGAGAAAAATGGACCGCCCGGGATAACCTAAGTCATCCCTGGCAATACATCCAATCTGTGTCCAGATCGGTTACGGGTCTATGTAGCCGAAGTCGCCAAGACTTTGGATAGCGTGCCAGCAATACATCCAATTTGTGGCCAGATCGGCTCCGGGTCTACGTAGCCGAAGTCGCCAAGACTTTGGATAGCACGCCAGCAATGCATCCAATCTGTGGCCAGATCGGTTACGGGTCTACGTAGCCGAAGTCGCCAAGACTTTGGATAGCGTGCCAGCAATACATCCAATTTGTGGCCAGATCGGTTACGGGTCTACGTAGCCGAAGTCGCCAAGACTTTGGATAGCGTGCCAGTGATACATCCAATCTGTGGCCAGATCGGCTACGAGGAGGCGGCGACGGCTAGCTGTTCCCGGCTCGGAAAACAATATGATGCGCCGAAGTATCAGCGGGCATCTCCTAAGATTCGTCTTGGGAGACTTCGATCATGGCCTCAAACTGCCCGTCCGATGGAGAGAATCGTCCCGCATAAAACTCATTGTTGAGGTGCAATCCCATTACCGTGCGTCGAGTACACGGAGTGAGGGAACGATAAAACACCCAATGCTCTTGGTTGATCTGAAGCCGATAAGCTTCTGCCACCTCGCGCGGTTGAATTCTCAGGTCTTCGGCAACGGTCAATTGACGCCAGGTGTAAGCCATCGGCTTGCGAAGCTTGTTCAACGCGAACACCACAGGACTGTAGATCCGACTGCCAACGATCTGAGATGTGATCTCGATTTTTTCTCCGATTTGACGAAGGGAGCCGTTGGACTTTGATCGCTTCCATTCAGGCAAGGAAACGGGAAGCATCAAGGCGACGGTTTCCGACTCGTTCTCACCTCGTTCTCTCACCAGCTTGCATTCCGTCGTGTCTTGATCTTGCTTTAGTGCGAGCCCATTCACCACATCCAATGTGGAACGAAGCTTCCAGTTGGCGTTCGAGTTGGCCATAAGAGCATCTGCGGTAAAGAACATTCCTTCGTTACGCATTAGCATGATCTGTCTCTGAACTTTACAAACGTCGTCGATCGAGCATTCGAGTTCGAGATAGTCGACATCATCGTCACTGAACCAGCAAACTTCTTCCCAAGCGTTTTCAATGGTTAGCTCTTTACCATCTTTTTCTACGCTCAAATCCCAATCGCCCGAGAAGATTCGCGAGCCATCTTCGCCTAGCAAGTCGAGCCAAATCACATCGGACGAGAAATCGATGGCAGCTCGATTACCCTTTTCTCGCCACGTGCGTCGCATGGTTGCGATCGATGATTGATCGCAATAGTGACTCGGCTTCCACATTACGGCATCGTTCGTGGAATCTTTGCGAAGCCTAGTTGGCTTTTCGCCTAAGGCTCTACCGACGTCGTCAGGCAACGCACAACAGATCGTAGTCGTCAGCTTTTTCGATTGTTCAGCCAGTTCATAAGCCGAAAGCCAAAACTCGGAATCGAACTTGGAATCGGCTTCATCGAACAACAGTTGCAGTCCATTCACGTCCGTCAACGATACCGCGTGCAGTATCAGTTTCGAAAGCGCTTTGCGCTGGGGAGGGTACCATTTGCGTGCACCGACTTCGTTTGCTGCCCATCTGCTGCGAACCAAACAGCCTATGATGGCTCGTAGATCCAAGCCGCCGCGTTGTAACACTTGCGACGGAGCATCAGCTGACTCCTCCAGCATTTCGGCGATGCGGTTAAGCGAATCACTGACAATGCGATCTTTACCACCGAGATGCGATAGTTGTTTGGCCAGAGCGAGCGGTATCTCACAGCTCCAAACCAACCACGGGAACAGTCCCTCCTCAGAGGATTCATTCCAAGCTCGATCGACTTGGGTCATGATCGATTGCAATACATCGATCCACATGCTGGGCGGAATGTCACGACCAACATTGGGCAACGCATGAATCCAGCCCGCGCTGACCAAAGCGACGTAGGGATCGAAGCTGGCTTTGGGCAGTTGCTTGGAGATCCAAGTCCCGACGCTCTTAGCCGTCGCAACTTGGGTTGGATTCAAGGACTCGTTCACGCCTTTGGTCGAGCTGCGTTTACGGCGTTGGTAATGAGAGCCGAACGCATGCGTAAAGTCATGCAGTTTCGCCAATCCCTCGTCGGAAGCCGTTTCCCATGCTCCCGCTCCCCAGGCCAAAGCGTCCACGTAAGATTCCAAAGTCTGCCGATGCTTGGACAGCTTTTGTTCACGCGGATCAATTGGCAACGATGCTTGCAGCAACGCAACGTTCTCGTCGCACAGCTGCTTCAGCCACATTTCTGCTGTGATTTCGCATTGCGCAGTGGTTTGCTGTTTGCGTTGCCGCGCGCGTTGTTTGGGTTTCACCCAGTCCATAGGTCACTCGTCCCGAATTCGAAAGGTGATAAGATGTCGAGAGCCAATTGTTGTTGCAGATTTTCAAGATGCAAGCTTCGAGAACGGGAATATGGCAACTGTTTTCTAAATCACAAAAATTACCCTTTGGGGTATGGACAACAGAAAAAGACTCGCTCCAAGAATTAACCTTGCACCGAAATTCGTTTTGAGGACCACTGATATGCACGCATCTCGAAGACATGTTCTCGCGGCCAAAAGATTTGTTGCCACGAACCCCACGAGCAGTAAATGCACGAGCAATAATCGCAATGGCATTAACCGCACTGGCATCAGCAGCATAGGTACTCGCATGCTATTCGGTGCGGTGCTTTGCGTCATGGCAATATCGTGCCCCACAGGCTTGGCTCAGTCCGATGACGGGGATGCATGGCTTTCTCCCACAGAGCTTCGCGCGAAGATAAGCAAAGCTTTTGCTCCACCAAAAGAATGTCGTGCTCTACATCCCAACGATCGCATTTGGATTCACAAGGACCAGCAATCTGTCATCGCTGACGGCTTCATTGCACAACGCCAAGCCCCGTTGGAAATGTTTGCCTGCCCCGTTGGTACCAAGGAGCACGAGTCGGTGGTATCGATTTTTGCAAAGTCTCGTTTCGTGCACGCTGGGTTGCTAGCAGTCGGCGGAAAGCCGGGATCGCCGGCAAAATTCGAGCCCTTTCGCCCGGCGACCGGCACGACGGTTCGCATCTATGCTCTTTGGTTCGATGAAAAAGGAGAAAAGCAGTCAACCATCGCGCAGAAGTGGGTTCGCAAAATGGGCACCAAAGAAAATTTGACGTCCGACTGGGTCTTTGGAGGGAGTGGCGAGTATGTCGATGAAGCCACCAAGGAGCGGCACTACATGGCGGACAGTGGCGAGCTAGTGTGCGTTGCAAACTTTGGAACGTCGACTCTCGACATCGTGGTTCGCAGCGACCAAGGGAACGATATCCTGTCCTTTGATACCTTTACAGACAGAATCCCCAAACGCAATACACCCGTTCGGTTGGTCTTTGTTTTGAGCAGCGATAAACCTCACGGATCGTCTCCAGAAGATGCCCAAAAGGAGCCTGAGTTTCTCAGTGAAAAGACTCCAGACTTCGTTATGAATTGGCTCGAAGCACCTGCATCGACAGCCAAGAAAACCGAGAAGTAAAAGAGGGGTGCTCGTTCTGATTTGAAACCCAGACCTCCCTAAAATCGACTGCATCGCCAACTCCCAGAGCCGTGAACGCCGGCCATCAACGCCGGCCATAAACGTCTCGGGGGTAGCGACCGTTTGTAGCGATTTCAACGCCCCGGCACCGCTGGCTGACCATCAACCTGCGGATGTGCCCGCAAATCGAGAATCTGGTACAGGTTTTTCTTTCCGACTCGGGGCGACCGGGATTATACTGCCCAGTAGGTTTCGTCCGCGAATTATTGCCGTTACGGGGCAATGGTCGGGGGACGAATGATTGTTGTCGCTAGGGGTCCAAGGCTCGATGAACGTGAAATCCATGGTCTTTCGTTGCTTTTTTGTATTTGCAGTCGCATGTGGTGTGCCCGTGTTCGGTCAACTACCAAGCAATGAAGGTAGTTCGGACGGAGCCCCCGCTATGATGCAGCCTAGGAAGCTGGCGCCGGGTGTTTTGACGGTTGTGCCTGCGACCTTTGATGCTCAGGATATTGCTCTAGGTCCTTTCGATCTCGATTTGGTCAAGAAATTCCCTGAACTTGCTTGGGGTGGACCGAATTTTCCGGATGGCAAACCGAATTTTGCGTCCCCCGAAGAGACTCTGGTTCAGCTGTCAAAGGACGTGACGTTTCGACCGAAGCGAGTTTGGTCGCTCGAGTTCGCGTTTAAGCCCGTTCGCAGTATCGCGGTTGAAATACCTAACGCCGAAGGAGCGGTTCAAAAACGCATCGCTTACTACATGATTTACGCCGTTCGAGATCCAGGCAAGGCGGTGAAATCTGAATCCAGCGACAATAGTTCCGATGTTAAAGTCGTCGATCTTGCTCCAGCCTCAATCCGGACGCTCTTGAGATTTCAGATCGTGAGCAAAGAGAGAGATTTCATGCAAGATTCCTCGATCGAGCCGGTCGCCAAGACATTGATTGAAGCTAAGGAACGAGTCGGACAACCGCTTCTCGACCCCATCGAAATGAGTCAAATTCGAATCCCGGCCGATGGAACACCGGTTTGGGGGGTTGCGATTTGGATGGATGTCGATCCGAAAGCCGATTTTTTTGCGGTCGACGTGCGTGGCCTAACTAGTGCGTATCAAATCCGCAGAGATGAAAACCAGGAAACCAGCTACGACCGAAAAACGCTTCGTATCTACCATTGGCGAGCTGGAGATGATTTGGCTCCGGAAAACCATCGAATCCGACTAGGAGTACCTCCTTACGTTGGCCCGGACAAGGAAGAAGTAGCCTATTCGTTCCGCGACCGAGAGCAAGTTCTCTCGGAAACCAATGCGATTGAAATGAGGCTTGCACAATTAGCCGAGGACGAGTCCACCACGGAAATGCTTGCAAATACGCTCAAGAACGCGTCCGTGGACGAGCTGGCAGCAGCCTTCGAAATTGCGAAAAAGGCTTCAGATGAGGCCATCGCTGTTGTTCCGGAGGATAGCGACTCGCTCGCAGAGCTCCGAGAAATGGTGACCGAAACAGAAGCCGCTCTTGCAAAAGCATCAGAAAGCCGCGATTCCTACCGAGCCGTGGTTTCGATGATTCCGAAGATTACCGAGACCTCGCAGCAGCTAATTCGGTCAATTCTCTCGGTAAGACTCTTATATTTGAGGGACCTGACGTCCGAACTAAATAAGACCCTTCGCATGAAAGACACACTCGACAAATTCAATCTCGAAGGACGACTTGATTATCAATGGGTCTATCGTTAAACTTTTCGGCCCCGAGCGGCGATAGGTTTCGCGGGATTACTTAGAATAACTACAGACATTGGCTTAGGATTCAAATGGCACACAAAAAGGGTCAGGGCTCCACGCGAAACGGACGTGATTCGAATGCACAACGGCTTGGAGTGAAGAAGTTCGGCGGCGAAAAGGTTTTCCCAGGCAATATCTTGATTCGCCAAAAGGGAACCAAATGGCACCCAGGTCGTAACGTGGGAATCGGTAACGATTACACGATTTATGCCTTGGTCGAAGGAAACGTCTACTTTGACCGCGAGGGACGCCGCATCAACGTCAAGGTGGCTGAGGTTGCCTAACCAATCCGGTTTGCCTCAAAGTCGGTATCCGTAAGAAACACTGAATGACCCGAAGCTAACGCAGGAAATGACCTGTAAACGCTTCGGGTTGTTGTATTTGCAGAGTCTTGCATCCGCTGGCTTGTGATCGGGCGGATTCTCATTGGGAATAAACTATGTTCGTTGACCGCGTCGAGATTGAAGTCATAGCTGGAGACGGCGGCAACGGCTGCATGGCTTTTCGTAGAGAAAAACATGTGCCCCGAGGGGGGCCGTGCGGGGGCGATGGCGGGGGCGGAGGTAGTGTTCTGATCCGGGCCAAAAACGGGGTAAACTCGCTCACCGAATTCGCCCACCAGCGACACTGGAGAGCATCTCCTGGCGCCCCAGGTCTGGGTTCGGATTGCCACGGCCGAAACGGGGCTGACCTCGTGCTACATGTGCCACCGGGAACCGTCTTGATCGACCGCGAGTCTGGCGTGATCATTCGAGATCTCGTGAACGAAAACGATGAAATCGTAATCGCACGTGGCGGTCGCGGAGGTTGGGGCAACACGCACTTCAAGTCCTCGACCAATCAAGCTCCCCGCGAAACCACAGAGGGTGGCAAAGGGGAAAGACGTCGCATCATCTTGGAGCTCAAGTCGATTGCTGATGTTGGATTGATTGGCATGCCGAACGCCGGGAAAAGCACGGTCCTCAGCCGATTGTCCCGAGCTCGACCCGAAATTGCAAACTATCCATTCACGACCAAATTTCCGAACCTAGGTTTGGTTGCTGTCGATATCGATCGCACCTTTGTTCTCGCCGATATTCCTGGACTGATCGAGGGGGCAGCCCAAGGTCATGGACTGGGGCACGATTTCCTTCGCCACATTATGCGAGCTGGTATTCTGGTGCATTTGGTCGAACCAACGCCGATGGATGAATCCGATCCCATTCACAACTACGAAGCGATTCGAAAAGAACTCGCAGAGTATAGCGAAGAGTTGGCGGCTCGACCTGAAATTTTGGTTGTGACCAAGGCGGAGTTGCCTGGTGCGGAAGAAGTCCGAAATCGATTGGTGGAGACTACTGGTCGCGATGACATCTTGCTCATCAGCGCGGTGACTGGTGTCGGCCTCAACAAACTCGTGACTCGTATCGCTGATTGCTTAAAGGCACGGGAACCACAGCGAGCATGATTCTTGTCGATATCGGCAATAGCGGGCTACGCGTCATTCGCATCGAGCCTCATTCTGAGGTTCTGGAAAGCAACATTTGGAAACTATCTTGGCCTGCAAATTTTTCCGTCAAGGGAAAGAGTGTGCCACTCCAGTCGCAATCTCGCAATCACAAATGGTGCGAGCAGGACGATCTGTCGGCATTCGAGTGGCTGGTCGATTCGATTGAGCCACATCACTCCGAAACATGGTACGTGTCCTCCGTAAAACAGACCGCGTTGGATCAGCTTCAATCGGTCTGCAAACTGCGCAGTGTTGGTAACCAATTCCGCAAGATAAGCTATTTGGATCTTCCGATGAATGTGGGCGTCGATGCGCCGGAAAAAGTCGGTATGGATCGGCTGGTATCGAGTTGGGAAGCTTGGAATGTCATCAATGTCGATCGAGGGCATGCGGGCTCCAGTCCGATTGCAACGGATCATCGGCCCGTGATCACCGTCCAAGCAGGTACGGCAGTCACCGTGGATCTAGTTACCGCTGACGGCGTGTTTCGAGGTGGAGCAATCATGCCCGGGTTGGGCCTATCTTTACAATTGTTGGCAGCGGGAACAGAGCAGCTACCATGGATTGCCAATGGTGCCGTTTCGGGTTTGCCGCAGCTACCGGGTACGAATACGACTCAGGCCATTGCCGCCGGTGTTCATGCATCGTTGGCAGGTGGTACAACGTTTCTAATCAACCGCTATCGACAGGAATACGATAGAGACGACATCCCCGTCATAGTGACCGGCGGGGATGCGAAAGTACTGCAAGCATTTATACAGCCCCCGTGCATTCCATTGGATCACATGGTGCTGCGAGGGCTCAATCGTCTCATAGCAACTCAACGATTGTCAAAGGATCATTACGATGAACTTAGAAGCTCTTAGAGCAAAGCAACTTCCTATCAAGGATCGTTACAAACAGAATCCCTCTGACGCTCTGGTGGAGTTGCACGCCACCGGTAAGGTGCTCGTCGATGACCAACAATGCTTGATCGACACGCATGCGGGATTATCTCGCGCAGGGCTGCATATCGCGGCGGGTGGCACTGGCGATGATGCTTGTTCAGGTGAAATGCTTCTCGAGGCCTTGGTGGCGTGTGCTGGTGTCACGTTTTCTGCGGTAGCAACGAATATGTCGTTGCCTATCAAGTCGTGCCAGATAGTGGCCAAAGCTAAGATGGACTTTCGAGGCACTCTCGGGGTGGATCGAACAGCACCAGTTGGTCTCACGGAACTCGAGCTGGTGTTTCAGATCGAATCAGATGCCTCACAAGAATCTATCGATAAACTGATTCAACTCACCGAACGGTATTGTGTGATTTACCAAACTCTCAAGAGTGGAGTATCCAACGCGCGTAGCTCTGTCGTACTTAGTCACTCTTGATCGAATTCGAGTTTCGCCAAGCCCTGTTTCTCGTCGAGGATCGCAGATTCTATTTCATCAAGTCGGCGATCAATTGATCGGCTTTTGCTTCTGCCTCGCGGTAGACCTCTTTTAGATCTATTGGCTTGCCATCTTGTCGCTTAGATTCGTCAGCCGCTTCCATAAAAGTGAACATCTCTAAAGACTCGATGGGATCAACGCCGTTGTATTTGCCGCGAAAGAACTGTCCTATGCGGTCAACCAGTGGACCATAGCCTTCGTATTTGCCACCAACCTCGATCGCTTGTTTGCCAAACACGACGAGCCCATATCCCGACGCTCCCTTTCTCAGGCCGCGAAATTCCCCTATTCGTCCATCGGACCACATACCAACCGCGACGTCCGTATCCTCCGTGGCGACTCGTGTCACCTGTTCACACCCTGTTCCCATAACGGTGTACAGAACCTCCACACCATGGACTCCATACCAATACAAATCGGGATGAGTCTTTTCCAGCGAGCATGGACCCCAAGCGATGGCTCCCAAGACGGAGCTTTGGCGATTTGCATCCTCTCGATAGCGAATCATTTCCGGCGAGTAGCGCAGCGAGGAGCTAGTAAACCAACGTGCATGATGCTTATCCGCAAGCTTCTTGATGGCGATGCATTCCGCCAAGGTTCCGCCGAGAGGCTTGTCGATAAACACAGGTTTGTTAGCCTTGAACAGCGGCGCGGCTTGCTGCAAGTGCTTGCGTCCATCGAGACTCAAAAGCAATACGGCATCAACTTCGGGTAGCATCTCTTCGATGCTATTGGTGATCTTGATTCCCATGTCTGCCAATTGCTTGGTGTATTCAGGGACTCGGCTGTAGCTCTTTTCAATGTCATCGCTTCCGCCTGGAAAAGCATGCGTTACGCGTTGATTCACAACATGTGCGGATGGTGAATCGGCGTTGAATAGATTCGCAAAAGCCGGCGCGTGAGACGTGTCGAGCCCGATGATTCCGATTCGAATTTGCTCTTGCGAGTAAAGCGAAACACTAGTGGCGATGACCAATGTGATGAATAATCCGATTCGACGAATCGCTGGTAAGACAGACATAGGATTCAAGCTCCTGGTTGCTGAGAGGATGGTATACGGATGTTGGGGATTTGGACAACAAACTTTGTCCCTTGCTGTTTCGAGGAATCGTCAACTTGTATGGAGCCTCTCATTCTCTTCACGAAAGACCGAACAAGAAACAGACCTAGGCCGGTCCCTGGCTTTCTGCGTTCCAACTCATCCCCGACACGATAGAAGCGTTTAAAGATAGCACGTCGCAAATGACGCGGGATGCCATTACCGTTATCTTGGAAAACAAGCCTAAGTTCTTTTTCATCACGCGAAATCGTGCCGATGATGGAGACCTCCGGTGGCGTGCCTGCATACTTCATGGCATTGTCCAAGAGATTTCTGACCAAGATCTCGACATCGGAGCGCAACGCATTAAGCTCGCAGGCCGGTACATCGAGATGCAAATGATTGGGATCAAAGGTGTGTTCATCGCACAACTTTTTCGAAATCGTATCCACGATCTCATCCACTCGGATCCATTCGGGTTCATCTTGAAGCGATCGATCTTGCTGCAATTTAGCGACTTCGAGCAATTGCGATATCGTCCGGTCCAATCTCTCCACATCCTCCATCATGGAGGAATAAAATTGAATCCTCTGCTCATCTGGCAGTGATCGACGATTCAACGTTTGCAGATATAGCTTGAGGGATGCGATGGGGCTCTTCAACTCATGCGTAACAGCATCCAAAAAATTGCTTTGACGTCTGTTAAGATCAATCTGTTGAATACTCCAGACCAAATAGACAATGACTCCCGTTAGCACCAACGCGAACATGACCGAACCGACAGCCAGCAGTGTCCAGTAGAGCGCCGGACGTTCGTAGGTCACAGCCCCGAAAACGTTGAGAATGATCCAAGCGACCGTCAATCCAACGATCAGCACGATCATGATTACGGCCAAAAAGATCGGCCACTTAAAGCTCTTTCGTTCAAACATACGACTAGCCTAACGTGTCCGAAACCGATGTGGAAAGCCGTACTTATAATTCCGAAAAAATTGTAAAAATCGTACCATTCCGTACTCTCCTGAGGCTTCCCGTAAAACTACAATGAAGTGTCGCTTTTTACCGTCGGGGGCTCTAAGGTTAACGAGACTCCCTTAGTCGAAGGATTCGAGACATGACTCCAGACGCACCCAAGATTCAGTTTTCCAGGCAAATTTGGCAAGCGGTTTCGGAGCACGCACACAGTTGCCTTCTCCGTCGTGAGTTTTGTCCCGAACAATCACGCGTCGAGAATTTGCGATGCGTCGAGTTTCTAGAAGAGTCCGAGAACTCGTTTGGTAAACAAGTCTGGTTCTTTGAAGGCATCGGAGTGGATGCGATGGGACGCAGGCACATGCTCTTTGGCGTTTTGGAGTTCTCGATTCAGTTCGGCTTACTGGAAGCCGCGACGGCAGCGTTGTTCGAAGAAGAGGAAATGCGAGAGCGATATACCGCACCGGCCGGTTACGAAAACCGAGGAATCTTCCCAGCGCGCGGATCGCGTAAAGCGTGGATATTTGTCATGGCTGCTTTGTTTTCAATCCTAGCCGCCGTTTGGTCAATCGCCGCGATCAACTTTCTAAGAAGCTAGCTTTCATTTTACCCCACGCAAACACCTGCCAAACGAATTGCTCTCAATTGCTTGGCGAGCTTTTCTGTTTGCTGGGCAGAAATGTTTGACAAGCGGAGGGGTTTGACGAGCAGAGTGTTTGGCAAAAACAATAGACCAATTGCCCCGAACGGTTCCACTGTTTTTACCTAACATGAGATATCTGTTGGCCCCGACTTGAGATGCCGAACCCGTCCACTTAGGCCGAGACTTGCCACGTGTCGCCGCTGTTAAACAGTCGCTGCAAATCCCCTCTGCCCTTCTTGGATACGGCTGAGTCAATCTGGCCACGAATCGCCTCTTCGAACGTTTCATGGGCCACATCGCGGAACACGCCGATCGGTTCTGGGAAATCAGGCCGTCTCATTCTTGCTAACATATAAACCAAAACCGAGTTAGCCTTCTCATCATGGAACAGCAAATCATCTTCTTTGACTTTGCCTTCGCTTAGGTCCACTACTTCCAGATTCAAACCGTTAAGTCTGATTCCTTTGTCGCGATTTTGACCGAAGATCATCGGCTTGCCATGCTCCAACTCGATCGTCGCATCAGCCCGAGTTGCTTTATCCTGCGCGTACGACCACGCACCATCATTGAACACGTTGCAGTTTTGATAAACCTCGACAAAGGAAGTCCCCTTGTGCTCGGCAGCTCGCTTTAGCGTGGCCGCCAAATGCTTAACATTGCTGTCGACCGAACGAGCGATAAAAGTTGCATCGGCACCGACTGCGATACTAATCGGATTGAGCGGGTGATCCACGACCCCCATAGGCGTACTCTTGGTAATTTGACCTTCAACGCTGGTTGGAGAAAACTGCCCCTTGGTCAAGCCGTAGATCCGATTGTTGAACAGAACAATGTTGAGATCAACGTTGCGGCGAAGCAAATGGATGAAATGGTTACCACCTATGCTGAGGGCGTCGCCGTCCCCTGTGATAACCCATACGCTGAGATCTGGTCTGGAGAGTTTTAGTCCGGTGGCCACGGCGGGCGCACGACCGTGGATGGAGTGAACGCCGTACGTGTTGACGTAGTACGGAAAGCGGCTACTGCACCCGATCCCGGAGATAAAGACTGTTTGCTCGGGTGGTACCCCGATTTCTGGAAGAACTTTTTTCATTTGTGCCAGAATGGAGTAATCTCCACAACCTGGACACCAGCGAACATCCTGGTCGCTTTCGAAGTCGGACGATTTGAGAACGTTTAGTGCAGTGCTCATGATCTATGTTTACAGTTTTTTGTTGAACGATGTTTTTGTGTTTTGATGGTAGGTCAAACTCATTGGTTCGCACTACTTAGCTGGCCTTGGCATGCGAAGCAGACTTGGTTAGCTCTGCAATCTTTTCGGTTAGTTCCGACACGGCAAAAGGTTTGCCTTTGACTTTGTTAAATCCAATGGCATCCACCAAGTATCGATTTCTTATCAACATGCGAAGCTGCCCCATGTTGAGTTCGGGAATGAGTACCTTCTCATAGCGAGAAATGATCTCTCCCAAATTGCTGGGGAATGGATTCATGTACCGAATGTGAGCCAGCGCGACACTGCGGCCTTCTGCTTGTGCCTGTTGAGTGGCCGTCAAACACGCACCGTAAGTTCCGCCCCATGACAGAACCAATAGTTCGCCACTTTGCGGACCGATGACTTTTTGTGGCGGAAGAAGCTTCGCCGCGTTGGCAACCTTTTGAGCTCGAATGTTTACCATCTTCTGATGGTTCTCGGGGTCGTAGCTGATGTTGCCCGTGCCGTCTTCTTTTTCGATCCCACCAACACGGTGCATCAGCCCTGGTGTACCAGGGATTGCCCATGGTCTGGCCAACAGTTCATCGCGATGATAAGGTCGAAACGCTCCGTCTGGGTTGTTGGAGCTTTGCGGGTGTTTGATCTCGATCGGCGATAGATCAGCAACGTTTGGAATGGCCCATGGCTCCGCTCCGTTCGCGATGTATCCGTCCGACAAAACGATAACCGGCAACATTAACTTAGTCGCCAACATCCATGCTTCTTGAACAATCTCGAAACAGTCGGCTGGGCTTTGAGCAGCCAACACTGGTAGTGGCGATTCACCGTTTCGGCCGAACATAACTTGCAGCAAATCGGCTTGTTCCGTCTTGGTCGGCAGACCCGTGCTCGGACCACCGCGTTGTACGTCAATAACCAACATTGGCAATTCCAACATCAGTGCTAAGCCCATTCCTTCGGCTTTCAACGCAATCCCTGGACCGCTCGATGTTGTAACTGCCATCTGGCCGCCATAAGCAGATCCAATCGCGGAACACATGGCCGCAATCTCATCTTCCGCTTGGAACGTACAGACTCCGTAGTTCTTGTACTTGGCAAGCTCGTGCAAAATGTCGCTAGCAGGAGTAATAGGATAGGTTGCGTAGAACAACTCCTTGCCGGAACGCTGAGCCGCTGTCATGAGCCCCCAAGCCAACGCTTGGTTGCCCATAATGTTGCGATAGGTTCCTGGCTTTAGCTTAGCTGCTTCGATTTTGTACGAGTGGCCAATCCCCTCGATTGTCTCGCCGAACGCCCAACCTGTTCTAAGGGCTTTCTCATTGGCAGCAGCAACGGTCGGATTGCCTCCGCCGAACTTGCCATGAATGAATCGCAAAGTCGCATCCATGTCTCGTCCGTACAGCCAGTAGACTAGACCCATTGCAAAAAAGTTTTTGCAGCGGTCCGCCTCTTTGACGCCCATCCCAAACTCTTGGACCGCTTCTTTGGTCAGCCGAGTCATTGGGACTTTGATCAAGCGATAGTTTTCCATCGCTGGCTCTTCCAGTGGACTGGTCTTAAGCTTGGCTAGCTTTAGATCTTTATCCTCGAAGCTATCTTCGTTCACGATTAGCAACCCACCCTTAACCAAATCGTTAAGGTTGGTTACCAAAGCGGCTGGGTTCATGGCGACCAACGCGTCCAACGTATCGCCCGGTGTGTGAACCTCGTGCGACGCAAATTGAACTTGGAATCCGGAAACACCCGCTCTGGTTCCTCGGGGTGCACGAATTTCCGCTGGAAAGTCGGGGAACGTGGCCACGTCGTTGCCCAGTAAAGCAGAGGTGTTGGTGAGCTGTGTACCGAGGAGTTGCATGCCGTCACCCGAATCCCCTGCTAAACGAACAGTGATTCCGCTAACGGACTTTACAGGCTTGCTTTTTGCTTCGGTGGTCATCAAAGATCAGTTTTTTTGGTGCACGATAACTCGTGCTAAGAAATTTGGTTTGGAGACCTACCCCCATACGGATTGAGAGTAGCACTGGTAAACGCCGGGAAAGCACGCTTCGGAACGCGAATTCCAAAGAATGACTCCCTTCAAACAACAAACGGAGTGGAAACAGTTTCGGATCCGTAGGTGTGAAACTGTAGCGATAGTATCGAATCGTCGGGATTTACCCCTTTGGATTATTTTTACAAATCACTCGAACATTGAGTATCGCAAAAACTGCGCATCTCACGCATCTTTCCCAATTATCCATGGATTTCAAGGGGTTTATAACCCCAAAACGCCGTTTCGAGCTGCCGCCTGAAAACCCTCCGCGATTCGACGTAACCGCGTCGCCTCAGGTAAATCAACCAAGAATCCGAGTTTGTGACTGCTCAAATGGGGGGCTGATGTTTGCAGGCAAAACCGCTTCTACGAGCATTTTTAAGGCGAGATCGGACGCTCGCGTGCTCAAATGCGGCTATTCCCAAGGCACTTAAACGGGGAGTTACTTCCGCTAGGAATACCAGTCTATCGCCCCGAGACCTTATGTGCCCTCGATCAATCCCGCGACAACTTGCCCGTGGACATCCGTCAAGCGAAAATCTCGACCTGCATAACGATAAGTCATTCGCTGATGGTCGTATCCCATCAACCGCAATATGGTGGCATGCAAGTCATGGATCGAAACCCGATTCTCAACCGCTTTGAACCCGAACTCGTCCGTCGCTCCGTAGATGGTGCCCTTTCGAACTCCGCCACCAGCCATCCATAACGAAAAGCCCCAGTGATTGTGGTCTCTGCCGAGACTCGCTCCCGAACCATCTTGCCCCATCTCCACCGACGGCGTTCTTCCGAATTCGCTGCTGCAAAGGATCAAAGTCTCGTCGAGCAGACCACGTTGCTTGAGGTCGATGATCAACGCCGCTAAACCTTGATCGCATTGATTGGCGACATTCCGATGCTCGTCCTTAATATTGGAGTGACTATCCCACGGCTGCGAATCGCCATGCCACGTTTGCACGAATCGTACTCCTCGTTCTATCAGTCTCCTTGCCATCAACAACTGACGATTTTGTGGCCCATCTCCGTACAGCTTTAAAATGTGTTCTGGCTCCTGGGTAATATCAAACGCTTCGCTGGCTTCCGTTTGCATTCGATACGCGAGTTCAAACGATTTGACCCTGGCCTCAACAGCTGCTTCACCGGGCCGCTCTTCGAGATGTTTCGCATTGAGTGATTGCAAAAAAGCGAACTGCTTGGATTGCTCCTCCGCCGATAGACGCTTGTTCTTGAGATGATCAATAATCTTGGTGGGGTCTGTATTCGAGGTGTCAATTCTGGTCCCTTGGTATACCCCAGGCAGAAACGCTGATCTCCAATTTCCAGCACCTCCCACTGGCATGCCTCCCGGACACAACGCAACGAACGCAGGCAGATTCTCATTGATCGATCCCAAGCCCCATGTCAGCCATGACCCCATACTTGGCCGTACTAAACGCTGGTCTCCGGTGTTCATCAACATCAATGACATTTCATGACTAGGCAATTCGGCGTACATAGAACGTACGACTGTCATCTCATCAACGCACTTGGCCAAATGAGGAAACAAATCACTCACGGGGATGCCACTCTCGCCGTGCTGCTTGAACTCAAACGGGGATGGTAACGCAACTCCTGTCTTGCGCTCGGTTTGAAGATTTTCGAAAGGTAACATTTGCCCGGCCCTCTTAGTGAGCTCAGGCTTGGGATCCCAAGTGTCAACCTGAGAAACCCCGCCGTTCAGAAACACATGTATGATGTGCTTGGCCGTTGGCGGAAAATGAGGTTCGACAAAGCCTCGCGATTGTGCCGTCGACTCTTGATTGGCCTGTGATTCACTCGCGAGCAAATCCGCAAAAGCTAATCCGCCCAAGCCCATTCCACATTGCTGTAGCCAATGACGTCGATGAATCATTCTTACACCTGTTGATTACTTTGGAGCGTATGCATTTCTCAAACCTAGGGACTTTAATCCAAAAACAAAAACTCATTCGAGGCCAATAACGCGTGCGCTAATTGCGTCCAAGCGGTTTCGGGGTAACCCGCTGTTTCGTTTGCCGGGTCCCCACTTTTCGAATATTCGCGAAGAAACACATCCGCTTGATTTAACTCCATCTCCGTCGGATTGCGGCCCAAGATGCGGCGGACTAAATCCGTAACACGAGCCTGTGAATCTTGTGGAAATGTTAACTTGGTAAGGCTCGACAATTTTGCCGCCCGATCCTGTATGAACTCCGAATTGAGCGCGAACAAGGTTTGTTGGGGAACGGTTGTTTCCGGTCGTTTGGCCGTACAAGCGTTCGGATTGGCACTGTCGAAGGTGCTCATCAAATTGGCTTACCGATAACATTGCGTCACGCATCGATTCAAATTCCAATCGTTTGCGAGGCATTCTCCATAGCAATAAATTGTCAGGATCCACTCTCCGCGACGCTTCCAATTCGATAGCAGCTTGTCGATAGGCACGACTATTAAGGATCTGTTTATGAAGCCACTTCAGTGACCAACCATTTTTCTGAAACTCATCTGCCAAGTAATCCAAGAGCTCGGGATGCGTCGGTGGTTGACCCCGAGTGCCAAAGTCGTCCGGAGTTCGCACCAGCCCTACGCCGAAGTGATTTTGCCAAGCCCAATTGACGATAACTCTCGCCGTCAATGGATTGGATCGATCGATAATGGATTGGGCCAAACCTAATCGCCGCTTGCCACTTTCAAACGTCTTGACTTGCCCGCGGTCCAATGCGGATAAGAATTGAGGCTGGACCTGCTCACCTCGCGACAACGGATTTCCTCGCAAGAAAACATAATGCTCGCTCGGCGTAGGATCCTCTCGCAAGACCATTGCGCGCGGTGGAGAGCCTGCAGCAGATAGATGAAGCTGATGAATGCTCCCCTGCTTCGCTGCAATGCGATCGCTTACCGTCCGATTGGCAAGCCCCATGGCATCGTCATCCGAGATCGAAAATGGGGAATCGGGACCATAAAGATGTTGCCTTAACTGGCGATACACGGGACTGTTGATCGCTTGATGCTGGGCATGTTCGTCAGGCAGTACTCGTTCAGGAGACGATGCTTCGTCAGATGCCTCCGATAACGCTTTCAACCAGTTCCGCTGTGCTTCAGTAAAGACAGATCCGTACACGGTTGCCACCTCGCTCAACGACCGAGGCTTCTTTGCGATGAGTGCATCCCAAATCGGTAAATTCCGTTTTGGTAACTCTGTGTGCAAGGAATGAATTTTGGCAGGGTCCCTTTCCGACTGCTCAATCTCTTTGGCCATTAGAGCTAAGTACTCGTCGCATCGCTTGGCGAATTCCTCTGGCTCCAATTTGCCCCAAGATTGCATTTCTAACCAAGGCCCAAAAACAGGATCGTCTCGCTTTGATTTCGTAAGATACTTGAGCCAACGATTAAGAATGATGGGGCGTATATCGTCCGTTCGATAGGATAAAAACGCGGTTGAGGTGTCTGCCTCCGTTGCACCCTTGGCGATTTCACCTAAGTAAAGCCCGACCTGCATACGCATCCGACCTCGCAGTACCTCGGCTTGCTCCCGAACGAAACTTCGCAACTCTAACTCCATCGATTGCAATTGATGCTGGTACTCTTTGTGAGCAGTTTCGTCACCTGCCGTCCCGATAACTGGCAACTGAGCTGGTGCTTTAGAAGGAGCGATCGCAGCATACAAACCATAGTAGTCTCGGATAGAAATCTCATCGAATTTATGATCATGGCATCGCGCACAAGTAACGGTTAGTCCCATCAACCCGCGTGTGATAACATCGATCTGATCGTCCAGCGTATCGTGATAATTCCGAAACTGCATACCAACAGTCAAAAAGCCTAAAGCTGTCTGCGCGGGATCGTTTTCTGACAAGGCCAACTGATCTGCTGCAATCTGTTCAAGGATAAAACGATCAAACGGAAGATCGTTATTCATGGCCCCAATAACGTAATCACGATAGGTGTACGAGAAAGGGAATTTCGTAAACCCAATCGCCGCACCACCGTGTGTATCAGCATAGCGAGCAACATCTAACCAATGCCGCCCCCATCGCTCTCCATATTGAGGGCTCGCCAGCAGGCGATCAATCAGATTGTCCAAGTAC
>JALOQS010000454.1 GCA_025459355.1 Pirellula sp.
TTAGGTGTGGATCGAATCTTGACCAGCGGTGGAGTGGGCGATGCGATGGAGTATCTTCCCAGTTTGCGTCAATTACAAAAGCATTCCGCGGGTCGGATCGAGTTGCTACCGGCAGGGGGTATTCGCTCTCGCAATGCCGCGAGATTGCTTCAAGAGACCGGTTGCAGCCAGCTTCACGCATCGTTCCGACGCAGTGATTTAGTGGGAATTTCAGGACCTGATTCGGAAGAGATAAAGCGAACGCGTTCCATAATAGACTCTCTGGTACAGGGCTGATGGATTAGAATAACAGGTGACCTATTGTTGCAGCCGTTGGTGCGGTGCAGCAATTTCCTTCCTAACCATCCAAAAGAGGATAAAGCGATGAACAAGATCCTTTCACTATTTTGCTCGGCGATGCTGCTTATCGTTTCCACGATCCAGAGTTCCCATGCAATCGAACCGAGTATCAAGGTGCTCATTGTTGACGGTCAGAACAATCACAACTGGAAAGCGACAACGCCGGTACTTAAAACCCACTTGGAACAAACCAAGCTCTTTACGGTCGACGTTGCGACGAGTCCTGCACGCGGCAGCGACGGGTTCTCCCCCAAGTTCTCGGCGTATGACGTCGTTGTAATGAACTACAACGGTGATGATTGGTCCAAAGAGACGCAAAAAGACTTTGAGGCTTTTGTCGAAAACGGCGGCGGCTTAGTGATTTATCACGCTGCCGACAATTCGTTCCCATCGTGGAAAGCTTACAACGAAATGATCGGGCTAGGTGGCTGGGGTGGTCGCAATGAGAAGGATGGGCCTTATATCCGTTATCGCGATGGCAAGGTTGTTAGAGACGAAACACCTGGAGGCGGGGGAAGCCACGGCGCGCAACATGCTTATGTCGTTCAGCATATTGATACGGAGCATCCTGTTACCAAGGGGCTACCTAGCAAATGGCGACACGCTTCTGATGAGCTCTATGATCGGCTTAGAGGTCCGGCTAAGAATCTTCATGTGCTCGCGATCGCTTACTCGGATAAAAAGACAGGTGGCACGGGCGAGAACGAACCTGTTTTGTTCACGATCGAGTATGGCAAAGGTCGGGTCTTTCATACTGTCATGGGTCACGACGTCAGTCAGATTCAGTGTGTTGGATTTGCCGTAACGTTTCAGCGTGGCACAGAATGGGCGGCGACTGGCAAAGTGACGCAATCTCTTCCGAAAGAGTATCCTACGGAAGAGGAAGTGCTTTCCATCAAGTAGCACTTGATCGCATGCGTCTGTTGCTTTGAAGTAGGTTGGCCGCTCTCGGCCGACCTAGGTTATATTAGACGGTCAGGAGTGCCCATTCTACGATTGGTGGGCCATAGACGGGCAGGAGTGCCCATCCTACATGACTATGGTAATGTTACTACGAAGCCATCGTTTCGGCCGGCCATGGCTCGGTAGGTTGGCATGTCCACATTCGTTGAGATCGTGTGGGTTGAACCGTCCATTAGCAAGAACAAGCAACCTCCAGTGTGCGGGCTCCAGAAACCGCCAGGGCTGCCAGTCGGAGCATTGGGCCCGCCGGTTCGAACGTGCACGGTTGCCATCGTGATCGCAGGACGAACTGTTTGTCCGACGACTTGACCGCGGCTGGCTGCGATTCGTTGAGTGAAGACCGTTTGTGCAGTGGGAATTACACCAGCCCAACCGTTCGGTGTGAACATGCTGGCTCGTTCGCCGATGCCAATCGTGTTGGAGTACCGTTGAATGGTTGCTCTTCGTACATCGCAGAGTAGCCAGGAACGTTGGCTGGGTCCCCTCCACCCAAAGATGCAACGTAACTGGTATGGGCGAGGTCCGTAATGCCAATGGTTGTTGGCCAAACTGTAACGGGATCGGTCCATGCGTCGGACGGACATTGGTACTCTTTAACTCGCATGCTGCGAGCAAATTGGTTTACAGGAGCAGCGATTGGCAGATTGAAATTGATGGAATTGTGTAGATTTGTTTGTTCAAGCTGCGGCAGAATCATGGCGAAGAAACTCCAGCCTGGTCCCACTTCGGGGATAGGGTTGTTTCCGCCACCAGGCCATGGGCCTGTGACTCGGGAGATAAAGGCAGGTGGGAAGGTTCTAAAGGCCGATTCGTAATTATGTAGGGCCAATCCCATCTGTTTGATGTTATTCGCACACTGAAATCGTCGAGCAGCCTCTCGGGCCGCTTGAACTGCCGGTAGCAAAAGCCCCACCAAAATTCCGATGATTGCGATAACTACGAGCAATTCGACCAGGGTAAACCCACGGGATTGCGAGAGACGAAAACGAAAATGTCGCACGGACGCGGATTGAATTGCCATTATTCTCAGCCGTATTTAGAGGGTCAGAAAGGAAAAAAGGGGTCACTCGACGCCTTGTGTTCGCGGTTCTGAATTTGGCTGGCTGGCAGAGAGCTGGCTGGCTACGTAAACCGAACTCGGAGTTCAAAAAGAACTTGCTATTCTTCGCTAAGTTCAATCCGGTCAAGAAGTTACGTCATAGCGACCCGAGGCCGCTTGTCGCACTTTCTTGATGAGATTTGATCTCAACAAGCTTACTATAGCCGCGCCCTCCATTGTTTCAAGTCCCGGTTTCGCGTGTTGACCATTAGAATTTTGCGGTTGAACCCAAAGTGACGCTAGCAAATCAAAGGAACCAAGAGATGGACGCTGCCACGCGAAGGTTGGAAGCCAGTGAGAAGGGAGGCGCCTTTGTGGTTCTCGATCCCGAGTGGCGGCAGAAGATATTCTTTGGCGGGCTGCTTCTCTTGCTATGCCATCCCGTTGGTTGGCCAATCGCGTTGGGATATCGCAAAGTTCTCATCTCTCATTTGGCGTCGGGTCGCGATCCGGTTCTTCCTGAGTGGAAGGGAAACGTTCTCCGGTTCTATTTTGAAGGGCTCAAGGCGATGGGAGTCATTTTTGGCTATCTATTGCCGCTCTACTCGATACTGCTCTGCTTGCTGCTAGTGAACGGAGTTCGTCCGAATGAGTATTGGCTGTATGCGTTTTTGTTCTTTGCAGTAGCCACCATGTTCTCAACGCTATCGTTCCCCTCGATAGTTATGTATTGGACGTTGTTCTCGGAGGGATATCGCGTTCCGCCGTGGATTAGTGTTTTGCTTTTAACGTGTTATGGACTCATCGTGTTTTTTATACCGGCTGGCTTCCTTCAGGTCTCTCGGACTGGTCGTTATCTATCGGCGTTCCATTTACCTGATGCCTTTCGAACGATGACCCGCCACTTTAGGAAGTATGTAGTGGCGTGGTATCGATCTGGGATTATGAGTTTAAGCGGTCACTTTGCGTTGCCGTTTGCACCGTGGGGAGTGTTCTGGTGTTATCTCGGA
>JALOQS010000196.1 GCA_025459355.1 Pirellula sp.
CGCTGTCAGCGGTGGCGCCGACAGCATGGCTTTGCTTGACGCTATGTGGAGACTATGTCCGATCAAGGAGAATCTCTATGTCTTTCACTGTAACCATCGGCAGCGTGGTGATGAAAGTGATGCCGATGCGTCGTTTGTTCAGGAACAATCCGCGTTGCGTGAGATCCCTTGTTTTGTCGCGCGGCTTACCGATGAGGAGTGCCTGCATCACAGCGAAGATCGATTAAGAAGATATCGTTATCAGTATCTTCGGGAGTTTGCTTGTCAGACTAATGCGTCGTGGATCGCTTTGGGGCATAACGCTGACGATAACATTGAGACCTATTTGCACAGGCTCGTTCGCGGCAGTGGTACGCGTGGCCTTAGCGGTATTCCCTTGCAAAGAACGTTTCTTCAATCGCCAACGCTGAATGTAAAACTGATTCGGCCTCTTCTAACCATCTATCGCACGACCATTTTGTCATGGTTGGAAACCCATGGCATTCCTTACCGAAACGATTCGAGTAACAGCAATGCTCAATACACTCGCAACAGGATTCGCAAGGAACTCATTCCCGTTTTAGACTTCATCGCCGGCACGGACTGGAAAGATCGCATCACACGCCTGATCAATTCGAACACTTTGGAACACGAACGGATCAACTCCCAAGCAGAGAAGCTCTTGTCCAGTGCGATATGGGTCAAGCAACCTGACGGGAGCGTCGAGATGACGGTTTCCGATTTGATTGCAGTGGAGTGGCCTGCATTGAGAGAGTTTTTTGTAGGTGTATGGCACCTGCAGAATTGGCCGCTGCGGGAAATGTCCAAGCGACATTGGCATCATGTAGAGGCGTTGCTGCAGAGATCATCTTCCAATCCACACCCCATGCGCGTTGATCTGCCTGGTCACCTGCGGCTGGAAATTCGTCGCGGCAAGCTTCGCATCGTACCCTCATTTGATCGACGATCGAACGTCTGATTGCTATCAATACCAGGTTTTGATATTGCGATTGGACAACGGAAAATGGTATCCGCAAAGGATGCGCAGATCGGAAGCACCTGAATCCATAAAAACCCCGAAATCCCACGTATCTAGCCCCAACGAGACGGCGAGAGAGAGTGGTGCTGCGCGGCCCATAAACAAAATACTCGAAAACTGGGAGACGACGTACGCCACCGGTGCGTTGGATAGTTTGAGCGATCGACGCAATCCAATCGCTCTGGACTCCCCGTTCGTTCAACAAACCAAAGACAAGATCCGAGAACTCGTTGCCGAGATTGCACAATTTTCCCAAAAGCCGGTCCAACCAGCTGAGTTCTTTCAGTATGCTTTTCCGAGAATACTCACCGCTATGGGGGCAGACGGAATCGCAATATGGGCTTGGCGAGACAGCAAAACCTGGAATCTAGTTCAAGCGCGAGGCTTGGCCATGGAGTTAACTCGATCCCCAGGTGCAACAAATAGTTCCGATGAGATTGGTGGATCATCTACCACTCTGCTGGATGATCTCGAACAAATCGAACAGCAGCTGTCTCAAGCAAGCGAATCCTCCGAAGACTCTGTGGTTAGTGCGAACGCGATTTGGCCGTCCATTTCCCATGAGCGACTTCTTACTGATGCGCGTAGCGAGCGTCAGCCCGTGCTCATTCCCCCGCGTGACACGACCATTACTAATCAACGTGCCCCCAATCCCACGTCGCAGATCGTGATGCTTGCACCGATCGCAGTACCGATGAATGATGGTGAGTTGTGGCTTGAGATTTTGCAGCACCCCAGCGGTGGACCAGCGAGCCAAAGAGGCTATTTGCGATTCGCTGCTCAAATGGCTGACATGATCGCGGAATTCTTAAAAACCTTCCGTATGAAGATCTTGGAACATGACCAAGAGTTTTTGCTCAACGCACAGCGTCTAATGGATCGAAGCCTCATATCGCACTTCCAGAGTCACCCCATGGCGACGGTTTTGGCGTGCGTACGGGACAATGTGGATGCTGATCACGTGTTTTGGCTAAAGAGAAGAACGCGAAAACACTCTTGGAGATTAAATGGTATCGCGGCAATCGAGAAAATCGATCGCCGTGTGGCAGGCGTTAACGTCATCGAAAAATTTGCCAATAGCTTCGGTGATCTGGCTATTGACCCAGGTGAGTACTGGTTTGAAGCTCACGCCGCCAACGGAGAGCGTTCCGAGTCGCAACCCGAAAGCGTTTCTACAGAGGAACAACGACAATTCAGCGAAGTGTTTGGACTGACTCATGGGTTGTGGTTGGATCCCTATGCGATTCTTCCTGATCGTCCTCTTAGAACTCAAACGTTGATCGAAGAACTCCTTCCCAACACTGGGGAGGACATGCCGCATACGAAAACGAATCGCTCCGTTCCAACGTCCAATGATGCTCTGATCATCGTTTGGTCAGCCGATCAACCTCCGCCAGCCGGTTGCGTGACTCAATCGTCATTGCTGTTCCGATTAGGGCGCAATATCATCGAACCAGGTGCCGCGAGTGGAACTGGGTTTCGTTCGCTTCTTAGAACGAGTTTGAAAACATTCGTGACCAAATGGGGACTGTTTCTCGCATTTGTGGCGGTATTGGCTAGTGTCATGGCGATACCTGTTCCTCTGATGCTCGAGTCATCGGCGGTGTTAGTGCCAGTTGATATCGAAGAACTCTATGCCCCTGCGGATGGAGTCGTGGAGCGAGTTTTGGTAGAGCACGGACAACTCGTTACCCCAGGTACACCACTGGTCCAAATGCAATCGAATGCACTCAGTGCTGATCGAGAGAAAACCCAAGCGACTATAATTCAGCACGAGCAACGAGCCGCCGAACTCGATAACAGAATCCTGAGAGACCGAAATCTATCCCCGATCGATCGCGATGCGCTAGAGACGGAGCGAAAAACGATTCGAATCGCCATTGAGTACGAGCGCAAGGCATTAAAGCTTATCGAGGAACAATGGGAACAACTAACCATTCGAGCCAAATCACACGCCATCGTCGAAACATGGCAGGTGAAAGAATCTCTCGACGGCCGTCCCGTTCGCATGGGGCAATGGCTCTTTTCATTGCGATCGCCCACAACAAAATGGGAGTTGGAAGCCAAGATTCCTGAACGAAATCTGGACGAGCTCACACGAGGAAGCGACAATCCGACCACCGACGCGTACGCTCGTCTCATAGCGTCTCCTAAAACAAAATGGGCCATCTCAAGTAAATCATCTGAAACATGGCGAAGCGCACCAATGCAATCATCGGATGCGATACCCATGTATCTCGTTCGATTTCAACTCACGGAGGAATTGCCCAGCAATTTGGCCATGGCGGGTGCTACCGCTCGCATCTCCGTAAGCTCTGGCAAAGCACCACTCGTTTGGGCTCTGAGCAAAGACTTTGTCGAAACATTCCTTATGCGAGCCAGGATGTGGTTCCCATGAAAACTAGCTATTTAACTTACTGGTCGGCACTGGGGTTCGGCGCGGCTGGTCTTTTGTGCTATCTGCCACTTCTAGCACAAGAACCTGTCCGCAACAAAACTGTGCCCATCGGCAGTCCATCGATTCGTGTCGCAGATAAACAGACTATCGCTCCAGCCACTCCGCTTTCTAGTTGGATTCGGTTCGAGAAGTGCCTAGTCTTTTCACCCGATTCGGTTGAGATTGCTGCCCAAGATACCGGCGTTCTCGCTTCGCTAACGTTACGCGAAGGGATGGTCGTCGAGGCCGGCGCGAGCATTGGCAGAATGGACACGGAAAACGCCGAAATCGAAAAGCAGTTGGCAGGCTTGCAATTGCAAATCGCCACTTCCGAAGCCAACGACCAGAGCGATCTCCGGCTTGCTGAGATGCTGGTTGAAGAAACCCAACTTCAACTCGATAACACAATTGAACTCAACAACAAAAGCGGCGCCAGCGATGTCGACGTTCGTCAAAAAAGAATAAGCCTCGAACAAGCCAAAGCACGCGTCATTCAAGTAAAAGCCGTTAAGGCCCAAAAAGATGTCAAGGCAAAAATCGCTCAAGCAAGCTACCTCGCTAGCGAAAAGCGACTCAATAAACTAAGCCTCACCGCCCCCGTCTCAGGCATGGTTTCTCGCGTCGATCATTTTCCGGGCGAATGGGTTACTGCTGGCACACCATTACTCAAAATCGTCCGAATGGATGAGATGCAAGTTGATTTCTTTGTCGACATTGCGGCACATGATCCCGCCTCTCTAGTCAATCGCAGAGCCGTGGTACGTTGGCAGGGCAAAGATAAAGTCACCGAGTTTATTGGCAAGATATCAGGCTTCTCTCCGGACGTGAGTCAATCGGGAATGATTCGTATGCATGCTACGGTCCAAAACCAAAAGAGCGGTAGCTTTTGGACGCTGCTTCCGGGCATGAAGGTAGAAGTACTCGTCTCTAGCGAATCACCATGAACGCGAGCATGAACGCGAACCCCGAACGGGCCACGCTAGAACAGAGGATCGCGACCGAACGAATTGGCCTCTTTTGCCGTCGGGATATCAAATGGACTCGCTCGATCGAAAAGGGCGAGACGCGCTTCGTCGCATCAGACCCCTTAAAAACGGACCACTTTTCATGCTCCGAAACCGACTACCAAATATTACAATGGGTTGCGCCTGAGAAAACCTATCGGCATGTTTGCGATCAATTTCATCAGCATTTTCGACCAGCAACGCTTCAACCGACCGAACTCAAACGACTGCTAATGAAATGTGTACAGTCGGGAGTCCTGCGATCTGAACGAGGTGCTGTGCAGCCATCTGGTTTTCGTCACATCGCAAACTCCGCGGTCCCAAGAAGCCGAATCGTTCGAGTTGCGAGCTCCGTAGTCAACCTCGTTCAGTATCAACTTTCTTTCGGATCACCAGGTCGGCTTTTGGATGTTGCGACCAAGCCGCTTTCGATGCTATTCGCACCTGCATTGGTTCCGTTCGCCGTGGTGCTCTTTGCATTGGCCGCCTTGAGTATCGCTTATCGATGGGACGAGTTCTGGGTTTCTCTTCCGACTTGGAACGAGCTGCGATCTCCCTCAGCCTTGATAGGCTATGGATTGATATTCATTGCAACCCGAGCCATTCATGAACTGGGGCACGCCGCAGCATGCAGACGTTTCAATCTCGAATGCAGAGATTTCGGGCTGCTCATGAGCTTTGGAATGATATGCCCTTATGTTGACATTTCGGAAGGCTGGAAGTCCAAAAATCGATTCCATCGATTGATAACCGCTTTGGGGGGGATCTATTTTGAATTGCTCATCGCATCTGTCGCTGCGCTCGTTTGGTGCTTCACCACAACCAGTCTAACCAATGCCCTGTGCTATCAAATACTTCTCGTTTGCTCCTTAACGACTTTACTGTTTAACGCGAATCCCTTGATGAAGTACGATGGCTACTTCATTTTGAGCGATGCCCTGGGCATTAACAATTTGAGGGATAAATCTTGGCAGGCGTTCGATCGATTGGCTGGTGGTAAATTAGATCTCGCGATAGGTCGTCAGCTTTGTTTGTGCTTATACCACATCGGCTCACTTTTGAATCGATCCTTACTCATCGGGACGCTTGGTTGGTTTGTGTATCGAGTCGCGAGTGATTGGCAGCTAACAGGGCTAGCCTTAGCGGTCTTGTTTCTTTACGTACTGTGCGCATTAATACTTTGGATCGCGTCGTGGACACAGCAGTCAAAAGCGAGCGGCCATCGTCTCCCTTTGAGAGCTCAGATTGTCGGTTGGTTCGGTACTGCCTGCGTCGCAATATGGGCCATGAGTTTGCCACTGCCGAAACGATCCTGGGGAACGGGAACCTTCAAACCGGGGGATACCGTTAGCCTCTTTACCAACGAATCGGGAATCGTCGGCGAGCCATTGCGTACAGATGGAGAAAGAATTGAAATTGGGGATGCCATTCTGACGCTTCGCAATCCCGAACTTTTAAAAGAAAAGCTCAAGTTACAATCTGCCTTGGAGCAAGCTGATGCGAAGTTAAAGTCGATGGACGGCGAGGCGTATCACAACACTCAGGTATGGGATCAGAAGGGGATCGAAGAATCACGCTTTCGAGCGATAAAAATTCAAGTTGAAGAAATCGATCGAAGGCTAGAATCCCTCAATGTGAAAGCAAAGCAATCCGGTTATCTCAAGCTCATGCCACCGACCATCGAGAATGACATGGGCTTGCTCAAACAAGCTAGCTATCAATCGAACAAACAACAGGGATGGCTGACATCACTGCCGACTGGAATCGCATTGCCCAAGAACTCATTGATTGGCGAAATCGTCACTAGCGACGATCCGCATATCGAATGCGAGATCAGCAAAGAGCAAACGGATGTTATCAGTGTTGGCACTCCGGTCGTGTTTCGATTGAGTGTGTATCCGGACAAGATATTGAAAGGTATTGTGAGCAAAGTCTCATCCGCAGTCGTTACGGAGTTCAAGCCGAGGGCCATTGCATCGAACACGGGCACGATTGACACCCGCGCCGTTAAGCATTCGGAGCATGCGATCGGTAAAGTTCTACTGCGAATTGACTGTGATGAGTTGCAAACTCTACATCATGCCCATGGACACGCTGAGCTCATGTTCCATCACTTTGACCAATCCATGTGGGATTACATCGTAGACGCAGTCCTACGCAACACTCGCTGGCGCTAACGCCTCTTCAACATCGCCACCCCCGTAGCCGATCTCGCCAGAGATTGGACTGCCTCTCATCCCCGTAGCCGATCTCACCAGAGATTGGACCGCGTCTCATCCCCGTAGTCGATCTCACCAGAGATTGGACTGCCTCTCAGTCGGGATCCGCCGTTCAAAAACGTAAGATGGGCACTCCTGCCCGTCTATGCTTCACGCGAGTCGGCCACGAGTGGCCAATCTACTGTTGGAGCAACTGCCAGCCAGCTCATTGCATTCAACGGCCTGCATCAATCCCAATCATAGTTCATCACTCTAAAATCCCCTTCATTGCTATCAATTCGAGTGTAAAGCCTTAACGTCTACGTAATCCATCATGCAATTGACTGCAACTATTACAACAAAAGCACATACGACGAATGAAGTGCTTGTACCTCTTTGCCGAAGAATGCTTCTAAGTCGGCCACCAATAGTTACTATTGGAACTTTTTTGAATCACATAGGATAGGGTGAAACGATGAGTCAGCGTTCAGCAGGGAGACTACGCAAGACTGGTGCCTTAGTCGCGGCATTCACATTGTCCTCCATTTCGGGCTCGCATCTGTTCGCTCAAACGGAACCTAGCACGCGGTTGACCGCCAGATTTCTAGATCAGCCTTCTCCCTCCGACAGGCCACAGCCCCCTGACACTCAATCGGCGGAGGTCTCCACCGAGTCATCGCTCGTAGGCACATCTGCTCCCGTCGAGCCCGCTCAGACCGATCAGCCATCAAAGGGGCGGATCGCTCTACCTCCCTTGTCGACACCTAATCTGTCGATCGCCAACATCGGAACAGGTCAAACACCGGAGGACTGGGTAAGTGGTCGATTGCCTGAACCGCAGGTGTTGCCCTACGGCCCGGATCGGCAAGTCGAACTTTTCGCACAAGGCAAAGCGTGGGTCGCGCCTGTGTTCTGCCATCAACCGCTCTACTTTGAAGACACCATGCTCGAGCGACATGGGCACGAGAAATGTCCCAAACTGACACCGATGCTATCGGGCGCGCGGTTCTACACCACAGCATTCTTCAGCCCGTACCTTGCTGTTTTACGACCGCCATTGAAAGACATATCCAACGCTGGTCATTACCGTCCAGGCAGTGCGGCACCCGGCATCAGAGAGCGAGCTCCCTATGACCCCGCAGCCATGCGATTGCAGCTGTTGACCGTTGGCACCCTAGCCATCCCCTAACTCCCGTAGCCGATCTCGCCAGAGATTGGACAATCCCCCGTAGCCGATCTCGCCAGAGATTGGACCACCTCTCACTCCGTATAGCCGATCTCGCCAGAGATTGGACCGCCTCTCAAGATTATAACCGCCCCATTCCCCTCGAATCTTCACGCAGATCCCTCTTCCCGCGCGACACAATACCAACCTTTCTCGCCGAACGAAATCAATCTCGTTGCCGCGAGATCGCGAAGCGCATCTTCAACATCAAAATCGATTTTGAACCCAGCGATCTCTTCGAGAATCACTTCTGCCATCCGATCAACGTCTTGCTTTTCAACAGGCTCGTTATGCGATAGCAATACATAGTAAGCCAACAACGCTTCGCATATCTCTTGGATCTCCCCCTCTTCTTCAATTCGCAGCAGCGCTCCGAGGTTCGTATCCAAGTTCTGAAAGTACAAGCTTCGAGCTACGTTGAGTTGATATTTGCGTTTTGTCGTACCATAGGAAAGGACTGATTTGATTCCGTAAAAGACGAATGCGATCAAGAACGCAAAGAGAAACAACGCCCAAGAAACCAATTTGAATGCACTAAGCAAAGCCACAATCCAAAAGCTCTTCGCCAGCTTGCTCGCCATCATGATGATACCCCACAACGTTGGGATACCTATCTTGCCCGTATCGAGCCATGTCAGTCGCACTTGGGCGCCTGGAAACATCATTTCGATGTCCGCTTTGGGAACGTTTTTGAATAGCCTAATGTGGATTCGATCCGGATTGTAAGGATCGCTAAAATGTTGCAACTCTTTGGTTCGGAAGACAACGACCAGTCGTTGATAGATGGGCACTTGAATGCTTCTTTTCCGGAACAACCAACGCCAAGAACGGACGACACGCTCAGTAATGATATCGCCCCGCCCGTAGACTTCTAAACGTCGAAACGAACTGAACCGGATTCTGAGCCGCACGCCCCATTGGCTGACTAGCTGGGAGGCAGCCCGAATTTCGCGAGGAGACAGCCGGCGGTAATTAGCGTGCTGCAGCGACTCAGCGAGTTGGTGAAAGAGCTCGCGGCACGCTTGTTTATCAAATTTAGGGTTAGGGTTTGCGGGCTCTTTAGGGGAGTCCCAGAGCTTTTCATCC
>JALOQS010000197.1 GCA_025459355.1 Pirellula sp.
CTTTTAGTTGCCGCGTCGTTACGTACTTGCCATCTTTACCAGCCAGCGGCGAGGTATTGATGCTGAATATCATTTCCAGCGTTGGCTCGTCAACGGTCAACCGCGGTAACGCATTGACCTCTCCTCGATTGCAAATCGTATCACCGATTTCAATACTATCGATCCCCACCACGGCGACGATGTCCCCAGCCTTGCCTTCCATTGCATCGATACGTCCAAGCTTATCGAACATTTGGAGGTTCGCGATTTGGGCAGGAACCACTTTGCCGTCCTTTGCAATATCAATCTGTTGGTTCTTTTTCATGGAACCCGATTGAATTCGACCGATGGCAATACGCCCTACATAGTCCGACCAATCCAAATTGGTGACGAGCATTTGCAACGGGGCATCAGGCTCAACGTCCGGACCAGGAATTTTTTCGAGCATCATGTCCAGCAACGGGACCATGCTGTCGCCAGGCGTCTTCCAATCATGAGTCGCATAGCCGCTACGACCCTCCACCGAGATCACACAACAGCATCAACGCCTCTTCCACGACCTCATCGCAACGAGCATCAGGCCGGTCAATCTTGTTGATCACCACGATTGGCTTAACACCAACCTCCAAGGCCTTGGAAAGAACGAATCGCGTTTGAGGCATTGGCCCCTCAGCCGCATCCATCAAAACCAACGCTCCGTCCGCCATTCGAACGACCCGCTCAACTTCTCCACCAAAGTCGGCGTGCCCCGGGGTGTCGATCAAATTTATCTTGACCCCTTTGTAGTCGATCGCAATGTTCTTCGAGAGAATCGTAATCCCACGCTCTCGCTCCAAATCGTTGCTATCGAGAATTCGCTCTCCCTGCAATTGCGACTCCCGAAATTGACCACTCTGCTTGAGCAAACAATCCACCATCGTGGTTTTACCGTGGTCAACGTGAGCGATGATTACAATGTTGCGAATGTCAGTACGACGCATGATTTGACGAATCTTTTTATTCAATTAACGCGACCGTGACTCCAGCATTTTCCGCACACTGCGGAAATTCAAATCGCCGAAAAGCCGGTCTTACTTTTTTGTTGATCTCGTATGCCAACTGGGGCACAAAGGATCGCTGAACTAGCCTTCGTCGCTAGCTCGGAAACTGCCCACCAAAGTTGGCGTATAGGAGCACATTTCGTTCGGAGCAAAATACAACGCCAACTCGCGGGCCGCTGACTCAGGACTGTCCGATGCATGAACCAAATTCATTTGACGCGAGCTCGAAAAGTCTCCACGAATCGTCCCCGGGGCTGCCTTGAGTCCGTTCGTCGCACCCAACATCTCTCGTACGACACGGATGGCTTCTAATCCTTCGACCGCCATGGCCACAATTGGTGCAGAGGTGATAAAGTCTTCGAGATTCTTGTAAAACGGCTTGCTCACATGCTCTGCATAATGCTGCTTGGAAAGCTCAGGAGTGACCTGAATCATCTTCATGGCAACTAGGTTGAGACCTTTTCTCTCAAAGCGACCAATGATCTCACCGATCAAACGACGTTGTACGCAATCTGGTTTCAATAAGACTAATGATGTTTCCATGCTATCTACCAAATGGGGGAGGGACTGCTTGTTGCCTGGGAAAATCGGACTTACAAAGCCAATTTCAGGAGAGTTTGCCGTAAAGTTCCTATTGTTTCGATTTCCGGATTTGTGGCTAGTTCAAAACCCTTAACGCAGATCACACGGAAAGCGACGACGACCTAAACACAGAAAACAACAGCAGTTGCGTACAGCAGCAGACGACCTGCTTTGGAGCAAGGAGCGTTAGTTCGCCCTTGCAAGGCCATACGGCAACCCAGCTTGGCAGCGGCTGGATTTTAGGGCTCCCGAGCGGCTCCCCAAATTTCGAAACTTCCCCATTCCCATCCGCCCCGGTGATGCCGTACCATCCTCTCCCGTCACAAAACCTAGGCCTCTCGAATCTCTACAAAACGCACTTACCATGAGCAACCTTCACCCGATCAACGGCAATCCGAGGCAGTTTCTCCTCGAGTCGGATATCTGGGTTGTCAAAGTCGGCTCCCGCACCGTCACGAAAGATGGCGGAATCCTGGATCGCGACCAAGTTGAGAACTTGGCCAGACAGCTCGCATTCCTGGCCGGAGCAAACAAAAAAATCGTGCTCGTCTCTAGCGGCGCTGTCGCCAGCGGTGTCGGTCGACTCGGACTGCCCGGCCGACCAACAGATCTCGCTACCTTGCAAGCGGTCGCAGCCGTCGGACAAACTCACCTGATCCAAGTCTACGAAGAGATCTTTGCTAAGCACTCAAAATTCGCCGCGCAAATCTTGCTCACCGCCTCCGAACTTGATGATCGCGTCGCTTACCTGAACGTTCGAAACACGATTCGACGATTGCTCGAGCTGGGTGCCATCCCCATCATCAACGAAAATGACACGGTCGCCATCGACGAACTTCAAACAACGTTCGGCGATAACGATCGATTGGCAGGCATGGTGGCCGGCCTCCTGGAACGAAGCAGCTTGGTCATTCTCTCAGACGTGAGTGGGCTATACGATCGAGACCCATCCGATCCGATTGCCAAGGTCATTCCCACCGTCGATGCCGTGGATGATTCGATCGAAGATCTGGTCAAAGATAAGAAGACGGGCGTTAGCAAAGGAGGGATGGCCAGCAAACTCGCGGCCGCTCGCTTTGTAACGATGAGCGGACAAGGGGTCGTTATCGCCGGTGGTCGAGAACCTGACATCCTGATTAGACTCTTTCACGGCGAAATGGTCGGGACCGCTTTCTCGCCGCAACTCAGAACCTTGGCTCCGAAAAAGAGATGGATTGGCTTTTCAGCTCAACCCAATGGTGGTGTGATCGTTGACGCTGGCGCGGCCTCGGCCATGACCGATAAAGGGAAGAGTCTTCTCGCCATCGGTATCAAAGAAGTCGTTGGCAACTTCCAAAAAGGGGACATCGTTTCGATCCTTAACACGGACGGAACAGAAATCGCCCGAGGGCTTGTCAACTACCACGCGGAACACCTTCGCAAGATTCGTGGCTGTCGCTCCGATCTTATCGAACAGATCTTGGGTCGCTGCCCCTACGAAGAAGTGATCCACCGGGACAACCTCACTCTGATCTAACGCGGCACGGAATAGTTCAAGGCATACACGCTATCCACGTTGCCCAAGCAGTCCACGTTGTCAAAAAGGTCAAAAAAGTCAACAAGGCCCACGACTACACCAAGCCAAATTGTTTTCTAAGTATCCAAAACGTGGCCAGCAAAGTCGTTAAAACACCCACCGTCCATGGGTGCGCCCATAGCTGCCATCGCTTTACCACAGTCGGAGGATCAGGCACAGCTTTTATGATCTGTGTCAGCTTGGCAAGATCTCCAGCAGGTATCACCGATCCTCGGCTGACTTTGGAAAGCTCTTCCAGCACCTTAGGCTTTGCGGCCAAACCTATTCGCTCCTGTGCTGTCCCCTGAACAAAAAAACTGGTGCTGAGCTTGGCACCAGTCTCTTTGCACGTAACGGTTACTTGATGCAAACCTGGTTCGCTTAACGTTAACCGACCTTCGAACAATCCCCAGCTGTCTTCGCCTGCGCTATTCAGGGCGGTGAACTCTGTCTTGCCATTCACATCGGTTATCGCTACTTGAACGTCACCTGCCACAAGAGGCTCGCCCGATTGACTCATCACGCTGGCTTTGAGAGCCAGCGTTTGCCCAACACTTGGCTGCTCCGGTGAATAGAAGAAACGAATCGATTCACCTTTGGCCATGTTACGTTGATAGGCCATCCACCGAACAACCTGCCCCCAAAAACGATAGTGATACTTGTCTTCAACTCCTCGTCGCCATCGCCAAGCGCCGTCGGTCGCCATGTAAAGAATTTTGCCAGCCCCAAACGTCTTGGTCACAATCATGGGCAGCCGACCGAACTCGTTGCTCGTTTCCTGATGAACGCTCAATACCTCGGTCCCAGCTTTGGCTCGAATCACCGGTGCATGCCACTGAAAACCGGGCAGAGTCGACCAAACATTCCAATTCTCTTCGTCTGTATCCGCTAACTTGGTAAGCAAGCTTCGACGCCCAGACTCGGTTAACTCAAAATGCATCGGCACCTTCTCGCCAACTCCCTCTGACTGCGCTCGGTTGACGATGACAGGTATCAAAGGTTCGAGCTCCGTTTCTTCTAAAGAGTCTTGATTCCCTTGCGGTCCCGGCAAGAACACTAAACCGCTGGCTTGATACTCCACCAGCCCCTTTAACAATTTGCATTGCTCTGGCGTTAACTGGCCCGACTCGATTCCGACATCTCCTAAGAAGACGACATCGTACTCTGCCAATTGCTCAATCTGATCAGGAAAATCCTTGATGTAGTCCTTCGTTCCTCCACCGGTCCGCCCCAACGCGGGATGAAAGAGCAAACAGGAAACGTCGACGCCGGGATCTCGCGATAGCGCATTTCTAAGATATCGATACTCCCATCGCGGTAACGAATCAATAACGAGCACCTTGAGCTTCTCCTCACGAATCGATATCGAAGCGGTGAGCTCATTGTTGGTGAATATGACTTCTTCGGGATGATTGGGAACATTCATCTTCACGGCAAAGTCACCAGTGGTCTTAGGCAACCAAACCACAGACTCCGTGGTCTTGCTCTTCGCAGAAAGCTTGACTTCTTTGGTGATTCGCTCGCCGTCGGACATCTCAATAACAACCGTCGAGACTTGGTCTCGCGCAAGCGTTGATTCGATCGTAAACGGAATGCGAACGGATTTGCCTGCGATCGCAAACGTAGGCACATCAAGCGACAAGACTTCTAAGTCGGGGAGTCGCGTCGTGGAACCCATCGGTATCGTAAAGATGGGGATACCCCGACTTCGATATCGAATGGCCGATTCGACAGGTGGCTTTCCACGATTCCAATCTCCATCTGACACTAAAACAACTGCGGCCGTGCGCTGACTGGATTCCAATACCGACTCCAATGACGTATGAATATCGGTTCCGCCCGTGCCACTCTCGCCCGTTGCGAAAGGTTCGATTTGCACACTGTAATTGGAGTTGAGCTCGGACCATGTTTCCTGCTGAGCGAATGGAGCCGATGCTTCCCGTCGCGATTGCGCTTCAACCTGAGCTGTTACGCCGGCCGGTATAACATCCCTCGTCGCCATGCTCTGGGACTCATCTACCAAAACGACGAGCCTCGGCTTTTCCTTGGGGCGAAACTCCTGCGTCCATTCCGGCTGATTGAACAAAATCACAATCGCAGCGACGATAAAGAATCGCATGAGCTCTAACAGTACCACCGCCCGTCGCCATTGGCTGCAATAGCAATTCCAATAACCAATCCCCAACGCGGCGAGCATCACCACCACGCTTGCTACGAGCAATCCTGGTGAATTGGAAAAAGAAAGGTAGGCATTTTGCGATTCGTTCATACCCGACATTCTAATTCGGATTGAGCCATCTCTCGCTTGCTCCACGACCAAATTTTTGAATCAATTTTCAATTCGGACGTTGTTGTTACATGCAAAGGTCGCGGCGATCTCCAAAACTTTCAAACCAACTAGGCGGAGAGGTACTTCTGCAGCGTTTCAATGAGGTCCGCTAACCTCTGACCGGCGAGCAAGAGAACTGACTCAGACAATTCTTCGAGATATCGCAAATCGGTCTGCACATCCATCAACATCTGATTCCACTCTCTCGCACACTTGGGCAAAATCTTTAACCGCTCCTCACAAAGGGACCTTCTTTCGGTCGCCAAAGCGAGTTTTTTTCTCTCGACGCCGCACGACATTTCCTCATCCGCTCGACTCTTGGCTTGACAACGCAGCAGCTCTTCGCGAGCCTCAACCCAACGCTTCTCCGCGATGCGATGTTCATTCCGCCAATAATCAGGGAGCTCTTTTTCGAGCCAGGAGCTTATGCGTTGCAACTGCTCCCGGATATCGTCAACTTGCTTGCGACTACCATCTCGAAGCGTTGCGATGGCGTCCTGGAATACCTCTAAAGCTTCCAGGTTCTTAACATTTGCCTCAGCCATTGCCCCTCTGATATTCGTCGATCAATTCTGCTTTGCGCACCAAATAAGGAACGTGACGCTCGCTGGACTCGATAAGCCGCGTGAGTTGCTTAAGCTCCTGCTCGAACTCTTGAACAAACTTCTGATGCTCTTGGTCCCGCCAAGTTATAGCGAGATGCTGCATCTGTTGCGAAAGCTTGGTGGACGCATCCGAGAGCAGCCCCGAAAATCGCTTTAATTGCATAGCGAAGTTTCGTAACTGCTCTGGATCGACAATGGCTTGGCCCATAAAAACGCCTACCTTATTTACTTGGTAACGCCGAATTGATACGTGGTGGTTTGCTCGAAGCTTTGACCAGGCTTTAACAAAGTGGTTGGGAAGTTTGGTTGATTAGGAGTATCAGGAAAGTGCTGAGTCTCCAAACAAAACGCTCCGTGCTTGGGCAAATTAGCGTTGGCAGCCGTTCCATCCAGAAAGTTGCCCGTGTAAAGCTGAATCCCAGGCTGCGTGGTGTACACAGTCATAGTACGGCCCGATTTTGGTTCGACAACCTCAGCCGCCTTGCGCAACTGCCCCGGAGTTCCGTCTACAACGAAACAGTGATCATACCCGCCGGTCTCTGGAAACTTTTCGATCCGAGCTCCGATCGACTTCTTCGCGGTGAAATCCAAGTCAGTCGATTTTACCGAAGCCTTTTCGCCAGTCGGAATCATGTCGGCATCGATGGGCAAATAATTACCGCACGCCAACATGAGCTCATGATCGTAAACTTTGCCCGAACCGATGCCCGCCAAATTGTAGTAGGCATGATTCGTAAGATTCAAATGGGTCGCTTTGTCTGTCGATGCCGTAAACTTAATGGACAGCTTATTGTCGTTGTCCCAAACATAATCGGCAGTCACCTTTAGCGTTCCAGGATATCCTTCGTCTCCATCGGCACTGGTGAGAGAAAACCTAAGCCCCATGCTGGCGGTATCAACCAACTCCGTTACCTTCCACATGAGCTTATCGAATCCAACCTTACCACCGTGCAAATGATTGGGGCCGTTATTCGTGGCTAGCGTATACTCTTTGCCGTCGATCGAAAACTTGCCCTTGGCGATTCGGTTGCAAAATCGTCCTACCGTCGCGCCGAAGTAAGGATGGGACATCATGTATCCGTCTATGCTATTGAAACCAGCGTTAACGTTTGCGAGCTTGCCCGTTTTATCTGGTACATCGATCGAGACAATGATCGCCCCGTAGTCAATCATCTTGACGGTATTACCTTGCGAGTTGGTCAGAGTATACAGTGTGACCGCATCGCCACCGGAGGTTTTTCCAAAGCTGGATTTTGCTATTCCCATTTTGCTATTCGATTCGTTTGCGTAACCGGTAAAAGGAACGAGGACCAAGGCAGCGAATGCTAAGTACTCTTGAACATGGATAAAACTCACGAGAGGAAATCTGAGACCACTAAAACGCGCAGGCAAACACGATACGCGACTCCATTCTAGCAGATTTCCGTTTCGATATCCTGCTGCCGAGCCTTCCAAAACAAGAAAAGCTGCAACGCATACCAACGCATACCACGGTCCAGCCGACACAGCAACGCCGTGGCGAATTATTGCCTACAAACAAAACTTAGGCCAAAAGGGTCGCATCAAAGTCCTTCTTGCAGGCCTCGATAACTCGCGTAATAACCTCGTCCGCCTGGCCGCTCGTAAGTGTCTCGGTCGCGCTCTGCAACTTCAAACTAAAGAGTACTCGTTTCTTGTTCCCGCCATCCTTCTTCTTGTCGCGATAGATTTCTTGAAAATCCATCCCAATGCACAACCCGCCCGCCGCCGTGCGCGCGACCGTAGATAAGTGCTTCCAAGTCACCGTCTCATCGACAATCAAATTCAAATCGCGAACAACAACCGGGAAAGGCACAATGGGCTGCAATTGAGGAACGCTTCGTGAATACTGCAACAATAACTCTAGATTCAATTCGCCAACCGCCACTGCGATATCGAGCTTCATAGAATCCGCAATGGATTTGGCAATCACTCCGACCCATCCCAGCATCTTGCCGTCGCAATGCAGCGACAAACCCGTCCCGGGAGACAAGTAATCCCAAGCTTCCACTCGCCGCTCCAGCTTTGTTTCAAAGAACTCCGAACCACAAGTGCGATGGATGATTTCTTCAAAGCCACCCAAAACCAATCTCGGGTCTTGATCTCCCAGCAACCCGACATGCAACTGCTCAATCGGCAAACCGTCTGCTGTCGGAAGATATACTCCCGACGTTTCAAACAGTCTTACGTCCCGATTGGATTGCTGCTGATTGAACAGCCGCGATGCGATGAGACTGGGAACCAGCGATCGCCTTAGCAAACTCGCTCCCTCAAGCAACGGAACCAACGTCTTTAGCGGTTCGAGATCTGTCCACGGAGAAATGGCTAACGCTGGCGACTTGCCCACCAAACTCGGAGTCATGGTCTCGTCGAATCCAAAACCACAACATACGTTTCGCACCGTCGCCATCATCACATCGCGAGGACGACGTGCACTGGACACCATCGGTACCATGGCATCCTCTGGAATCTTGTCGTAGCCATGGATGCGGGCAATCTCTTCTATGAGATCAATTTCACGAACCAAATCCATGCGATAACTTGGCGGCTGAATGGTGGCCGAGTTCTCACCGCCGGCCGAGTTCGCACTGCCTGAGTTCTCGACGACCGCACAGCCGAGCCTCGTGAGAATATCCAGCGACTCGCTCCACGGCACTTCAATCCCGAGCACATCCCGGATGCGACTAGCGCGTAGGGTAATGTGCGAGGGTGTCGCTGATTTGTCACCAGTGTCTACGCTCCCTGAAGCAAGCTCTCCACCAGCCAGCTGCAAAATCATCTCGCAGCACCGAAGCGAGGCCCACTCCATTTGCTTGGGGTCAATCCTACGTTCGTAACGATAAGAAGAGGGGGAATGAAGCTTCAACTTTCGCGCCGTTCTTCGAATCGAGAGTGGCACGAAGTCTGCCGTCTCTAACAGAACATCAACCGTGCTATCGGAGACTTCACTATCCACACCTCCCATCACACCACCTAACGCAATGGCTCGCTCGGCGTCGGCGATTACCACCATCGATGGATCGAGCTGATACGTCTTGTGGTCAATCGCAACAAATGCTTCTTTAGCCTCCGCAGGGCGCACAATAATCTTACCTCCGCGAACGTGAGCCAAATCGAAAGCATGAAGCGGTTGGCCGCATTCAAACATTACGTAATTGGTTGCATCGACAATATTGTTGATCGATTTGACCCCTATGGCCGCCAACCGGCGTTTTAACCAGTCTGGACTCGGCCCGACTTTAACACCCTTGATCACCCGAGCGATGTATCGCGGACAACCATCCGGGAATCGATTCTCTACCGCGATCACTTTGCTTGCGAGATGCGAACCCTGGCTGGGTTTCGGTTGAGGAATGCACAACTCCTGCTTGAGCAACACGGCCGCTTCTCTCGCCACGCCAATATGTCCGAGACAATCTCCGCGATTGCTGGTGACCTCCAAATCCACAACAGGATCACCACCAACTATCGAGGTGCTTTCATGATTGAGCCCGGTCATCGCCCATCGAGAAGCCATCTCCTCATGCCCGACACTTAAATTCACGTAGTCCGAAAGCCATTCCCAAGAAACTAACATCGTTCAAACCGATTCAATGAAACACGAGTGAGTTGGTAAGGTTGGGAGCGAACCATTCGAGTGGTTAGCTCGCCCATTCTAGAGCTTAAGATGCTATGAGGTTTACTGAGCGAATTGTCGTAAGAATCGTACATCACTTCGATAAAGATCTCGAATATCTGTGATCCCATACCGTCGCATGCAAAGTCTTTCGACACCAAGCCCAAAGGCGAAGCCGCTCCACTTTTCCGAATCAATATTGAGATGCTGGAAAACGTTTGGGTCAACCATGCCGGCACCACCAAACTCAATCCATTGCCCATTCCACCAATAGTCAACCTCGACACTCGGCTCGGTGAACGGGAAGAACGATGGACGGAATCTGACGTTTACATCGCCCCCTAAGTAACTGGTCGCGAACAGTCGCAGAACGCTTTTAAGCTGAGCCATCGTTACATTGCGATCAACCCAAAGCCCCTCCATTTGATGGAACATGGGAAAGTGGGTCGCATCAGGTGCGTCAGGACGATAGACTCGCCCTAATGAAATGATTCGAAGCGGCAACGGTTGCGATTCCATAACACGTATCTGCACCGTACTGGTCTGGCTTCGCAATAGCATGGCATCGCGATCTTGAGGACTGCTGTTCGCAGCCTTGGCGGTGGCCAAATAAAAGTTATCCAATGGATCTCGTGCGGGGTGATCCTCAGGTATGTTGAGCGCGACGAAGTTATGCCACGTGTCTTCGATCTCAGGCCCCTCGGTCGCGGTAAACCCAAGCCGCCCCATAATCTCTTTAAGATGTTCGATCGTTTGAGTGATCGGATGCAACTGACCCAGCCGAGGTCTTAGGCCAGGCAATGTTGCGTCCGGCAAAGACTCAGACTTCACTACCGCTCCACCGCCAATCCGGGCTGTCGCGTCGTCGAGAAGCGATTGAATCGCGTCACGAACTTCATTGAATCGCTTGCCCGCGGCGGGCTTATCAGGAACCTCGACGGCACCAAGCAGTTTTTGAACCGACTTTAGTGCACCGTTCTTGGCCCCAACAAACTTTACCCGTAGGGCCTCCAGTGCATCATTGGTTTCAACAGAACCGAGAGTTGCACGAGCCTCACTAACCAGCTCATCCAATGAATTCAAGAAGTTTTGAAGCGACATTGCCTTAGACCGAATGACGTGGGTGCGTTGTGGTGAAGCTTAAAGTCTAAAATGAGAAACGGCCCTATGGAATTAGGGCCGTTTTATGTCTCGTTTTGCAAGGCTCAAAGTAAGGCCTGCGATTTACTCAGCAATGATTACGGTTAGCTGAGGCCGAGAGCCGCTTTCGCCGCGGCGGCAACCGTAGCAAAACCGACCGGATCGTTGACCGCCATTTCAGCAAGCTGCTTTCGGTCAATCTCCACTTGAGCCTTGATCAGACCGTCGATCAATTGGCTATATCGCAAGCCATTCATTCGAGCAGCTGCGTTGACCCGGATGATCCAAAGCCGTCGGAATTCTCGACGCTTGCGACGACGATCTCGATAAGCAAAACGGCCCGCACGGACCAAGTTTTCCTTAGCGGTCCTGTAAAGTCTCCTACGTCCACCAACGTACCCCTCGGCACGTTGAAATAGTCGGCGTTTCGCCTGACGGCGAGCCGAACCCTTTCTCGTTCGCATGTTACTGGCAACCTTCATGGCTGGCCCCAAAAATTAGTACCGCCCGCACCAGTTAGAACCCAAACACTTGGTTAAAAAAATCAGGGCCTATCCGATAGTCACAATGCTAGTAGCTGTATTTGCCCAAAGCATCGTGAACCGCTCTCTCGAAATTGTGTTCGAGAACGCGTGTTCCTCGCAATTGGCGAATTTTCTTCGCGGGTTTGCTGATTGCCAAGTGGCTGGTGCCCGCCTTGCGGTGCTTAACCTTGCCATTAGCTGTGATTCTCATCCGTTTTTTGGTCGATTTGTGGGTTTTTTGC
>JALOQS010000198.1 GCA_025459355.1 Pirellula sp.
GTCACTGAGTTTTACGAATACATCGGACGCACCGAAGCTCCCGACTACGTTGAGGTCCGCGCCCGAGTCACGGGTTATCTCACCAAGATTCACTTTACCGATGGCAAGGAAGTAGCCGCTGGCGAACCACTCTTTGAGATCGACAATAGACCTTATCTCTATGCACTCAACAACGCTCAAGCCCGACTCCAACAAGCGGAATCACAACTCAAGCTTGCGAATATCACTTTAGAACGAAACAAAACCCTGGCGGCGACCAACTCCGTTTCTCAACAAGACTTAGATGAAGTTGCTCAACAACAAGTAAACTCGGCCGCAGAAGTCAACGCCGCCAAAGCAGCTCTCGCTCAAGCCGAACTCGATTACGAGTTTTGCAGCATCAAAGCACCGATCGCAGGCCGACTCAGCCAAGCGAGCGTTACAGTCGGTAACCTGATCTCTTCTACGCAAAGCAATACAAGCCCTTTAACAACCATCGCAAGCGTCGATCCCATTCACATCTCGTTTGATGTTGATGAAGCGGCTGTTTTGCGATTTCGAGAATTAAGACGTTCTGAAGGTGAAAGTGTGCAATTCACACACGTGCGAGATTTGAATCAGAAAGTTATGGTTGCTCTTTCTAACGAGAACGATTTCTCACATGAAGGTGTCCTGGATTTTGTCGACAACCAAGTAAGACCTAACACGGGAACACTTCTCGTTAGAGCAGTTATGCCCAATCCAGATCGCTTTTTTGCTCCTGGATTCTTCGTCCGAGTCCGAATCCCTTTTGGGAAACCGTCTGATTCGTTATTGGTACCTGAACGCGCGATCCAAAGCGATCAAAGCATCAAGTACTTGCTAGTAGTCGATTCGAACAATGTCGTCCAACGCCGCGATGTCAGCTTAGGCATCTTGGATGGAAGCATGAGAGTGATTCGATCTGGTTTGGAGGAAACCGACCGAGTTATCATCAATGGAATTCAACGAGCAAGAGCTGGCGGCAAAGTAAACGCTGTCGCAAATTCCGCTCCGACCAAATCGACAAAGGAATAAAGCATGCTAGCTCGCTTTTTTGTTGATCGTCCTGTCTTTGCGACCGTTTTGTCGATCATCATCGTGATGCTGGGTGGTATCTCGTTGATGCAATTGCCTATCGCTCAGTATCCTGAAGTCGCGCCACCGACCATTCAGATTACGGCTTTCTATCCCGGTGCCAACGCACAAGTTGTCGCGGATACCGTTGCAGCCCCTATCGAACAAGAAGTCAACGGCGTCGAAGGGATGATGTATATGTCATCCCGTTGTACCAACGACGGAATGATGTCCCTCGATGTGACCTTTGAATTGGGTACCAACATCGACCAAGCCCAAGTGTTGGTGCAAAATCGTGTCGCCATCGCCGAAGCAAAGCTCCCTGAAGAGACTAAGCGACAAGGGATCACGACCAAGAAGAAATCGCCGAGCATTTTGCTGGCCGTTAACTTGGTGGCGACAGATACCCGCTACGACCAATTGTATCTTTCCAATTTTGCGACCATCGAGGTACGAGATGCCTTGATGAGAATCCCTGGCGTTGGTGACGTGAGCATGTTAGGCGCACGGGACTACTCCATGAGAGTATGGCTTGACCCTCAAAAGCTCGCTGTTCGGAAATTGTCTGCAGGCGACGTACTCAATGCCTTGCGTGAGCAAAACGTTCAGGTTGCAGCTGGTCGGATCGGTCAAGAGCCCGCAAACGCCGGACAAGAATTTCAGCTTGCAATCAGCACCAAGGGACGACTCTTGGAACCAGAGCAATTCAACGAGATTGTTGTTAAAGGAGATGGAACCGAGCTAGTACGTTTAGGAGATGTCGCTCGAACGGAGCTTGGAGCGAGAAACTATGACGTAAGCAGTGCTTTGGATGGCAAGCCGAGCGTGACCATCGCCGTGTTCCAACTCCCCGGCTCCAACGCCTTGACGACGGCTCACGCAATCAAGGAAAAGATGAAGGAGCTTAAGAAGAATCGATTCGAGGAAGGAATCGATTACGCGATCGTCTATGACACCACCGTCTTCGTCGAAGAATCGGTCCACGAAGTTTACAAAACTCTTATCGAAGCCTTCGTGCTCGTCTTTATTGTGGTGCTGGTCTTCCTTCAAGATTGGCGAGCCACGTTGATGCCGATGATCGATGTGCCTGTGTCACTCATCGGAACCTTGGCGGTTATGCAGTGGCTCGGATTTTCTTTGAACAACCTATCGATGTTAGGGCTCGTGGTTGCTATTGGAATCGTAGTGGATGACGCGATTGTCGTGGTGGAAAATATCGAGCGATGGATGTCCAAAGGGCTACCTGCGCGAGAAGCCACCATCAAAGCGATGGAAGAAATTACGGGCCCCGTGATTGCCATCACCCTCGTTTTGAGCTCGGTGTTTCTACCCACCGTATTTATTGCCGGAATCCCGGGTCAATTCTTCCAGCAGTTCGCTCTAACCATTGCTGCCTCGACGATCATTTCCGCAATAAACGCAATGACGATGGCACCTGCCCGTGCGGTCACTCTCATCAAACCTCACAAGGAAGGGCATCCCAAGGAAGCCCTCCCGAACTGGGGTGTTGGAATTATTGTAGCCTACCTCGCCTATCGATTCCTTTTCCCTATCGTCGCAAGCATCGCAGGTGTGCCCGTATCCAGCGGTGAACATGGGGCTGAACCGGTGGTCTGGTCGTCCTTTGATTGGGGTGTCTTTGCTGCAGTTAGCGTAGCGGCCTTTGTCGTGGGAGTTATGCTGCACCCGATTGTGAATCGATTGTTGCAAGCGTTTTTCGTTGTCTTCAATCGCATTTTCGATTTGTTGACCAACTTCTATGGCAAAACCGTTGCTGGAGTTCTAAAACTCAGTGCGGTATTCGTTGTCTTGTACATCGGGCTAATTGGCCTGACGATCAAAGGATTCGAAGTCACTCCCGCAGGATTTATTCCGAGTCAAGACAAAGGGTACATGATCGTCAACGCCAAGCTACCTGACGGTGCGAGCTTGCAAAGAACGGAAGAAGTCACCCGACAAATCAATTCCATTTTGTTAGACACCGAGGGAGTTGAACACACGGTCAGCGTCCCCGGGTTCTCGATTTTAACGAGCACGAACGCTTCTAACAGCGCCGGTTTGTTCGTGATCTTGTCTCCGTTTGAAGAACGCAGCGGCAAGCCAGAGCTTTATTCCGATGCTTTGATTCGATCCATTCAAAAGAAGCTCAGCACGATTCAAGATGCTCAAATCGTCGTGTTGGGGGCTCCGCCGATCGATGGATTGGCGTCTAGTGCTGGCATGAAAATGCAAGTTCAAGATCGAGCTGGAATAGGACCTTCTGCTTTGCAAGGTGCGTTAGAGAATCTAGTGGCAAGCGGAGCGGCTGAGCCCCGATTGATTGGTACTTACTCCAGCTATAGTGCGAACGAGCCACAGCTTTACATCGACATCAATCGCGAAAAAGCCAAGTCGGCTGGCGTAGCTTTGAACGACGTGTTTCAAACGCTGCAAATCTATTTGGGAGCTGCCTACGCGAACGACATCACACGGTTTGGTCGCAACTGGCAAGTGAACCTACAAGCCGACGCCTCGTTCCGAGCTTCAGCGGCTGATATCGGACGACTACAAGTTCGAAACCAAGCAGGGGACATGGTGCCGTTAGCGACGCTGATTGAACTCAGAGATATCACCGGTCCGGGGATCGTGTATCGATTTAACATGTATCCAACAGCAGATTTTGTTTCCAATCCCGCACCAGGACTCGGGTCGGGAGATGCTATGCAGCTGATGGAGGGGATTGCCAATCGTGAGCTACCCAAGTCGATGGGCTTTGAGTGGACAGAATTGGCATTACAGCAAATCAAGGTCAACAACGACCTGTTGACCAAGCTAGTCTTCCCCTTGGCCGTGGCGTTCGTGTTTATGGTCTTGGCGGCTCAATACGAGAGTTGGTCGATGCCGTTAGCCATTTTGCTGATCGTGCCAATGTGTTTGTTGGCAGCCATCGGCGGATTGTGGATTTACTCATCCGACATCAACATCTTTACACAAATCGGTTTTATCGTATTGATTGCCTTGGCAGCGAAAAATGCGATCCTCATTGTGGAGTTCGCGAAACAGCTTCAAGAAGAGGGGACCGATCGTTTGGCTGCTGCTATAGAAGCCTGCCGAGTTCGATTGCGGCCTATTTTAATGACCTCCTTTGCGTTCATTCTTGGTGTGGCACCACTGTTGCTAGGCAAAGGTGCTGGCTTTGAAATGCGCAAAGCGTTGGGGATCGCGGTCTTCTATGGAATGTTAGGGGTAACGTTTTTTGGTCTCGTGTTCACTCCGCTGTTTTACGTTTTGATCGATAAGCTCGGTACGTATTTCGCCAAACCTAATCCGCCGGACGAACATCACGCTGCACCCAAGCGATCGCGATGGTGGCAGCGATTGTTGAACCGAATGGCCAAACCTTCCAAACCTTCCAAGTCAGCATAGGGAACATGCCTGTGACCAATTCCGTTCAGCCAAGTGGTAGTCCATTACCGATCCAGCAGATCGCTAGTCAACTGGGAATCCTCGAAGAGGATTTGGAGCTATACGGGAAATACGCCGCAAAATTGCCCATCGAACTAACGTCCCAAGATGCAACTCCGAGAAGAGGAAAATACATCGGAGTTACTGCCATCAATCCTACACCTTTCGGAGAAGGAAAGACGGTCGTATCGATTGGCCTGGCCATGGGGTTAGCCAAACGGGCGAAGCGCTCGGTCGTTACTCTCAGGCAGCCGTCATTAGCTCCCGTTTTTGGAATCAAAGGGGGTGGTGCAGGCGGTGGTCGATCTCGTGTCATCCCATCTGAAGACATCAATATCCATTTTACCGGGGATATCCATGCGATTGCCGCTGCTAACAATCTGCTAGCCGCAATGCTTGATAACCATTGTGAACGGGGATTGGAACCGCAAGTTCATTCCAGCGATATAACTTGGCGGCGCGCGATCGATATCAGCGACAAAGGCTTAGCCCAGATTGAAACAGGGCTCAACCACGTTCCCATGGCTCCTCAAAGGGAGACAGGATTCGATTTGACCGCAGCATCAGAGGTGATGTCCGTACTCGCCCTCGCCACTGACCTTCACGACTTGAGGCGACGTCTGGGGGAGATCGTCGTAACGTCTCCCCATGCCGCTCAGATGGTTACTGCCGAGCAGATAGGTGCGGCAGGAGCCATGACCGTCTTGTTGCGCAAGGCCTTGATGCCGAACTTAGTGCAAACCATTGAGAACACCCCTGCAATTGTTCATGCAGGCCCATTCGCAAACATTTCTCATGGAAACAGCTCGGTTATTGCCGATCGAATTGCACTGCAATTAGCCGATTATGTCGTCACGGAAAGTGGCTTCGGTTCGGACTTGGGTGCAGAGAAACTGTTCAACATCAAGTGTCGAGTTGCCGGAATTGCTCCCTCTGCGGAAGTATTGGTTTGTACCGTTCGCGGGCTCAAGTATCACAGTGGACAGTTTGATGTTAAGCCCGGTCGCCCACTGCCCGAAGATTTGCTTCGCGAGAATCTTCCTGCGCTCGAGCGAGGTATCGCCAACTTGAGCGGGCATTTGGAAAATTTGAGACAATTCGGGGTTCCCGTGGTGGTTGCAATCAATCGATTTCCAACCGACACCGAAGCGGAGCTTCGGCTCATCGAGTCGTTAGCCATCCAGGCCGGTGCCGCTCGCGTGGCGAGAATTGAATCGTTTGCGCGAGGTGGTGATGGTGCGTTAGAACTAGCTGATGCCGTCATCGAAGCGTGCGAGGAAAAGTCTCAATTTCGTCCGCTATACTCCCTCGATTTGTCGTACGAGTCCAAGCTAGAAACAATAGCCAAACAGGTTTACGGGGCGTCTGGAATCGAAGTTTCTCCGGAGGTTAGGGCATTGTTAGCTGGCTTCGAAAGCAAAGGGTATGGCGGTTTACCGATTTGCGTAGCGAAAACACAATACTCTCTTTCTCATGATCCAAAGCTATTGGGGCGGCCAAACGGTTTTGTTGTTCCCATTAAAGAGGTTAGATTGTGTGCTGGAGCGGGATTTGTTCTGGCGACGTGTGAGGGAATAACGCTCATGCCCGGATTGCCAAAAAATCCGTCGGCTCGACAACTCGACATTGGTCCGAATGGCGAAATCGTTGGTTTGAAAACAGAATAGATCGGTGAGGTGTTACTTTGTTCGACTTGACAACGGCTCCGACGACTGACCCCAGTGCAATCTATCGGCATCGGGATGCGTTGTACGCCAGCGACATGCTCATAGTTGCCTTGAAGAGTCTCGATCTATTTACGCATATTGCGGACAATCCACAAACGTTAGAGACGATTTGCCAGACCTTTAGCATTCATCGAAGACCGGCTGATGTGCTCACTACGTTCCTAGTAGCCAGCGGTTGGCTAATTTGTAATGAGGGAGTGTTTGAGGTATCCCAGTCCGCGCGAGAGTTTTTGGTAAAAGGATCCCCTTGGTATATCGGTCCTTATTTTCCGCCAACCTCCGATCGACCGATTGCACGCGATTTGCTTGAGTGCTTGCGGACCGATAAGCCCGCCAATTTTGCAAGCCGAAAGAATCACGACGATTGGCATAAAGCCATGGAGACAGAGTCGTTCGCGCGCGAGTTTACTGAGATGATGGATTGCCGAGGAGTCTTTCTTGCTCAGGGACTGGCGAAGCAACTTAAACTATCGGAGCATAAACGGTTGCTCGATGTAGCAGGAGGCTCCGGCGTCTATGCTTGTTCGTTGTGTGCTCATCATGACGGACTGAAGGCAACGGTGCTCGAGAAAGCCCCGGTCGATCAAATTGCACGCAAAGCGATTTCTGAACGAGGATTTGACGATCGTGTTTCCGTTGTCGCAGGCGATCTGTTTGAACATTGGCCTGCTGGATTTGATATTCACCTATTATCCAACGTGCTGCATGACTGGAACGAAGAAACGGTAAAACAAATTCTTCTGCGGTCTTGGGACAGCTTGGAGAACGGTGGAATGATGTTGGTTCACGATACCTTTTTGAATGACTTTTTGAATGAGAGCAAAACTGGCCCGCTTCATGTGGCGGAGTATTCCATTCTTCTGATGCACGTCACGCAAGGGCGTTGTTACTCAGAGCGAGAGATTACCGATTGGGC
>JALOQS010000029.1 GCA_025459355.1 Pirellula sp.
ATAAACCCGCATTTCGGCACGAACTGGCATGGACGAAGAATTCTCAAAACCTATATCCCGCGTTACTAAACTGCAGCCCGTCGATAGCTATTTGAGCGGCAGCTGGGAAGCGCTGGGGGCTGGCGCTCCTGTGTTGGTTGCTTTATCTCAACTTAGTAGCATGGCAATGGCCGATTCTAACTCCTTGCCACCTGCATCAGATGAGCTGCTTCCAGAAGCGAAAGCGATTTTGTTTGCAGCAAAGGATCGCGGGATGATCGAACTCAAAGCTCAGAACGCCGCCTTTGAAGCTCCGTCCCGAATGATTGCGGTTTACGTGGAAATAGACGAAACTCAAACTATTGCCTTCCGCGATCCCCACAAACCGGAAACTACCGTCGCATTCCTGGAAGGTTTTCGACAACTGTGCGCCTGCGGACTCGTCATGCATCATATCTACCGAGATTTTTCTTTGACGAGCAAAGGTTTCCATCTCGCACGCCAACTTGCAAAGGAGGAGGTTCAACCATGGCTGGACAAAGGAACCGAATTTGGGCTACACGAATAATCGTACTGGTCGCCGTTTTATCCGTTCTCGTCTTCGCGGCCAACCGCGCTTGGAAGCGACTAACCCAAGCCCCTTTAGAAGCGAATACGGATCCAGGTACCACCGATGTTTTGTCACCGAACAGCATTGAATCTAATGCGGAACAATCCGCTGCACCGGAGTCCGATCAGTCACTTGAGCAACATCCCTTGGCCCCCGTGCTTAGCATGGCTCGCGAGGCACTGCAGCGCCACCGAAAAGAGCATACGGGCTACACGGCGACGATGCTCAAGACGGAGCGAATCCATGGCAAACTTTCCCCTCAAGCGACGATGAAACTAAAGCTTCGCTATCTGCCCCCGAACGAAGGTAGCGAGCTAAGAAACGTTGCGGTCTATCTCGACTTTATTGCCCCCCCGAAACAAAAAGGGAGAGAAGTTATCTACTACCATGGCAAAAACGATAACATGCTGCTCGCTCACGAAGGAGGCTTCTTTGGAATCATAACCGTGCCCTTAGCACCTAACAGCCGTATTGCGATGATTGGAAATCGCTATCCAGTTACCGAGGTGGGTCTCGAAAAATTGCTGGTGCGTCTTATTGAAAAAGGGGAGCGTGATTCCCGCCTCGGAGATTGCGTCGTAAATCGTCGCTCCGGAGAAATGATCGCGGACCGGCGTTGCGAATTGATCGAAGTAATCCACAACGAAAAGACGGTTACCATCGGTGACAAAACGATCTCTCATGAGTTTCACATTGCACGGATTTGGTTCGATGAGTCGATCATGCTTCCCATAAAATATGCGAGCTACAGCTGGCCCGCCAAAACGGGGGAGGAGCCTCTCTTAGAAGAGGAGTATCAATACAACGATCTAGTACTCAATCCTGACTTGTCCGATATTGATTTCGACACCGAGAATCCCAAGTACCGATACTAAAATCCACTATGGTAAGAAAGCTCAAGCAAAAACGTGGCAGCCATAGTCTGGCCAAGCGTCGAGCCAGTCCCGGTACTCCGCCAGGCACACTCCTAATCGACCCGAATGCAACCACGACATCGATCAAGCTGATGGCGTTTGATTGTCAAAATGTACGCGAGCAATCGATCGCGCACGTTTCGGAACTAAAAAACTATCTTGGCAAGTTTCGCAACTTGTGGATCGATGTAACAGGACTGGGAAGCGAAAAGGTACTGCGAGAACTCGCAGAGCTACTCAAGCTGCATCCCCTCTCGATGGAGGATGTTATCAATGTGCACCAACGAGCCAAACTCGATCGATTCGAAAACCATCTGTTTATCGTCGCCAGGATGATCGATGGGGAGGATGCTCGGGACTCCGAACAACTCTCCTTTTTTATGATGAACGGAATTCTGGTTTCGTTTCAAGAACGACCCGGTGACTGCTGGGAACCCGTCAGGCATCGAATACGAGCGAGCCATGGCAAGATCACCGATTCCGGCGTCGATCATTTGCTCTACGCGCTGCTTGATGCGGTCGTCGACAGTTACTTTCCGTTTATGGAAAAGATTTCCGATGCGGTCGATGTGCTCGAAGATGAAATTAGCGCCGAGCTTTCTCCGTCTCAGCTCAAGATGATTCACCATCTGCGTGGCCAACTATTAGCTCTGCGACGTTCGCTGAGACCGCACCGTGAATTGATCAACGAACTAATTCGCGATTCCACGGATCGGTTTAGCGAAGAGTCCCGCGTGCATCTTCGCGATTGTTACGATCACGTCACACAATTGCTTGATGCGGCCGATACCTATCGCGAATTAACGGCTGACCTGCGTGATTACTACATGTCCACCATGAATAACAGCATGAACGAAGTGATGAAGTTGCTGACCATCATTTCGACAATCTTCATCCCGCTGTCGTTTGTGGCTGGGGTTTATGGAATGAATTTCGACAACGAATTGTCTCCCTGGAACATGCCGGAACTCAAGTGGTATTTCGGCTATCCTTTTGCCGTCGCCATCATGCTTACCATTGGAATTGGATTGCTGATTGCATTTCGTCGAAAGCGATGGATTTAGTCGGATGAATGCAATCGATTTCTCAAACAAGCTTCGGTGCACAGGAGCGTTCGCATGACTTTGATCAAACGGATTGAGTTCTTGGCAGTACTTTCGTGCTGGTCCTGCTTATCGATAGGATCGGTGTCTGCACAGAATACAGAGGCTCGACTCGGAGTTGAGCAACCCGCTGCATTACCCAGCGGAGACGCCGAAATCCAAAGCGAGTTTCGCAATTCGCCGATTCGAATACGGACCACCCAAAGACTCGCTGGTGCGATAGACTCGATTCAGTGGAACGGTAAAGAGTTTATCGACAGTTATGATCACGGCAGGCAATTGCAAAGCGCATCTAGTTTTGATGCTGGACAAACGTCCCCGTTCTGGTCAGAGCGATTTAATCCGACTGAAGCAGGTTCGAGCCGAGATGGAACCGGTAACGAATCGACGAGCAAGCTTCTGCATATCGCAGTGACTCCCAATCGTTTGCAAACGAAGGTCGAAGCCGCCTTTTGGCTTGCTCCAGGTGAATCGTCCGGAGGCTTCTTCGCTTTGAACAAAACGGAGCGTTCAAACCACATTATTTCAAAAGACGTTCGAATCGGAGTGGAATCGAAAGACAACCTGCTTCGCAATGTGATCGACTATCGCGTGACATTTCAAGTTCCCAAAGGGGAACGCCACAACTTGGCTCAATTCGAAGTCTTGACCGGCTATATGCCCGCTGAGTTTTCGGAATTTTGGATATTCGAAAGAGATTCCCGGCAGCTAGTCCCCGTGGATGATGGTCCCGGCGAGCAAACGATGCCGATCGTCTTTTCGACACCATCGGGAGAATTTGCCATGGGTTGCCTTTGTGCAGAGCCTCAACAGCAAAAATACCAGGGACCAGGGTATGGCCGATTTCGGTTTCTCAATGAAAAGGTGGTCAAGTGGAACTGTGTTTACCGGCAGTCAAAGCCAGATGGTATTGATGAGGGAGATCATTCATTCCGAGTCTTCGTGCCGATTGGAACTCGCGAAGATGTTCGACTCGCGATACAACACTTACTTGCTGACTAACACTTACTTGCTAACCAACTTTGAACACAAGTTGGTCGACCTGCCTCATCCTTTATTCCGCGTATGATTGAACTTGCTTGGGACCCTGAAGTCGAAACACCAGCCACGATCGCCATCATAGGCGGTGGGCCAACCGGTATTGAAGCGGCCATTTATGCTCGATTCCTTGGTTATCATGTTTCGATTTTTGAAACGAGGCGAGTCGCGCACCGCATGCACGACTGGCATGATCGATTGCTGGGTGTGCCCGTGGCGCAGTGTACCACTCCGCTCGGAATGGCCGCCATCAAGGCCCAGAATCCGGAGTTCCTATTTCCCGCTCCCGACAAGATCTGGACGGGGAAAGAATTTGCGGACGAGTATCTGGTTCCACTCGCGAAAACCGATCTTCTTTTTGATGACATTCATTTCTTGAGCACCGTGAGTGATGTCTCGCGCTGCCAGTCGGAGCGTGGAGCGGTCGAGGATCTTCAAGAACGTTGCAATGATGAGTTCCGACTGTTAATCGCGGGACAGCATCGAGGCGAGTGGATTTCGAAAGCGGACGTTGTGCTGGATTGTCGCGGTTGTTTTCAGAGCCAAGCCGGCTTGGGACCCGGTGGTGGATTGGCCATTGGTGAGAAAGAATTTGAGTCGCAGTTTCTTAAGCACTCAATCCGCGATCGCAAATTTGAAGCCAAACAGATACGCGATAAAGTCGTTTGTTTGGTTGGCTCCACATGGCATGCCACACTTTTTGCCCAAGAGTTTTGGGATGCCAGGAGTGAATTTCCTGGCACGAAGCTCATTTGGGTTGTGCCCCAAGATCGAGCCCAATGGCCAGCAAGGATCAAGAGACTGGCCGAGCTGATACAATCTGACCCAGCAGGGCCAGTTCAGCTGTTGTCTTGCTTAGGCATAGACAAAATCCAACGGTCCGAAGCGGGTAAATGGAGTGTGCACTGCGTCCGTTCCGATGAAACGATCACCGAATTAAGTTGCGATGAATTGGTTCGAAGAACGACGGGGCGAGGGGTTCTTGGGTTCGCCGAATTGGATAACGAACCATTGCTTCTTCCAGAAGGGACGGAGCACCCGTTTATCACGCGCGAACCCGGATACTATTCTTTGCATGGCTCAGCCTCTGACACGCCAATCGCCCGAGAGTACGCGATACAAAATGATTCCAACGACTCCATGATTTCACTAGGGACCAGTCTCAAAGATTGCCACCTCGCTATTCGCGATCTTTTCGCGATGTTAGGTGGCCGAGAGAACCTCGACCTATACCAAATCATGGCCGATAACATAAAAGCAGGACGAGTTTAATGAAGATTTATACCAAGACAGGTGACGCAGGTTCGACAGGTTTGTTTGGTGGGCCGCGTGTTTCAAAAGATGACCCTCGAATTTCTGCTTACGGAACCATCGACGAGCTAAACGCCGCCATCGGTGTGGTGAGAGCCTATAAGCAATCGGAGAATGTCGATCAGATGTTGGCGGTCATTCAGCATCAGCTGTTTTCTATCGGTGCTGAGCTCGCGACTCCCGACCCAGACAAGCATGGGTTGAAATGGCAAAGTGAGGGGCACGTTCAACGGATGGAAAGCTGGATTGATGAACTCGAGAAAGAGTTAAAACCGCTTCAGAATTTTATCTTGCCTGGCGGAAGCCTCCAAGCGTCTCAGTTGCACATTGCACGAACCGTTTGCCGCCGCACCGAACGGGAAATTGTCAGCTTTAACAACTCCGGTCGCGTCAGTGACGCGTCCCACATCATTATCTTTCTGAATCGATTGAGCGATTTATTGTTTGTCATGGCTCGCTATGCCAACAAAGTTCTCGGGGTTGAAGACGTGATCTGGGAAAGTCCCCGAAAGTAAAACTGGCATGGGACACTTTGCAGCCATCGACTTTGAAACCGCCAACAGGCAGCCCAATTCTGCTTGCCAATTGGGTGTCGTTATTGTCGATGACTGGAAAATTGTGGCCGAGTACGAGTGGCTGATTCGTCCACCCCGCATGTTTTTTTCTCCGCTATGCATGCGAGTTCACGGTATCACTCCTCGAGATTGCATGAACCAACCCACGTGGGAGATCATTTGGCAACAAGCTGCACCGATCTTGGCTGAGCATTTGATTTTGGGACACAATGTTGGCTTCGATGCATCAGTTCTCTTAAACTGCTGTTTGCACTTTGGTATCGCACCACCTCGGAATGAACTACAGTGCACTCGTTTGATTTCAAAACGCGCTTGGCCGGATAGGTCAGGGCACGGGCTGGCTGCGGTTGCCGAGCGATTGGGAATTACCTTTCGTCATCACAATGCACTCGAAGATGCTCGGGCCAGTGCTTTGGTCGCCATTAATGCGGCAAAATTAAACGGCTGCCATTCGTTTCAAGATCTCGAAGAATCGCTTGGTTTAGTTCGAGGGCGATTCGGATTCGATCAAGTTAGAAATCCTCGAACGGCCAAGCTCACACGTGAGACAAAGCAAGAAATCGGCAACTTTCGCGTTGAACCGAGGCACTACCGCAGCGATGGCTTGCCCATCAAACACGCGGCGAACCGTAAAGCGAGCTTGTTAGCCAACGCCATCTTGAACAACTGCCGTGACAGCAAACCACTACGTGACAAGTCTGTCGTTCTCATCAACACGTTGTTAGGTTTGGATCGCTCAGAAGCGGAAGATTTCCTCAAGGCGTTGGGAGCCAATCTTCAGAGCAGTATCAACATGCAAACGCAGTATGTGATCGTCGGAACAAATCCGATATCCGAGACAGACGATTCGAATGAAAACTCTGGTGATAAACACCGTGAAGAAGTCGAAAAAAGAAAAGAGCTCGGGCAACCCATTTATCTGATTAGCCAGCGACAGCTTCTGGCTATGATCCCCTCGGCCATGTCGATCGTTTTGGGAGAAGCTTAGCACCTAAGCCAATCTCACAAGATGTTGTTTTGCGATGTTGTTTTGCGAATTGGTTACCAGTAGCGTTCCACAACATAATGTCCGGGTGTTTTCAGTTTGTGCTTGGTCATGCCTCGATTTTGGAGAATGGCCTCAAGATCGTTGAGCATATCCGGATTGCCACACATCATGACGGCCGATTCGTTAGGCGCGACTGTCGTCTCAGCCAGTTGCTCCAAGCTACCGTTTTCCAATGCGGTTGTGATGCGGCCACTCAAACATCCTTTACCCGCATCGCGAGAGACAGCGCTGATAAAGCAAAATCGATCAGGATACTCATCTTTGTATTGTTGCAATTCATCGTGATAAGCGAGATCGGAACAATGGCGAACACCGTGAACCAGTACGATTCGTCGGTAGCGATCCCAAATCGCACCATCGCGGAGCATTGCAATGTAAGGGGCTAACCCGGTTCCCGTTCCGATTAACCAAATGGAGTTAGCCTCAGGTGTATGCGACAGCGTGAAACCACCGGTCGCTTTTGCGGATACATCGATCGAGTCACCGACCGCGAGATTCCAAAGTCGTGGAGTCAGTTCACCGCCATCGACGCGCACGATAAAAAAATCGAGCAACTCGCCATGAGGGGAAGCCACGGAGTAGGGACGATGCAAATGTTTCTCAGGCAAACTCAACCCAACCTGCAAAAACTGGCCCGGTTCAAAGGGCGCCACGCCAAGCGTTTCGACAGAAATCGTGAAAAGTCCCTCTGACCAAACCTGTCGTTTGACGATTTTTCCCGATATCCACTGCAATGACATCGCGACACACTTTCTTCGAGAGGATAAACGCCAACATCCGAACCATAATACCATTTTCGTTAGGTTGGGTTGTTATACTCACCCCCTTTCGGGCTATAATAAGGCGGTGATGGCCGCCAAAGTCAGAACTCCACATCCCACCCATGCGATCCTTTTTTTCGGCAACCTCGGTTGGCGGCCTTACCCAGAGCCTCATGACTGAACCCCGTAGCCGAGCCCCCACCCCTTTTGACTCGAATTCTTATGCGTTCGACCTCCCAACCAAGCCTCCCGATTCTTATCGCGAATGGTTTTACGTTCGTCTGTTGTGTTGTTTTGTTTGCCGTCGCACCAACGCATGCCGATGACCGCATCGACTTTAATCGCGAGATCAGACCGATCCTCTCGGAAAACTGCTTCTACTGTCACGGTCAAGATGGCAACAAACGAGAAGCAGGACTGCGGCTGGATGTTCGCGATGACGCTGTAGAACACGGCGCGATTAATCCAGATCAGCTCAATGAGAGCGAATTGCTCAAGCGGATTTTCTCCGACGATGCTGACCTAGTTATGCCTCCTCCGGATTCCAACCGTGTGCTGACCAACGAACAAAAGGAGTTGGTTCGCCGATGGATTGCACAAGGGGCCGAATACGATAAGCACTGGGCCTTTGTCCCCCCTACGAAATCAGCACTACCCTCAGTAAGTCAACCGGAATGGGTTCGAAACCCGATCGATCAATTTGTTCTCGCCAAACTGGAACAGTTAGAGCTAACCCCATCCCCGGAAGCAGACAAAGCCACATTGATCAAACGACTCTACGCGGACTTGATCGGCTTGCCACCGACACCTGACGAAGTTCGCGATTTTGAGCAAGACGAATCACCGAACGCATACGAACGTCTGGTCGATCGTTTGATGAAGAGCGATCACTACGGAGAACGCATGGCGCTGCCTTGGCTCGATGCCGCACGCTACGCAGACAGCAACGGTTTTCAACAAGACGGTGACACTTGGCAGTGGATGTGGCGAGACTGGGTTGTGAAATCTATTAACGAGAACCTGACCTTTGACCAGTTCACCATGTGGCAGATTGCAGGCGATTTACTACCCAATGCGACCCTCGAGCAAAAAATTGCTAGCGGCTTCAACCGAAACCACATGCTAAATGGCGAGGGTGGTGCGATCGCCGAGGAACAGAGATTCGTTATCCTCTTCGACCGAATTGACACCACCGCCACAACATTTCTCGGGCTTACGATGTCCTGCGCTCAGTGTCATGATCACAAGTACGATCCCATCACGCAACGTGATTATTACGGGCTGATGGACGCATTCAACCGAGTTCCCGAATCTGGCGTCCCTCAATATTTTTCCAGCCGAATTCGAGTCGCGAGCCCCTTTGTTGAAGTCCCATCTGAGGAGGTAACGAAAAAGATTGCGGAACTGGATGCTCGCGCCACAGCTCTGGATGCACAAGCGCATCCCTTTGTTAAAGTTGCATTCACCGGTTGGAAGTTAGGGTTGCTGGCGGACAAAAATCCAGACGGCAAGGGGCTTTCTGATTCACTGAGCTCACTGCTCAAGAAGCCCGAGACGGAACGCTCGGATGCAGACAAAGCGGAGATAGAAAAACAACTCCAAGCCCATTTTGATCAGAAGGTACGAAACCTACTGAAATCGGATATCCCACAGCTTGCCGAATTGGAGTCAGTGCGCAACGAAAAAGCTAATTATGTCGCAGACCAGATGCCTCGCCCGATGATTATGAGCGATGCACAGAAGCGGGACACGCATGTTTTGATCCGAGGCGAATACTTGAATAAAGGTGACAAGGTCGATTTTGCAACTCCGAGCTTTCTGCCGACTATGCCACCCGATTTGCCCAAGGATCGATTGGGTTTTGCTAAATGGCTCGTCTCCGAGGAGCAGCCTCTTTTGTCACGGGTTCAAGTCAACCGAATGTGGCAACATTTCTTCGGTATTGGATTTGTAAAAACGACCGAGGACTTTGGTGTGCAAAGTGAGTATCCGATTCATCGCGATTTGCTTGATTGGTTAGCAGTGGAGTTTCGCGAGTCCGGCTGGGACATGAAGAAGCTGAATCGAATGATAGTGACCAGTTCCACTTATCGGCAATCCAGCAAACTGAACGAAAGCTTATTGCAACGGGACCCTGAAAATCGACTTTATGCGAGAGCGTCTCGGATGAGAATGCCATCGATGGTCTTGCGTGACTGGGCCTTGGCCGCGAGCGGTTTGCTGGACCAACGAGTGGGTGGCAAGCCGGTGTATCCTTATCAACCGGACGACATATGGGAATCGTTAGCCATAACGAAAGAGCGGGACTTTACCTATCCTAAATCATCGGGCTCAGATTTGTATCGCCGCAGTCTTTATACGTTTTGGCGACGCACCGTAGGGCCAGCCAATATGTTCGATAGTTCCAATCGTCAGACATGCAAAGTTCGGATGTCGATGACCAGCACACCGCTTCACGCTTTAACAACACTTAACGATCCGACTTGGGTCGAAGCGGCTCGTGCTCTCGCTGAGGAGGTGATGACTCAGAACTCATCTTTGGCATCACAGCTTGAGGCGGCTTACAGAGCCGTACTATGTCGTGCACCTAACGAGCGAGAGCTTGCGATCTGGGAAGCATCATTTGCGAAACAACGCGCGATGTTCGAAGCTGCCCCAGATTCAGCGACTCAATTTCTATCGATTGGAAACAAACCAAAGACCAATTCCGCTGATCCCCTTTCGCAGGCAGCATTGTCTGTCGTATGTCTAGGGATTTTAAACTTGGACGAATCTCTTAGTAGGGAATAGAGAGGACGAAATCATGGTACCAAGCGATCTTTTACGTCAAAACCAAGCGATCGTTACCCGCAGACAACTTTTTGGCAGATTTGGAACCGGCTTGGGCACGGCCGCCTTAGCTAGCTTGATGCAATCCAGCCTGGCCTCGCAAAGTGCAATCGCGGGAACATCACCTGCGATGTCGTCCGATTCACGCCAGAGGGGGCTTGCGGAATTGCCTCACTTTCCCCCGAAGGCAAAACGAGTGGTTATGTTCTGGCAAGGAGGCGGTCCATCGCACGTCGATTTGTTCGACCACAAACCAGTCATGGAACAAATGGCGGGCAAGGAGATTCCCGAATCCATTCGAGGGACAACTCGATTATCCACCATGACCAGCGGCTTAAAGAATTGGCCGTGTGTTCCTGCGATTAAGCCATTTCAAAAATACGGAGAATCGGGCCTTTCGTTGAGCAGTATGCTTCCGAACATTGGTTCGCTGGCTGATGAGATGACACTCGTTCGGTCCATGCATACCGAAGCGGTCAATCATGCGCCTGGGGTTACATTCTTTTTGACCGGATCGCAAATCCCCGGGAGGCCGAGTTTGGGTGCATGGCTCTCGTATGGCTTGGGTAATGAATCCGATGAGCTACCCACCTTTGTCGTGATGACTTCGAGCGATAAAGGCAAAACCTGCGGACAGCTGTTTTTTGACTATTACTGGGGCAGTGGTTTTTTACCCAGCCGATTCCAAGGTGTTCGCTTCCGAAATTCCGGAGATCCAGTCCCTTATTTGGCAAACCCACATGGTCTCAGCGGGAACGCTAAACGGGCAATACTCGACGATATTGCGGCCATCAACGCTGCGCATTTAGCCGAGTACGGTGATCCAGAAATCGATACGCGAATCGCCCAATATGAAATGGCTTACCGCATGCAGACCAGTGTTCCGGATCTACTCGATTTCTCCAAAGAGTCGGCCCCGACCATCGAGCGTTACGGACCAGACGCACTTGTCAAGGGTACGTATGCGAACAATTGCTTGATCGCGCGTCGACTCTTAGAACGAGGTGTTCGATTCGTTCAATTGATGCATGCGGGGTGGGATCAGCACAATAATCTTTACACGCAGCTCGAGGCGCAATGCCGCGATACCGATGCACCGTCGGCGGCTCTCGTAAAGGATCTCAAGGAACGAGGAATGTTAGAGGATACGCTAGTGATCTGGGCGGGGGAATTTGGCCGAACACCCTTTGGACAAGGACCGTCGGAGAAGCCAAATGGACGGGATCATTTTGGAAAAGCGTTTAGTTGGTGGATGGCGGGCGGGGGAGTCAAGAAAGGGAATGTCCACGGCGCAACGGACGATTATGCGTGGAACGTAACGGAGAATCCGGTTCATGTTCACGACATGCAAGCGACCATACTACACTTGTGCGGCATCGATCACACGAAGCTCACATTCCGTTATCAAGGCCGCCAGTATCGACTTACCGATATCCATGGCGAGCCCGTTCGTGGGATCATCGCCTGATCATCGCCTGATCGTTCCGGGTGTTCTTGAGTGGACTGAGCCCGCCATTACAAATCTTGTCGGTACAGGTACAGGCAGCATATGCATAGTATCACGGACACAAAGACAATATTGCTTAGGATTGAGGTACCTGTCTGTTTCTCCTGGTCGATCATGTCCATGTCGTTGCGAGTGACGGCAATGGACTTGGATGCATTTTTGACGAGGACTTCTTGAAGATCCTCCATTTCCGCAGGTCTTTGTGCGATCATATACATCGGTTTTAACATCCAGTAATAGATCAGGTCTCTTAGTGACGAACGAGGGCTGAGGACTTGAGACACCGACTTTGCATTAAGATCCCAAGCCGCGACATGGCTGACCCGATACGCAACCCAAAGCTTCCCATCCTCAGAAAATGTTGCCGATAACGCTTCTCCCTGTCCGGTTAAATTCGGACGCTGGATGTCCGTCGCAGATTCATTTAACAGCCAAACTTGTTTATCGTAATCGAGCAGTACAATTTCATCTGATGGACCGTTCAGGATCTGGCGAACTCTCGTCTTGCCAATTTGATCGAGTTGTCGGATCGAATCTGTTTGGTTTAAATCGATAACCATGGGAGCTAATCCTTCGGGGCAAACGAACAAAAACGAATCGCTGCACCCGACCGTGGTTAGTAGTTCTTTTTCAAAATCAAAAGTCTTTCGCAAGGCCTCGGCATACTCACCCGTTTCGGAGTTGAGTCTCCAGACAATCGCTTCTCCTTTGCTATAAGCGACAATCGTGTTTCGAGTTTGTGAAACCGCCCAATCGAACGGCCTGGTCAAATCGACATCCTTGATCACTTGTTTAAAGGCATCTTCTTTTTGAGAAGGTTTGATTCCAAAATTTTGAAGGACATTGGTAATACCCTCAAATCGATTTTCCACTGGTCGATCTTTGCTGGGATCAAAGACAAACAATCCACTCGGAGTCATCACGGCCAATGAGTCTCCCCATGGAATCATGAACTCCGCCGACTTGGGTAGATTGGACCCGCTATCTAAACGACTGTCTGCCCATTGTGGTGAAGTGAACGTTTGATCAGCGGGATCATAAGCATCCGGTATCTTAGCGATGTCCATCCGCATGTTTTCGCGACCTCCAAGACCGAAGGGAAGATTTTCGGTTCTCGCGAAATAGAGGGACTTTTGAGATGCGATCGCCACGGGACCCAACAATCTCTGATCGTCTCGTTCCCCGAAGGCTGATTGCCAACGGTTTGTCGATTTATCCCAGCATAGTAATCGCCCACTCATGGAACGCACCCAAATCGACTCGTTGACGACCTGAATCCCCCGAATAGACGGCTTGAGTTCCACGGCATTTTGAAAATAGGAGTAAACCATTCCCAACACGAAACACAACGCCCAGAACAACGCGGTAACGACAACGCTTATGATTGCGTTTCGCCAAATCAATCCCGCCAAGCAAGAGACCGCGTAGTAAACCAGAAACGAAAAGATGAACAACGGAATGCACTTGAGAATTCCATCGTTCCAGATATCCAATTGCAATCCAGAATAAAGATACAGTCCCACCAAAACGAATGTCACGTTCAAGGCGACAAAGATACAGCCACCAAGATATTTGGTCAGAAACAGGATGCTGCGTGAGATCGGTTTGCTGAGAAGCAAATGCAAAGAACCCGGTTGGAAGAGATCGGGAATAAGCGAACTAGTGATGATCAACGAGATGAAAAGCATCACCACACTGAGACCGACCCACATAATGATTGGGTAAAACGCTTGTTCAATAAAGGGCTTCGCCATCTCCTTAGTAAAGGGGAGTGGATTTCCAAGTTTAATGCCCGCGTATGCCACCCAGGTTGCTCTACCTTCTGGGGAGTTTAACGTCGACGGAAATGCGGAGTCCAATAGTTTGCGATTTAGTTTTTCCAATTCGATCTTAGACAGATCTTTTTTGTCGAGCAATTCGTTGTACTTGTCCGACTTTTTAACGTTTGGCCACGCTTCTTCGATGTAAAGATCGGATACTGTTAACACACGATTGAGTTCATCAATGAGGATTCCGACTGCGACTCGTCGTTGTGTTTCCTTTCGGTCCTTCATCAGTTTCTGGAACGATTCCGACAGACGCGCGTAGACGGCCTTTTGGGCCCGAGAGCCTTTTCCAGACGAAGCCTCAGCGAGTGAATCCATAATCGTCCCCGCACTTGAGTCGGATCGGAAACTGCTACCCAAGATTTGGTAACTCTCCTCCGAGGTAAAGTGCAAAGGAAAAAGTAGAGCTAACAAAAGGGTCCACGCAGCTAGCAGAATCCACAAGACGTAGGAGCGAGTTGATTCAAGAAAGCTATCGAAAAGGACGGCCAAGTAAGGTTTCATGTGCGTATGGTCGTTTGTTGATTGATGTGTGTCGGTTATGCTAGAAATCAGTAGCTAAAAATTCGTGATCCGATTTCATTGCGAGAACTAGGTCTTTAAATGGCTAGGAACAGAGCCAACGATGCTCATGAAAACTTGTTCTAGGCTAGGTCGATATCGTTCCAATCCCACCACACTGATTCGTTGTGCTCGTAACCAATCTACGACTTGGTCCACGTCAGACTGGTGTGGTGCGGCAAGATCAACTTTGAATTCTTGCTCGGTTGAAGCAACTCGCCGCAACGAAGAACACGCCCATCGCTGCGATAACGCATCGATTTCTTCTTGGGTGCATCGAAGCGTTAAGCTGACCGTGCCGTGTTTGGCGAGCGGGTTCTGCATAATCAGTTCATCGATTGTTCCAACTCCACGAATCTCACCGAGAGCCATGATGGCAACCCGGTCGCAGATTAGTTCGACCTCTTGAAGAATATGACTGTTGAGAAAAACGGTTTTGCCACGAGACTTAAGTTGAGCGAGGAGATCGCGAATTTGAGATCGCCCCATCGGATCCAACCCGTCGGTAGGTTCGTCCAAAATCAGCAGATCGGGGTCATGCAACATCGCTTGAGCTAACCCGAGACGTTGCCTCATCCCTTTCGAGTATCGACGTACCGGTTCGTTTTGGCGGCCGGTCAAATCCACCAAATTGAAAAGCTCATTTTCTTTGCCCCGAATCTGGGCTTCGCTCAAGCCGCTTAGGCGGCCGTAAAAATACAGCGCACTCCGGCCGGTATGGTGGCGTGGAAAAATGAGATTTTCCGGCAGGTAGCCAATCTTGCGGCGGGCTGCTTTGCTGCCAGCACTGAGATCGAGAACAGTGGCCGAGCCCCGATTGGCATGCAAGATGCCGAGGAGTATTTTGATGAGTGTGGTTTTTCCCGCACCGTTGGGACCGAGCAAGCCGAAGACTTCTCCCGGCTTTACTTCGAGAGAGACCCCCCGGAGAGCATGGTGACGCTTACGAAAAACCACCCCTTCTGAGTACGTTTTGGTAAGGTGATCGACATGGATCGCTGTCGGCATGGATTGGATATCTGAAAAGTTAGGAGAAACGAAGGGCGGACAAGTTTTCGGGGTTTGCGTCCGAGTTTTCGGGCGTAGCGTTGAGAATTGTAGGCATCTTTGTAGTCGGACACACCTCAGCGGCCCCAAAGATTCGTAACTCAGGCGTAAAAATTGGGAATCGTGAAAAACCGCTGTGCTCTACAATCGGTACAATCATCGAAATTTCCTCGCATTTGTAGTCCAGAAATCTCTAGAATAGACGACCCTGGGCAACTAGTCTTATAGGAACCTTTTCGCACGTTTTCCCCAAGAAGTGAACTTGGCATGGCTAACTACGTATCCCTTGATGATGCTGCAAAAACCCTAGGAATCTCCGCCGAAGAGCTCGTCGACATGAGGTCTCGTGGAGAGATTTTCGGATATCGCGACGGCACTTCCTGGAAGTTCAAAGAGGAAGAAATCGATCGAGTTCGTGCGGAGCTGGCGGGCGATGTAATGGACGAAGACGCCGGTGGCTCGTCGATTCTCATTTCCGAGCGACAGCCAGAAAAGCCAGGCTCCAAGCCCGGGGCTGGCACGAGCGATATCGGCTTGGGGAGCGACCTCAAGCTGATGGCAGATGACAGCCGTGCAGGTAGCGATGTGAAATTGGTCGCCGACCCAGCGAGCGGCAGTGGCATTCGGTTGGTCGCGTCGAACGAGGACAGCAAAGTCAATCTCGGATCGTTGTCAGACCTCAAACTCTCGGGTGAGGTTGGGTCGGGTAAAGGATCTGAATTAGACCTCGATTCCGATCTCCAGTTGGACGGCGGGACTGGTGACAGCGGCTTCAATTTGATGGCCGATTCCGGAGTGATTTCTGGTTCCGGTATTAAGTCGGGCTCGTCCGGAATCGGTTCCGGGAAAGGTTTGGGTTCGGAATTAGAGTTAGCCGAGGATGACGAGGATGAGTTGGTTCTCGGTTCCGATTCCGGAGTTGGACTAGCTGCTGAGAGCGGCATTAATTTGATGAGCCCTTCCGATAGCGGTTTGTCTCTCGAAGAAGAGCCGCTCGATTTGGCTGGGACCGGTATCTCGGGATTGGATCTCGGCGCCGAAATCGCAGGCGGCTCCGGTTCTCAATCTGGGGTTGGAAGTGGCATCAGTGGGCTGGGAAGTGGTGCGTTGGTCGATTTTTCCGACGGGGAAGAATTTCAACTGACACCTTCAGGCGGAATCGAAGCGGATGATGACAGCGGTTCGCAGGTCATCGAGCTAGAAGATTCGACCGAGTTCAGTGGCATGCCCGCTCCTGGTGGTTTCGGGAACGAAGCGGTCATGGAAGCTGGAGCTGTCGCGGGCGGTTTCGACGACGAAGCGATGGTCACCACCGGTGCAGCGGCGAGTTATCGTGCCGTTCCAGAGACTCCTTACAGTGGCTTTGATATCGCTCTGTTGCTTTGCATTCTCACCATTATGTGCATTTGCGGAGTGCTCGTGTCCGACTTGGCGAGAAATCTGTGGGGCTACGATGGCCAGAATGGTATCGCAACCGGTCTAACCGATGCACTAGTAAACGCGATCGGCAGAAAATAGTCGGCACGCGATCTCACTGAGCTTAATCAGGCGTCTCACATCGAATGGAGACGCTTTCTATCTGCGCGTTCTCCCCAAGAAGTGCCAGAACTGCGGCGGCGTTCTTTTCTCGATGTGGTGAGACGCGGTACTCGTATTCCACAGCGCTTCCTTTTCGTGCCGTTTGAGCGGATATCAGTTCTATCTGCCCAAACAGTTTCTCAAGCACAGCGAGACTTGAGACCTCACCACCTAAGGTTGAGCGAATTTGAATTCGCCATTTTGTACCGGGCTTTACGTCAGATCGTTGATGCTCAAATCGCATGTACCAAGTCACGCAAGCCAGTGCAACTAAACCGAGCACAGCGATGATGTACTGACCAGCCCCAATCGCCATGCCTAAAACGACCGATGCCAAGACGAATGCGACATCCTGAGAGGAAGTAATCGCGGTGCGGAATCTCACGATCGATAACGCACCCACTAGACTGAATGCTCTCGCAACGTTGCTGCCGATGATTTGGGTTGCCATCGCGATGAGCACGCACATCAGCACAAACGTAGTACCGATGGTTGGGTCTGTGTTTCGATCCGATTTCATCGAGGCAATTAGAGTAATGCACCTGCCACCAACGGCTGCTAAGATGAATCGAAGGACAACATCACCCAATTGGATTTGGGACAGTTCTTCCCATTGAAATAGATCCAACAAAACACCTAACTTTCTTCGATAAGAAACAAGCCTGTTTAGCGGCCCATCACTGTTATGATGCCGCAGATTTAGGAACGATCAGATAGCAGACATTCACGCTAGTCCGATACTTGGACAAAACACTTCTGGCCAACGAAAACTTGTTCATCAAGCTCTTGAAGAGCATCGGCAGAGCATTGCAGAATTTTAGCTCAAGCTGGCAATGGGGAGTAATGGACGATGCGGCTGCTCCGAGTCCATGCGGGACACTCCAGCCTCTGGCTGTTAGGCAGCGAATATCTCGGTCAATCGTTAATCTAGCTCCCAAGCTTGTGGATTCGTGAACTCGTGCGAAGCGACGATACTCGATCCATGTACAAGGCTGAAGCTCGTATCGGTTGATTCGGGCTCGGAACCAATGATCCGAGTTCGCTGATTCCTGGTCCTCGTTCAAGATCCCGGATTCCGCCAATCGAGGCACATCGCTTTCATCAATCCATGTTCTCTTCTTGCGGACCAAGTCACCTCTTTTCCGTTTTACCTCTAGCCATACTGTTGAACTATCTCCGTACCTTCTAACGCGATACTTTCGATTCTCCGACTCAGGTTGGCGATGAAAAATCCCAAACTGAGGAGTGTCGAGATATAGCGACGTCACTTGGTACGAATCTTCCTCTCGACCTGCGAGAAAAGGATCAGGCCCCATATGCTCTAGAGCCCAATCTTGGATCTCGGTTGCCAAGTTCGGCGTAATGGTAAATTTGAGTTCATATCGCTTGGAAAACAAATCACCATCGTTTGAAGCGATAGATTCATCACTCATTTACGTTCATCCACATACTTGAGTAAGTAAGCTCGTCTTTGGTCTGCGAATTCCTTGAGGGACAAGGCTGGCCCCCCGCGAGGTCCCCTCGCGGCTTGTTCCACATTAGCAGATTCACTTGGTTTTGTAGATATAGAGTGAACAAAATCTTCGTAAGTAGTTAGCTTTTTGGTGTCGGACTTCACCTCAGAATCGATCAGCTCCCGATAAGATTCTACGACTAGCCCCAAGGAGTCCCAGTTCAGCGACTTTTCTGCAATCTGCCGTATGTTTTCCAGATACTGCTTGCGAAGTGACGGAACGTTGAGAACTTTGCTTCGCAGTGGCTTGTTCGGATCATCCAATCCGACCAGTGGATCAAGTTCGACTCCGTTGATGGCCATGCCACCTGGAGGCCCAAAGCCTGACGGAGGCCCAAAGCCTGACGGAGGACCAAAGCCTGGCGGGGGACCAAAGCCTGGCGGGGGACCTCCTCCGAATGGTTCATTGTTGTTACTTCCAGGACCCTTCGCTTGATCGCGCCGGGTTCGTTCGCCGCGACCACCTCTGCCCCCTGCCTGAGGACCGCCGCCCATGCCGGGCCGGCCACCACCCATTCCAGGGCCCATCGGCTTTCGAAAGGCTTCGTTCATGTCGTGTGGCAGGACGTGAAAGATGCCATCGCTATCACGGCAAATCGAATAGTCGCTTGCCCGTATCCAATAACCGTCGCAATTGATCAACGCATTATCCAAGGCGAGGAACCATAGCAGCCCGTCGACATCCATTCGCTTTCGTAGTTCCGACTCCAAGTTATCCAACGGTGTTTCATTCAAGACCTTGCAGAGCTCAATAAACGCCTCCCAGTCCTTCGTCTTGCCCGACTTCATCTCATAGCGAGCTTCGTAAAGTTTTGGATCATCTCCGAGATAGGTCATTCCGCCACCACCCATAGGGGAGCCAGAGACTTTCCAACGCGCTCCCTTGGTAGAGTTAAAATTCTCTTGCATGAACTCCTTGTTGAATTGCTGAACGTTGTTGTAGATCCCCCAGTTCTCTCCGTTGATCACTAGTCGAACCAGATTAGCCTTAGGTGCCGGAAGATACTGACGCGCCATGTGCGAATAAAGTGCGGAGCCCATCATCGATTCGTCTTCGTGAGCGTTCAGTAGATTGAGTGTCTTGTGACCTTGCAATCGTTGCTCAGAATCGACCAAGTCGAGAGCCACATTGAGGGAACGTTTACTGCCTAAAGGAACCATTCTGTAGGAGGACATCCCCCGAAATCGAATTCCGACACCCGAGTACTCTTTGCCATCAACTCTCATCGTGGCTGGAACATCAACATCAGTGTCATGAAACAACTCAAGCTCTTTTTCCCAATCGTCTTGCTCAAACGTCAGAAATATGGTTCGCAATACCGACGAATCGTACAGGTCCGCCTCAATTGGTTTGACCTCAGAGGGATCGACCTTGACTCCCGGAGTCGCTTCCACTTTTGCTCGCCCACCAGGGCCAAAACCACGGCCGCCACCGGGGCCTCCAGGACCGAATCCGCCGGGTCCACCACTGGGACCTCCAGGGCCGAATCCACCTGGTCCACCGCCGGGGCCTCCTGGGCCGAATCCGCCTGGGCCTCCGCCAAACCCACCGGGGGCACCGTTTCTTGGCTGCCCGCCGCCGCGGCGACGAGACTGCTGACCCTCTTCGGAGTTGAGAAATGTCTTGGCCTTTTGTCGTTCTTCCCCGTTTAGCCAACCGTCTTCGTTATCATCGAATTGCTCAAGAATCGCAACCGTTCCACCTCCCATGGGGCCGAAACCTGGTCCGCCTCCCGGTGGCCCAAAACCCGGTTGCCCGAAACCCGGTGGCCCAAAACCTCCTTGACCGAAGCCGGGCGGCCGCTCTCCTTCTGGAGGCTGAGCCAATGACATAGGCCACGCTGAGGTTGATAATGCGAGAGCGGCCAGCAATGCGGCTCGGGATAGTCTGTGGAACATGAGTTGTGACTCCGGTGAGAAAAAGTAAGCCTTCAATGGCCCTACTCACATAAACACGCTTCCGCTCCAATACCGCCACACCACTTGAAAGATTTCTTCACATCCTTAAGCAACACGGTCTGAAATTGATAGACGCAGAAAACTTGGTCCGAGCTAAGCAGGGGGACGAGCAGGCATTGGGGGAACTCCTGCTTAGCGTGGAAAGCTATTTGAAACTCCTTGCCAAACTGCAAATCGGTAGACACTTGCAGGTTAAACTTGACGCATCGGATGTGGTTCAAGAGACTTTTCTAGAAGCTCATCGCGCTATCACTCGCTTTGAAGGGGAGACTCGCGATCAGTTTATGGCTTGGCTGAGAACGATTCTTGCTAGCAGATTATCGAACAATGTGCGTCGATACTTAGGGACTCAGGCGAGAGATGTAAGATTGGAGCAACAGATTCAGAACGACCTGGATCAATCGGCAATGTCTTTAGGCGGAATGTTCGTCGACCCTGGTGACTCGCCAAGTCAATTGGTGTCGCAAGAAGAACAATCTCGGTTGGTTATTGAATGTCTATCGAAACTGAGTCCCGACTATCAAAATGTTTTGGTTTTTAGGCATTTAGAGGGTAAAACCTTTCCTGAGATCGCAACTCTTCTGAACCGGAGTGTTGATAGTGTAGAGAAGCTTTGGGTTCGTGGACTGAGCAAACTCAAGAAAGAATTTTTAATTGCGAGAAACGATGAATCCCGCCTCCAGTAACCCCGAACCGAACGCTGCACCGAGCCATCCATCCGATCCGTTTGACGATCCTCGCGTCATCGAGATTTCGAGAGAATACTACTCGCTGCTGGAACAAAACGTTAAGCCGGATCGGCAAGCACTGATCGATCGACACCCGGAATTACGCGAGGTTATCGAAGATTGTTTGGATGGTATTGATCTCGCCCATGGGATGCAAAAGACCTCTCCGCATTTGCCCGGAGTTGGAGCCAACGATCCAGTTGTTTCGCCGCAACCACTGGGTGATTTTAAGATTCTTCGCGAGCTCGGTCGCGGTGGAATGGGGATTGTCTACGAAGCGATTCAGCTTTCGCTGGGTCGTCATGTTGCATTAAAAGTTTTGCCGATGGCGGCATCTCTCGATGATCGTTATCTGCAACGATTCAAGATGGAAGCTCAAGCGGCAGCACAGTTGCATCATAACCACATCGTACCGGTTTATGCCGTCGGTTGCGAACGTGGAATGCACTACTATGCGATGCAGTTAATTAATGGTGCCCCAGTCTCCAGCAAGTCCTTTATGGGATTATCGCATCAAGAGGTGGACACCAAGCCAGATAACAAACCGTCCACTAGAACCACGAACCGTGATATGACTCACGGAGATGGCGCGGGCTCCTCAAAACCCAGCACACTCTTGAACAAAGATCGTTACCGAACGATTGTCAAATTGATCGCTAATGTTGCTGATGCTTTGGAGTATGCTCATAGTTGTGGCGTCGTACATCGAGATGTTAAACCGGGAAATCTGATGCTGGACGCTCGTGGCAAGATTTGGGTTACCGACTTTGGCTTGGCCATGGTCGCCGCGAATAATCCTTTAACGCAAACGGGCGATTTCGTTGGGACGCTGCGATACATGAGCCCTGAACAAGCCAGCGGGCAAAGAGGGATTGTGGACCATCGGGCTGACATTTACGCACTCGGCGCCACGCTTTACGAGTTGCTGGTGAATCGACCAATGCTGGACGCTGCGGATCGCCCTGCATTGCTCCATCAAATTCTTTATGGTGACCCCAAACCGTTGAGGCAAATCGAACGATCTATTCCTATCGAACTGGAAACCATCGTTCAAAAGGCGACCCAGCATAGTCCGTCAGATCGTTATCAATCGGCAGAAGCGTTCGCTAACGATCTTCGATGCTTCTTGGACGAACGCCCCATCCAAGCCCGCAAGCCTTCCCTAGTCGACGTAGCACGGAAATGGTCCCGTCGCCATCCTGCTGTCGTTGCGAGCGCTATGTTTGCGATGCTGGTCAGTGTTATTGCGATGGGAATTACGATAGCGTTAGTGGAGCACCAGCGTTCTTTGACGCTTGAATCCTTGGATCGAGAAACAGATCGATCGGTACAAGCCGAAAAGAGGCTTGGGCTGGCTCAGCAAGCAGCGGATGAGATGATTCGACTGGCCGAAGAAGAACTCTCCGACAATCCGTTTGAAGAGGGCTTACGCATGAGGCTGCTGACGTCGGCTCTAAGATACTACCAGTCTTTTGTCGATGAGCAGCGAGAGAACCCAGAAGCTCAATCCGATCTGCGCGAAACAACCGAACGCCTTTCTAAGATTATCGCAGACCTGACGCTAATTCATGCTGATCGCGACACGATGTTGTTAGGTATTGCTGAAGTACGAAGAGATCTCCAGATCTTTGACCAGCAAGAAACCGTAGTACTTGGATTCATCAAACAGTACAGCGATAGGCGACGAGCATGGGGCCCCGTCTTCCGCCCCGACGACGATGAGATTTTAGAGCAAGCCAAATGGAGTAATTCGCAACTAGAAACGATTCTCACAACGCAGCAAAGAACTCGAATCAAACAGTTGTCGATTCAGTTCTTGGGCCACATGGCATTTAGGGATCTGGCGATTACCAGTGAACTTAATCTGGAGCGAAGCCAAAAGCAGCGCATTCAACAAGAAATGGATCAATACTTCGCATCGCGAGGAATGAGGATGGGACCACCTATACCTGGGCCAATGCCACCCCCTTTTGGTGAGCTGGGTGGACCCGGTGGTCCAAAACGAATCGATCCCTGGAGATCGAACGGCGAACGCGATCGGCCTAAGGGAGAGACAAAAGGGGAGCCGGGAGGACCGGGTCGAGAGCTTGGTGGGCCTCGATCACGAGATGGCAAGAAGGGCCCCATTCGAGACACCTCGCTTTTAGAAAGTCTGATCGCGATTCTAAACGACGATCAAAAAGCAAAGTGGAAAGAACTGACGGGCGAACCGTTTGACTTTACTCAGTTCATGAATGCGGAGAACTCGCCACCATAGGCTAGGGACTATTTCCCTTCTTGACCTGTCCCCTTTAGTCGGTCGAAACATTCGTCCTGATATATGACTACGTTTGCCCCTCTTGACAACTGGACTGCTTTGCATCAAACTGCATTAGTACACTAATGCATGGAGAATTTATGCTGATCGATCCAAAGAGTTCCATTCCTATATTCCGTCAGATAGCCGACCAGCTACGCCAATCGATTTTCGATGGAGTCTTTAAAGCCGGCGAGATCCTGCCATCTCTCAGGCAATTCGCGGTTGATATAAAGGTCAATCCAAACACCATCCAACGGGCTTACGAGACTTTGGAGCGTGAGGGGATTGTTGAGACGCGACGGGGAGTTGGAGTTTTTGTTGCTAACTCCTCAATTGCAAAGCTGAACGCTTCTCAGAAAAAATTGAAAAGTGCGTTGGATGGGGTGATCGCACAAGCTGTAAAGGACGGGCTAACACCCGATAAAATTCGTCATACATTCGAATTCGCCATGCGTGAGTATCTTGCAGAGGTGGTTTAATGAGGGACCTATCACCCAGGAGTCTACAGGCGGATTGCCTTACCATCTCTACCGGCGGTTTAACGAAACGATATGGCTCTCACGTCGCATGTGACGGAATCGATTTGTGCATATCCAAAGGCATGACCTTTGGGCTGCTTGGTCCGAACGGAGCGGGAAAG
>JALOQS010000199.1 GCA_025459355.1 Pirellula sp.
TGTATCCGGCTCATAATTGTTCGCGTTATCGCTTAGAGGATAGGTGCATCATTATGTTTAAGGCTGTCGCAATCGCCTCGATTCTGGTTTCGCTTTTTTTTAGTGCTCTGGCACGAGGTCATGCAGCGAGGGCAGACGCGCCGAACGCTGAGACTCCGAACGTCGTGCTGGTCTTTGTCGATGACCTGGGGTATGCCGATATCGGACCATTTGGTGCCACAGGATACGAGACACCTAATCTGGATCGAATGGCTCGCAACGGCCGCTGCTTTACGGATTTTATCGTGTCCTCTGCGGTTTGTTCCGCGTCGCGAGCTGCGTTGCTTACCGGTTGTATCCACGAAAGGGTTGGGTTTCGTGGTGCTTTAGGACCTAACGCTCAAACTGGGATTGCGGACACCGAAACAACCGTAGCCGAATTATGCAAATCAAAGGGCTATGCGACGGCTTGTATTGGCAAATGGCATTTGGGACATCATCCCAAATTCTTGCCGACGCAACACGGATTTGATTCCTACTATGGCTTGCCCTACTCGAACGACATGTGGCCGCTCCATCCTGCAGCCATCGCCGCCCGCAATAAAGACCCCAAGAGCCCATCGATCTATCCGCCGTTGCCGATGGTAGAGAACAATGCCGTTTTGGATCCTGATGTTACGGCGGATGATCAGAAGCTGATGACACGCGACTATACCAGTCGGGCGGTAAGTTTTATCGAATCACATTCGGAGCGACCATTCTTTTTGTATTTGGCCCATTCGATGGTTCATGTGCCTTTGTACAGTTCTCCAGAGTTTGAGGCGAAACATCCGTCAGGGCCATATGCTGATGCGGTGCGAGAAGTCGATTGGTCCATTGGTCAGATCTTGGATACTTTAGAGCGACTAAAGCTGTCGCAGCGAACGTTGGTTATCTTTACCTCGGACAATGGGCCGTGGCTAAGCTATGGAGAACATGCCGGGTCGGCGTCACCACTCAGGGAAGGAAAGGGGACCGCGTGGGAGGGAGGCGTAAGAGTCCCGACAATTATGCAGATGCCTGGCACAATCCCCGCTGGGACGGTTTGCGATAAGCTGGCCTCGACCATCGATATTCTTCCAACCGTCGCGCATCTTATTAAAGCGGAATTGCCAGTGTTAGCCATCGATGGCAAAAACATCTTGCCTTTAATGATTGGGAATAGTCCGTCGCCTCATGAATCAATCCCTTATTACTATGCCGATGGTCAGCTACAAGCGATTCGGAGCGAGCGATGGAAATTGGTTTTCCCCCATCAATACCGAAGCGTTGCGGGGCAAAAGCGCCGCAACGATGGCAATCCCGTGAACTACCAAAATCGAAAGGTGGAAAAGGCCGAACTTTACGACTTGGATCTGGATGTTAGCGAATCCCAAAACCTGATCGATTCGCATTTAGAACAAGCAGATGCACTGAGCCGATTGGCCGACCGTTGGCGGAGTGAATTGGGTGATTCACTCACGGGTAAAAAGGGGCTCGCCATTCGGTCGATGGATACCATGGAACCGAACGACGCGTTATTGGGCGATCGCTAATTCACTCGCGGACGGGTATCAGTAGCCGCCCGGAGTTGAGAAATCGCTGTAGGCGCTGAACTCTTCGTGTCGTTCTGGAGCTTTGTTGAGGAATCGTGTGTAGTCACGTTCCCAGATCAGCTCCACGTCGCCAACCGGACCATTACGCTGTTTGGCGATGATGATTTCTGCTTGGCCGGCATACTGTTCCGCGTCTTCGCCACGGTGATAGTATCCCTCGCGGTGTACGAACATGACCACGTCGGCATCTTGTTCGATAGCACCTGATTCTCGCAGGTGACTGAGCTTGGGCTTGTGATCTTTGCTATCCTCAGCTTGACGATTCAGCTGAGACAAACAAAGAATCGGTACACGTTGTTCCCGAGCCAGCATTTTTAAACGTCGAGCGATCTTCGCCACTTGTTCCTGACGTGGGTCTTTTGGGTTGTCAGGTTCGAGCAATTGCAAATAGTCGATGACGATCAAACCGAGCTTCCTGCCCCCCGGTTTTCGGAGCTCTTGTTGGGTGATACGCCTAGCGACGGCGGCCACTTCGCTGACCGTTCGGCTGGGGGCATCATCAATGTAGAGAGGCGACGTAGCAATACGTGCTGCACTAGCGATGAGTCGTTTTTGGTCATCTTGGGAAATGGTACCGACTCTCAATCGTGAACCGTTCACCTTGGCAACCGAACACAAGAGTCGATCCACCAATTCGACCGCATTCATTTCCAAGCTAACGAAGAGGGCGGGCGCATTCTCCTTCATCGCAACTTGCTCGGCGATGTTCATCGCAAAAGCTGTTTTGCCCATACTAGGACGAGCCGCGAGAATGATAAGCTCGCCGTCATGCAGTCCACCGGTCATCGCATCGAAATCGGTAAAGTGCGTCATGACCCCCGAGTTGAGCTGCACACCTTGCATCCGCAAATCGATCCGCTCCATTGCGGTTTTCAAAACATCACCGACCTGAGCCGCGGAGTTAGCGTTTCGCTCATCTTGAATTTGGAAGATTCGTTGCTCAGCTTGCGATACCAATTCTTTCGCGTCAAACGTTTCGTCGTAGGCTTCGCTCAAAATAGTTGTCGACGCATCAATCAAGCGTCGCAAGGTCGCTTTGGTTCGTACGATTTCCGCGTAGTAGACAGCGTGAGCCGCGTTGGGCACGCTGTTAGCGAGCTTTGCCAAATAAGCGGCACCTCCGATTAAATCGAAGTCGCCACGTGCTTTGAGTTCGCTGACGAGCAAAGTGACGTCGATCTTTCGTCCCGTATCGAACATCTCGATCATGGCAGAGTAGATCTTGCGATTCGCATCGTCGTAAAAATCGCTGTCACGCAAAACAAGCGTCAGTTCGTTGGCCACATCTGGATTCAGAAGAAGGCTTCCGAGGACGCCCGATTCAGCAGCCAGATCGAACGGCGGCGACCGATCTAAAATGTTGGGAGTCTGGGATTTCTTAGGATTATCGCCGTCCCGGTCGAATCGATTTTTATTCTTTGCCATCCGTTGAAAACCTATGAGAGTTTAATCTGCTTGGCCCTATACTTAGCCCATCCCTCCTTTTGGCGAGTTTTGGGTTGATCTCGCCTGGGCGGTCCAGCATTCTATCCGAGAGTTCGGCAGGAGCGAAGACGCGCAAGATTTAGTTGGTTTTTTTCAACATTTTGTGGCTTGCAATGAAAATTCCTGCAAAACTTTCTGTCACGTCGGCCCTAAAAAATCGGTACCCCATTGTGTTCATCTGGGTTGCTGGCCAGACTAGTTTCCAATGCTCCGAAAAAAATGGCTTCCGATTCGTCTTCTCGACACATGATTTATTTCGATAACAACGCCACCAGCATCATGGACCCGCAAATCGCGGCTCGGATGTTTGATCTCAATCAACAGGGGTTGGCTAACCCGAGCAGTCAGCATCGTTTTGGTCGCATTGCTCGGCAGCTTGTCGAAGATGCTCGCGATCGAATTTTGGCCGGTGTCGGGGCTTGTACACGAGGAATGTCGACCGACCAACTGTTATTTACGAGCGGCGGCACCGAAGCCAACAATCTGGCAGTGTTCGGTTTAACACACAACAGGCCAGGTGCCATTGTTGTCTCTGCTATCGAACATCCTAGCGTGCTGGGGGCGGCCGAAAAACTTGAAACAGAGGGGCGAAAGCTTGTTCGATTGCCTGTCGACAGAAACGGTTTGGTCGACCTATCAACTTTAGAACGATTGCTCATTAATTCGGAAACGCAGCCAATCGCTTTAGTGTCTCTCATGTTTGCCAACAACGAAACGGGAGTCATTCAATCGGTTGCAGAAGCGGCCCAGATGTGTCGCGAGCGCGGAGTGCTCGTCCACACCGACGCCGTTCAAATGCTCGGTAAAGAATCGATTGCCTTTCAATCGATCGGGGTCGATGCGATGACGATAACCGCTCACAAACTTCATGGACCCATCGGTATTGGAGCACTGGTCATAAGAAATGGTGTCAAGTTGGATCCGCAACTGTTCGGCGGATTTCAGCAGCTGGGTCTGAGGCCAGGAACGGAATCCCCAGTGCTCGCGGACGCATTTGCCCTGACGATAGAGCGATTTTCTGATATCGAGACCAGAAGATCGTATCTGGCCGAGATTAGAAACGAGTTCGAGTCATGCCTTAGAGAATCGGTTCCGCAAGCGGTTATCATAGGGGCGAGCTCCATGCGATTACCGCATACCTCAAGTGTTGCCTTTCCAGGCTTAAATCGACAAGCTATCCAGGTAGCCCTCGACTTGGGAGGTCTGGCATGCAGTACCGGTTCTGCATGTGCGAGCGGTTCGAGCCAACCATCCCACGTCTTAGCCGCGATGGGATTGCCACGGGATATAATCAACGGCGGTTTGCGGTTCAGCTTTTCTCACAACAATACGCTGGACGAAGTCCACCGAGCAGTGGCAATCATTTCGCAGGTTGTCAGTCGATTATCGAACACCAAGCAGAGCGCTTTTTCACTTTAGCCCACACACAGAAATTCATTCGAGATGATTGAGTTAAACGACTTTGGAAAAGACTACGGGGAGTTTACCGCTGTCGAATCGATCACCATGAAGATCGAAGCGGGCGAGCTATTCGGTTTTATCGGGCCTAACGGTGCTGGTAAAAGCACATCCATTCGCTTCTTGGCTACATTGCTGAAATCCACGCGAGGTGACGGTTCCGTCAACGGTTTCAGCGTGAATAAAAACCCGATGGATGTTCGCCGAAGTATCGGTTACATGCCGGACGATTTTGGTGTGTATGACGGGATGAAGGTTTGGGAGTTTTTGGATTTCTTTGCCGTGGCCTATAAAATCGGTCGAACTCAGCGCAAGCAAGTGATCGGCGACGTGCTGGAGTTGCTCGACTTGACACACAAGCGAGATGATTACGTAAATGGTTTATCGCGAGGAATGAAGCAGCGACTCTGTTTAGCCAAGACACTGGTGCACGATCCACCGGTACTCATACTTGACGAACCAACAAGCGGACTCGATCCACGGGCGCGAATCGATGTCAAGGCGTTGTTGAAAGAGCTGAAGCGAATGGGTAAGACCATCTTGATTAGCAGTCACATTCTTAGCGAGTTAGCGGATTGCTGCTCTTCGGTTGGGATCATCGAGCGTGGTCAACTCTTGATGCACGGCCCTATTGAATCGGTCTATCGCAAGATCAGACGCAATCGTATTGTCGAAGTCCGTTTTATTGAGAATCAGGAACTCGGCATCTCCATTCTTCGGAGCGATCCCACAATGCGAGGGATTGATATCGATGGCGATCGTGCCACGGCCGAATTCGAAACCGATGACGCGGGGTTGTCGGCATTGATGGAGCGATTGGTCCACGCGGGAGTCAAGATGAAGTCGTTTCAAGACAAAGACCCAACGTTGGAAGACGTCTTTATGTTGGTCACCAAAGGTCTCGTGGCGTAGTTGTGTTTTGCTCCGTAGCCGATCTGGCCACAGATTGGAGGTATTGCCGAGGCGCTATCCAAAGTCTGGTGACTTCGGCTACATGGCTCGTAGCCGATCTGGCCACAGATTGGAGGTATCGCAGGGGCGCTGTCCAAAGTCTTGGCGACTTCGGCTACACAGGTCGTAGCCGATCTGGCCACAGATTGGATGTATTGCCGGGGTGCTATCCAAAGTCTGGTGACTTCGGCTACATGGACTCGTAGCCGATCTGGCCACAGATTGGATGTATCGCTGGCGAGCTGTCCAAAGTCTTGGCGACTTCGGCTACATGGGCTGTAGCCGATCTGGCCACAGATTGGAGGTATTGCCGGGGTGCTATCCAAAGTCTGGTGACTTCGGCTACACGGGCTCGTAGCCGATCTGGCCACAGATTGGAGGTATTGCTGGGGTGCTGTCCAAAGTCTGGTGACTTCGGCTACACGGGCTCGTAGCCGATCTGGCCACAGATTGGAGGTGTTGCCGAGGCGCTATCCAAAGTCTGGTGACTTCGGCTACATGGCTCGTAGCCGATCTGGCCACAGATTGGAGATATTGCCGGGGTGCTGTCCAAAGTCTGGTGACTTCGGCTACACGGGCTCGTAGCCGATCTGGCCACAGATTGGAGGTATTGCTGGGGCTCTATCCAAAGTCTGGTGACTTCGGCTACGTGGGGATCGATGTATGCCGAAACCGACAAATCATTTTAGCCCCGGCGTGTTGTGCCGTAACTGCGTCGCGTTGCGACTTGTTACGGCCTACAGGGACCCTCCCCTTGTGATCGTTCCTTCACTCGAAACTCCCGAATTTTGACGACAGTCAAATTACTCATCATCGCCGAGCATCTTGTTGAGTCGTTGCTTGAAGTATTGCTCAGACGGGTGAAGTGCTGGCCCCGAAGCGACACCCAAAAAGCGAAGCCGGAAAACCGCCCAAATTCGAACGCAGTAAAGGACCCCAGCGCCAAGTACTGCGAATAAACAAAACTGACACGCCTGAGAGAGTTCACTAGCCAAAAATGCTGGATCAACTGACGTCAGCTCGGATGCTTCTCGGAAAACCTTTCGAATCCCAATCCCGGCATCCAATATTCCTACAAACAAGACCAGAAGTATTCCAATTGTGGAAGCACGACGGATTTTCACTAATCGATCAATGGAGGCTTGAACCGAGACGTCTGTATCGGTTGGTGATTCGTAGGGATTGTGATCGAGCATGGCAAGGGTTGATCGCTAGGGGCTATTACTTCAGATTACGACAGTTTACTTTGAACTTGGCCTGGCTAACTTAGCTAGTGGCACGCGTGTCAAGGTTAACGTTTCCGATTTCCCTTCGTGATCCGATACAACGATTGTAACATCGGACTTTTCGCTACCGCGTATTAGTCCAATCGCTCTTGAAAGAGAATCGGAGACACCTATTTCTTTCCCTTCTAGTTGCACAGCTATGACTTGCACTCCTGGCCTAACGAAGGGATGTTTGGCGCATGGACCGTCTTGATGC
>JALOQS010000030.1 GCA_025459355.1 Pirellula sp.
GGTCCTGGCTGCTAGCGAATTGCTTCGCGCAGCGGGCATCAAGAATGGGCAAATCACTGTTCAGCCCGATGTCATTACCGAAGAGACGGCACTGGTAACCGTCACAACTATTATTCCACTTAGTGATAACGGCTGGGTTGTTCCCAACTTCTTTGGTGGACGAATCGTGCAAAGCGAGGTGACTTTAATCTGCGAGCGTCCGCCAATGATTATGCTAACAGGTATTCCCCGATTGAGGTTAAACGCGCTACAGCTCAACCAGAACCCCGACGATGGAAACAACGACACCAGCGGAAACAACGACACCAGTGCAACAAATGGGACCGGCGGCTAGGAATCTAGCAACTCGTCTACTTACTCAAGATAAGATCAAGATAAGAAGACGTGGAGATGCGACATGGACTCGCTAAATCAATGCTGTGATGTCGCTGATACTAGATGTCGTTTGGGAATGCAAGCTTCTGTTCTTGCGGGAGAGTGCGGCTAACTTTCTATCGTCGGCTCTTTTCGAAATGACTACCCCTAAACGCTCGGTGATTCGTTCTAGCGACAATTCGATCGGTTCATTTTCCGAAAGGGACACTTGAATTTGGCATGATAGGCCAGCACTTTGATTTAGGACTGTGGCAGCTTCAGAGCGGGATTTCGTGCAGCATTTGATTTGCACGTTGATTGATTCTATGACGGTTTCTAAACGGTCAACGGCTAGGTCGATTCCCTGGCTCAGTGCGCGTATGGTTTGTGGAGATAGCTCCACTCCCGATGCAGAAACAAACAATTCCATTTTCCCATTTCCTGTCCGTGAGTCCCTCATTCTCCGACGTATCGGCGGGCAACAGGATAAGTCTTTAACGCAGGACTGGCGGAAAACAAGGATTTGTTTTGCATTTCACCTGGCATTCGAAATAAATCTGAGAATCAATGTGGCACTGCCAAAGTTTCCGCCGCCAACTATACTAGCCTCGGTCGAATTGCTTCGCGAAACGCTCGTACGTAGCTCTGACATGACTCGAACGCAGAGGCTCGCTGCGTCTTTGACGAACCATTCGTAAAAACGGATCAAGATGTTGATAACCACAATTCCAACCAGACTCTGTCTTGGATTTACATTTGTCATCACCCATTTGGTATGGAATAGCTCTGCGTGGGGCGACCCGCAGGGGACTGTATCGCCGAGTGCAACCGAGTCTGCGAAATCCACGTCATCGCAATCGAGCTTGGTCGGAGAATACCTCAAATCCGGTCGCGGAATTCAAATCGCCGATTTAGGTAAGGGCAATTACCGAGTCTCTATCTTTACCGGCGGTCTGCCGACATCCGGCTGGGATAAATCGGAACCGCAAGTCCTGGAGACAGATGAAGATGATGCAGCTGATTTGATCGAGGGGGCTGAACGAGTGAATCGATCCAGTCCGACCCTTGGCAATCCGCCTCCCGGTCGCGCGATTTTGCTATTCGATGGTACCGAAAAGTCTCTGGCCGAAAACTGGAATCCAGGAGCCAAGCTCGAAAATGGATTGTTGGTCTCGGGTGCAACGACAAGTTCCAAGTTTCGCGATTACCGACTTCACTTAGAGTTTAAAACTCCCCACATGCCTGACGCGCTCGGACAGGCCCGTGGCAATAGTGGCGTTTATCATCAAGGGCGATATGAAACGCAGGTTCTAGACTCGTTTGGCTTCGAGAATGAAATCAACACCTGTGGTGCCATTTACGGTGTTCAAAAGGCTAGTGTAAATGCTTCCTTGCCTCCAGGTGAATGGCAAACCTACGATGTGGAGTTTACGGCAGCACGTTGGGACAGCACGGGCAAGAAGACGGAAAACGCAAAGCTAACCGTTCGATTAAACGGCATTGTCATCCATAGTGAAACAGATGTGCCAGGGCCAACAACTGCGGCTCCCGTTGCAGACTCTCCAGAACCCGGTCCAATCTATTTGCAAGATCACGGCAATCCGGTCCTCTATCGGAACATTTGGATTGTCCCGATCGATTCGGACAAACTTGCGAAGCGCCCTCGCGTCGCAGGTTATGAGCGACTGTCCGAGATGGCGGATTCGCAGGGAAGTGATTCATCCGAGACCAGTGTGCCGATTTACCAAGAAATCGCAGGCCAAGTGCTCGTAAATGATTTGGGGTGCGTAAATTGTCACGCTTCCAATATCGCTGGCCTTTCTGAAGCCACAAAGTTATCGCCAAATCTATCAGGTGTTGGCAGCCGACTCCGTCGCGGATACATCGCACAATATTTGAGCAATCCGCATCAGTTAAAGCCAGGGACAACCATGCCAGACGTTCTCGGAAGCATGAACGCATCGGAAAAACAAACTACGGTTGAGGCCCTCGCGGCTTTTCTCGAAAGTACCGGAGCGAACCAAAGAGCACCGCGTGTAGGGCGAAATGCGATTCGCAGAGGTGAACGTCTCTACAAAGAAATTGGCTGCGCTGTTTGTCACGCTATGCCCGATGGAACCGGTGCTACTCGGACTACGATTCCTCTGCCGAATTTACCTGAAAAATACACAGCCAATGGATTGGCTTTGTTTTTAAAAGATCCCCATGCCGTACGTCCTTCAGATCGCATGCCAGCCATGCATCTGAACGATGAAGAAGCCAGGGATATCGCGAGTTTTCTGGTCGCTTCTATCGCAGAAGATAACATCTCGCCGAACTACCAATACGAGGTCTTTCGTGGATCGTGGGATAAACTGCCCGATTTCGGCACACTGACGCCTAAGTTAAATGGCACAAGCGCCGGGCTAGATTTGTCCGTGGCTCGGGATGCGAACAACTACGCGATCCGCTTCCGTTCTTTCTTTGCATTAGAATCGAAAGGAACGTATCGTTTTCATCTCGGTTCCGATGACGGTAGTAAGCTATACATCGATGATCAATTAGTTGCGGATTGCGACGGGATTCATCCCCACCAATTCGTTTCTGGTGAAGCCGAACTAGCCGCTGGGGTTCATCAAATTCGGGTTGAGTATTTCCAGGGCGGCGGGGAAGCGTCCCTAGATCTGGAATGGGAAGGTTCAGAACTACCTCGGCAATCGATCGAACCTTGGTTAGCTCTCGATCCAGATGCGGCTCGCAATCTCACAAAACAAGAATCGATCAACCCTGAATTGATTAAGCGAGGGAAAGACCTGTTTCAAGCGACCGGATGCGCGAATTGTCATAACATGTCTTTCGGGAACATCGCTGCAACTAGCTCGAAATCCATCGCCTTGGATCAAGCGAATCTCAATGCTGGTTGTCTGGCCGAAACGCCTGGTAAAGCTCCCAACTACTATCTTTCTGATAAACAAATAGAGGCCGTTCGGCACTCGTTAGCAAAACCGAAATCCATTGAGGAGCCCGAGTCTAAGATACAGCTTCGCATGGCCCAATTCAATTGCATCGCATGCCATGAACGCAATGGGTTTGGTGGACCAGAGTCGCACAATTTGCCTCTGTTTACAACCACGATTCCAGAAATGGGCGATGAAGGTCGAATACCTCCGCGCTTGACAGGAGTCGGCGACAAGCTCTCAGACGACTTTCTCGCAGAAGTGCTTAAACAAGGTGTAAGACATCGGCCTTACATGAAGGTTCGCATGCCCAACTATCACAATGCTCCTTCTGATATGGCTGCTTTGTTTGTGAAGCAGGATCGCCCTAGCGAAGAAAGTGTTGCCAAGCTTCCGCACGATGAGACGGAGATTCGTGCGCTGGCTGCTGGTCGCCGTCTCGCGGGCACCAAAGGGTTGTCTTGTGCCCAGTGTCATACGTTTGGCAATGTGGCTGCGACGGGGATACAAGCACTCGATATGCAACTCATGACCAAGCGAGTGCGATCCGAATGGTTCTTCCGCTACTTGATGGACCCGATCAAGTATCGACCTGGAACACGTATGCCTAACAGCTTTCCCGAAGGACAAAGTGTTTTCAAACAGATCTACGAAGGAAACGCTGAGCACCAAATCGCGGCCCTATGGCTGTATCTATCACAGGGAAATGATGCTGCATTGCCTGATGGTCTGCAGCGAGATCAAATTGTCCTCGAACCCAAAGATCAACCCGTCATCTATCGAAACTTTCTCGAAGGACTGTCCGCACGCGGCATCGCAGTCGGATATCCTGGCGGGATCAATATCGCTTGGGATGCAGAGGCCATGGCGCTAAGGACAATATGGCAAGGGTCGTTTATCGACGCCTCGATGCACTGGCGAGACCGAGGTGTCGGTCGCCAAAAACCTCTCGGTGATTTAGTGGTTGAATTCGAAAGCGGGCCTGCTGTAAGTTTGCTAAACAGCGCATCAGATAAATGGCCGGATAACGCTCAAGTGCAAAACCGCTACCGATTTCTCGGTTATCGATTGGCAAAAGATGGTTCGCCAACGTTCCGTTACCAAACGGGCAACATCGTCGTTAACGATACCGTGACCGTCGATTCTTCCGATAGTCAAAAAGGTTTCAAGCGATCGATAAGGCTAGAAAAATCTGGTTCTGCGACTTCTGGGCAGCCTGAATCTAAAGATGGCGAACTCACCTCGGTAGTAAGATTGGCTCACGGCAACGAAATCACACAAATTCAACCCGGGCTGTGGCTTGTGAACAAGCAGATCAAGATTCAGTTGTCAAATCCGAATGTCCCGAACGTGTCGTTACAGAACAATGCGGCTAACGATGTCGATCTGCGAATTAGGGTAGACGAATCGCAATTGCCATTAACGATGGAATATACAGTGCGCTGGTGAGCGAACTGTTAGATAAACCTCATGTGGCCAACGGAGTACCATGCGACTCCTTGGCTAGTCCAAAACAAAAACTTACAAGTTACCTAATAGATAGATCATGCGATTCACCAAATTGACTCTTTTGGCTTTGCTCAGTTTTGGAACTCTTTGTTGCACCGGTGACGCTTATCCAGCAATTGCCCAAGAACAATCAAAAACAAGGATTAAGCCGACCGAAGCGGATTACTATTCGCTCGTCTCGTTCGAAATTCCAGAAGGAGTTGAACTCGAGGCGACTTCGTTTCAGATGATGCCTGATGGTAAGCTGGCGGTAGCTTCCCGGCGTGGCGAGGTTTGGTTGATTAGCAACCCGACATCACCTAAGGTCGCGGCGGATCAGTTTAAACGCTTTGCTCACGGCCTGCATGAACCAATTGGCTTGGCGTGGCGAGGTGATTCGTTGATTGTTACGCAACGACCGGACGTGTCGCTACTGAAAGACGTCGATGGGGATGGAGTCGCCGATGAGTTTGAGGTGCTGGGATCGGGGTGGCAGATTTCAGGCGACTATCACGAATACGCGTTTGGATCGAAGCCTGATCGCGACGGGAACATTTGGGTTGCGCTGTGTCTGACAGGCTCGTTTGGTAGCGATGGGCTTTATCGTGGGTGGGTTGTTCGGGTTACCCCCGATGGAAAAACCATCCCGACGTGTAGTGGAATACGATCACCTGGCGGCATCGGTGCCAACGCAGCGGGGGACATGTTTTACACTGATAATCAAGGGCCATGGAATGGTACGTGTGCGCTTAAGCATCTCGCCCCTGGAAAATTTATGGGGCACCCCGGTGGTTTCAAATGGTATTCCGAAGCGGAGAAGTATATCGGAAAACGGCCAGCGGAACCTAAGGACGGTAGTCGCTTTGTTGTCGAAGCGGATCGCATCCCGGAATACGAACCTCCTGCAATCTTGTTTCCTTACAAAGATATGGGGCAATCCGCCGCCGGAATCGCATGCGATCTTACCGGGGGTAAGTTTGGGCCCTTTCACGGGCACGTGTTTGTTGGTGACCAAACCAATAGCACGGTTATGCGATGTTACCTGGAGAAGGTTAATGGACACTACCAAGGGGCCTGTTTTCCATTCCGTGAGGGTTTAGATTGTGGAGTGGTCGGTTTGGAAATCACGGAGGATGGTTCTATGTTTGCAGGTGAGACGAACCGAGGCTGGGGATCACGAGGAACCAAACCTTATGCGGTGCAGCGTCTTAACTGGACCGGCGAAACTCCGTTCGAAGTACTCGAGATGAAAGCAGTTCGAGGCGGATTTGATTTGGTTTTTACTCAGCGTGTAGATCGTGAAACCGCCAGTGATCCCAAGTCGTATGGTATGCGATCCTTTACGTACATCTTTCAAGGAGCGTACGGTAGTCCTGAGGTTGATGAATCCAAGCCAACGGTGCGTTCCGTTAAAGTTTCCGAAGATGGCCTTCGTGTGACTTTAGAAGTGGAGGGATTGCAACGAGGAAACATTCATCATTTGCAATCCGTCGGGGTTCGGTCCGAAACGGGACTTCCTCTTTTGCATTCGGATGCCTATTACACTCTCAATTACTTGGTCGAGTAAATCGATTTCAGCAATGGGTCCGTCCCGAGTGGAATCGTTAATAGTTGTCAATTTCCAAGAGCTTTTTCAGTTTGATCCACTCCCCTTTACGGCTCTTCAGGAGTTCATTCCAAGAGTAACTATTCAGATATTCGTTCTGAGACGCTGCTTTGATTTCCTTGAAGTGTTCGACCAGCCACGTTGCGGCGTCTTCGCGAGTCGAAGCAACCACAGCGGTCATAATGAGATTCAATGATTGGCCTGATCCGGAATTTCCAGGGTATCGGCTAAGCAACTCGATGGGAGCCTCGGGATCTAAAGCGATCTGCATTAAAGCCAGATAGGGAGTTACCTCTGGTTCATTTCGTTCGATCTGAACTTTGAGCCAATCCTTCCAAGAGTTACTACGACGAGCTGTTTTGAGAAACTTGAGCAGTTCGTCGGTTTGCTGGGTAGAGCGCGTACCTGCGTGAATCAACATTATGTCCTGATACTGATTTTCTGTTTGGTTAGCCCATAGATAGTTCAAAATCCAGCGATCGAGGATTGCAGACTCCTTGGAACGAATCGTATCCAGAAGCTTGGTGTTGGCAAAACTGCTTTTGCTCAAAAGGGCGTCTGCTGCAAGGTTTTGTAACTTCGCGTTTTCTGAGTCTAGCAATTCCATGCAGAGAGATTCTGTTTCCTTGGGGACCAATTTTAGCAACACGGCCATCGCAAACGCGGACGATGCGTCGTCTCGCTTGACTCTCGTTACAAGCTCCTCAACCACCAACCGAACATCTTCAGTAGCCTTGTCGAGTTTAAAATAGTTGCCGAAGTGAGAATCGGGCTCTCCGAATTTTATGCCTGATCCGAGAACCGTTCGCAAGCAAGCGCTTACATACATCGTGGCCTCGATGTAGTTCTCTGCGAATCGTTCTTTGTTGTTTGCAAGCCAAATAAGCCGCTTTGGTTCCACCGCTGATGTAAAGGATTTTAAGAAGACTTGATTTAGCTTTTTGTCACCCATGGTCCACGAGTCACCAATTGGCTCGGTCCACTCCATCGGCAGCCAGCCAACTACGGATGCCGCTATGGGTTTGGATTGCTCTGCGCTTAACAATGCAAGCCACTCTTTTTGATCGATGGGTAATCCAACAATGGGTGACAGAATGAGACCGAGATTTCGATCCTCAGCGTCCTGCGATTGAAGCAGCTGGCTAGCAATCTGCTTCCAACTCGATTTCAACTCGATTGGTGTCTCTTCGCTGTTCCAGTTTGCCATCCATTCCTTAAAATTTCGGAGCCGCTTTCCGGGCTTGGTCGTTTTGGAATCCACCGAGGCGATTTGTTCGGGTTTGTTAGCGACTCCGAAAAGATCCGGTTCGTCGATTTCCAATTTTTCCGTGGTGGCGGATGCTATCTGCTGTCCGCTGTCCGACGATGATTTTTCCACTGCCGGCGAGCTTTTCTTTTGGGAGGATGAACCACCAAAGAAATCGTCGACATCAACACCACCGGTGGCGGCGACATCTGGCTTTTTTTTCTCATCGCGATCGGTAGTGGGGGTAACGCGATCGCCGAACAAATCGAAAAGATCGAGTCCGTCCTTACTGTTATCTAGCTCCGGCTCGTTGGCATTGCGTCGGAGGGGAGCATCCTGGATCGCATTCGTCTGCAAATACCCCGAGGTCGCATCGTCGCGATAACTGTTAAAAGCGCGAATCGCATGGTGCACAATTTTCGATTTAAGAAGACGATTGTCCGTCGTCACATGTTTTGCAAGCTCGGTGAGAGCGCGTTCGGGTTTCGAATCAGCCAGGAAGATTGCAGCGACCAATCGAACGGAATCATCATCGGACTTTAAGCTGATAAGAAAGTCAGCCGTCTTGATATTCTCATCGCTCTGGCTTCCCATTCCGTAATGGACGGTGCGCGATCTATCGCTTTGTGAGGATTCGAGCACTTGATCTAGTAACTCTACATTCTGAACAAGCAGCTTGGCCAATTTCGGCAGCGTCTTAACGTTAACCAAATTCGGAATATGCTCTTGCACTTTGGCTCGCACAAAGCTGTCTGGATCGAGCAGCCTTGACGACAAGCCTTCGATGATAGGTTGTGTCAGGGTATCATCACGATTCCTTTGGTAAGCCACTTGATTCTGAAGCTGTTTTCCTAAGAACTCCGTAGCTTCGGCGCGAATCCTCCATTGATCGTGTTCTAGGAATGGGATAAGGCCGAGATATTCCTTTTCCAGATTGTAGTTCGACTCACTGCCAAGAAATTTGAATCCTTGCACAATCAGATTTTCATCGGTCTCGGTTGGCAAGTACTTTGCAACGATGGGGAACGCACGCGTCGATAACGACGGGGCTAAGGTTTTTAGGGACATACCTCTGACATTACGATCAGGATCTCGGAGGAGTCGATCGAGCCAATCGGCGGCGTTTTCTGAATCCACCTTGGAGATGACTTCTACCGACGCTTCGCGAATCACCGAGTCTTGGTCTTCGATCAACGCGATGAGCAAACGAGAATCATCTTTGCTAAGCTTCTGTGCCAGAGCCACACCGGCTCGGCGACGTTTGGCTTCATCGAGTCCTGCTAGACTTTTTAACAGACCTAGATGCTCGGACCTGATCGTTGCTCCAGAGAGCAAATTGTAATAGGCGAACCTGGCATTCGTTTTCGCTTGGTCCCCCAAATCACCTTCCAGAATCAGTTTCTTAAGTCCGCGTATCACATCTTTCTCATTAGCGAGAGAATAGGTCTCTGCTAAAAGGAGTTCGATTCCATTTTCACCGACTGAACGCCATTTGTTGATGTGCTTTACAATCTCATCGGGCAGTGGCGTATCAGACTCCGAAGCATCGCCGCTCGATTCGGGCTGTGCCGGATTCGGTGCATCGTCATGTTCGTCGACACGTTCTGCTTCACCTTCATCGCTTCCGAATGTTTTTGTGTTTTCCTCCAACCATTTTCGAATCGATTGAATGGCATCTTCGCGAAACGTTTCAGGATGCCACGGATCAAGTTGTTGCGAGGGAGCTTTCCATTTTTCGAGGAGCTCCATGGCTGACAGTCGCTGCGCTAAAGAGCCTGTCTCCAGGATAGGCAGAATGGAGCTCCAAGCTTTTGAACGATGTTGCAAGAACTTTTGCTTTGCGATTTGGCGTATGGAGGATCGTCTGTCTCCCAGAAAGGAAACCCACTTAGCAATATTCTCTTGGGTGGCGTCAGCCGATTCTTGTAGGGCAGCGTCCAAAACAGATACGGCACCCTGTTTCTGTTCCTCCAGCCATCCTGCTAATTGATCGATGGGCATGTAGCCTTCGACCGATTCTATTTTTGCTCCGGTTGTGTCAACAACAACAATGGTCGGTAATGCTTGTACGCCGTATTGGGATGCCAGCTCCTCTTCTTCATCAACATCGACTTTGGCGAGCATCCATTCCTGTCGCACGGCGGACGCAGCCTCCGTCGCAAGTTCCTTTTCCAGTTTGCGACACCAGCTACACCATTCTGCCCCAAAGACGACCAGCAACGGTTTTTGACTAACTTGAGATTGTTCGAGACCGGCTGAAAAACTCGATGCCCAAACGGACTGTATCTGCGCAGGCGGAGCGTCATCACCATCTCCATCATCTAATCCCAACGCATAAGGGGTTATCGGGATCGCCAAATTGAGGGACAGTAGAAAGCGGAGAAGTCGTCGATGATTCATGATAAACACAGAATGCCTCACTTCTTGCCGTGCAAGATCTTTGGCCAATAAGTGGCGTAATCGAATTTGGGGCTGTTCTCAAGATCATGGCATTTGCGACATTGATCAACAGCGTTGAAAGGAGTTCGTTTCGTTGGTTGCTTAACGTGGGCTAGCGATGGTCCATGACAATTCTCGCAGCCAACCCCGAGCCGATCTGCCGATGCCATGACCGTCTCAAACCCACCGGGTAGGGCATAGCCTGTCGTATGGCAAACTTGGCACGCTGGTTCAAAGTGAGCGTTGGACTTTTGAATGGAAGCGAAAGCGTGACTGTGATGGGAACCGGTCCACACGTGTTGATCTGCTTCATGGCACTTTAAGCATGACTCCGAGCCCGCTATCTCGTAGTCTTTTACTCCATGAGGAACTCGTGCGGTCGCGACCCCAGACTCTCGCGAAGAAAAGTCTCGCTGTTGAAGCAGTTCATAGAATCGATCTAAATTAGCATCTTGTTTTCCGTTTTGAGGCAGCTCGCTGCTGACCTCGATCACCTTGGTTCCAGCTAACCGTTCCTCGGGCGATCCGGTGAGTTTGGCGCGAACGAGGTATTTCCCTTTGTTGGTCGCGGAGGACACGATCGCTCTGCCGTGTCGTCGAGGTGGCAACGTTTGTCCCGTGGGACCACCCAAGACGAAACTTAATTCAGGGATCGACTTCGCAAGCTCGATTAACTCGGGCTCTTCGGCGTAGGCCAATAGGACCCGAACATCAGCCTTTGTGTTCGCGATCTCTGCCAGGATCGCTTGTTTGGGATCGCTGACTTTCCAGTGATCATTCCTGACTAACCGAGGAGAAACGATTCCAAGAATTTGAATGCGAGTCGAATGGCTCTCCACTAAAACCGACTTTTTAATCCAACCTTTCGGGGTGTTAGCAGACGAGCTCGGCTCTGCGTTGGTAGAAACGAAAGGCACCCCGCTGCGTTCAGGTATCGTTTCCCATGCTTGCGGCGATAGTTCTAGCTCCGAGACCCCTAGATTATGGGCGACAACACCAAGCTCCTTTTCGCCATTCAGAATAGCTAGGAACTTTTCTACATGATATTCCGTGATTCCGGCCGGAGCACCACCGACGTCGACGTAGATCGGTTTGCCGTTTTCGGACTCGATGATAGATGCCCGACGGGACATTCCACCCGATTGACCTGACGTGCAACCGCAGGGGGTGATCCATCCCGCAGTATCTCCACTGCAATAGAGAACAGCAGCCAGTTCTTGCGACTCAACAGGCGAACGCTGTTTAGAGTCGCATCCCATCAATGCGATCAAAGTCAGCAATGCAAGATAGCAGCGGCGTGTGAACATCTAGGCAGGTGCTCCCGAGTGAGGTGAGGGGTTCTTCGCTACTTCAAAAGAGTGTACACAAGAATATTGACGTTGATGGCTTCTGCGTTGACGATCTCATTTCCACCACAGCAGCAGCAACCGACCGAATTTTTCGTATCGTTTAATCCATCTTGGGAGTAAAGCACCCCGAGCCGATCACCAAAGTGAATGCCTTCGATTGGCTGCGGCTCACCATGTTTCGCTTCTAGTTTTGGGATGTCGTTAACGGTATGGAACACCATGTGATCCATTGCAAGCTGCTTCATGCTGTTTTCAGGAAAGGTCTTTTGCATCTCTCGTCGAAAGGATCGATTCCAATCCTCTGATGAGCAACCCGCAGAGGCTAATAGAAAACCACCTCGCTCGATATAAACTCGCAGATTCTGTCGTTCTTCTTCCAAAAGCGTAAACTCACCTTCGCCCGTCATGATGACTAAGGGAAAATGAAATACTTCATCGGAAGCCAACTTGACCGTGTGGAATCGTCGGCTGGTGCTGATCGACGATTCACGCTCCGCGCGAGTTAGAAAGTGGTCTGAAAAACACTCGCTACTTTTGGTGCCGGCATAGACCAAGTTCGCGACTTGGATAATCGAGTTCGATTCGCCGCCAACGGTTTTGGGGTCCGTCACGACCGAGGGTGGTTTGCTTGGTTGTTTATCTTTTTCATTGTCGGTCGCCAAAAGGTTTGCGACACCGACGGTCAATCCGATGAGCAAGATACCAAGGGCACCAAGCAATGTTCCCGTGACGTGTGACGAGAACTTGGAACGAGACAAACCGCGTGGGTACGAGCGAATCATGATTTACCTATGCGAATCGGATAAAGAAAGAGTCCCATCGTAACTGAGTGGCTAAAGGGGCATGAGATGGTAGATCGCCAATGACCCTGTGAGCAACCCTGCTCGACCGCTAGATTGTAACGCCACGGGAGACCTGTTCGCAATGATTTCAATTCATTATCTTGGTCCGTCGAAGAAATTGCGGGATTATTCCGCCCTACCCGCAACCTGACTCGTCGTCGTTTTTTACTAGGGTTTCGGTTACCTTTTTGAGTAGCTGAACCAGAGTTCGATACTCTTTTGCACTTAAAGCCGAGCTCATGGATTGGCGGATCGATTGGCTCGCGACCCAGAGTTGCTCAAATTTTTTTCTTCCTTTGGCGGTAAGACTACACGATTTGGCACGCATGTCAGTCGGGTGAGGAACGCGAACCACCAGTCCCTGTTTCTCTAGCAACACCAGCATTGCACGAACCGTGCTAGGATCTGAGGGCATCCTGTTAGCCAATTCTCGTTGCGTGACAGCGTGATCGCGGTTCAAGGTTGCCATCAATACAAATTGATCGGCTGTGACACCTGAATCGGTAAAGCAGTTATCCGTCTCGCGATGCATGGTAAAATATGCGGCTCTCATTGCCATGGGGAGTTGATCTAGTTCCATCCTGAGCCTCAATACGACGATGTGAAACGAATTCGTGCGTATACGCATGAATCCACCTAGCCTAACACAAATCAAGCTCCGAGCAACTAAAAACAGCCACGGATGAGAAACGGATCGTTCGGGCACCATCAACCCGGATCAAGGTAGGTTTGACTTTCTAGGTTGATGGCTGATAATGCGTCACTTGCCGACCACCACCTCTTGTGGGAAACCATGAATAACAAACTAAGTCATGATGAAAGAATCGCGAGCATGACGTTTGCGTCCGTCTATCCCCACTATGTGAATAAGGTTGAAAAGAAAGGGCGATCCGTCGAAGAGTTGCATCAAGTGATCTGTTGGTTGACCGGCTACTCGTTGGCGAAGATACAAAAACACATCGACAAGAATTCTACGTTTGAAGAGTTCTTTGGAGGTGCCACCCTCAATGAAAATGCTTCGCTGATTACTGGTACCATTTGTGGGTATCGCGTTGAGGAGATAGAGAATCCTTTGACCCAAAAAGTTCGTTACTTAGATAAACTGGTCGACGAGTTGGCCAAGGGTCGGCAGATGGAGAAGATTCTGCGGTCGTAAAACATCCGCGATAGCGCCGCTCAGCAGTGAGAATGAGTAGCGAGACAGAGGAGCGAGAAGGAGAAAGCTGACGCTTTGGTTACATTATGAATGAGAATCCGTACGCGGCCACCAATACAGCGAATGCGTCTATTTCAGAGGATACCTTAGGAGAGGACCGATCGTTGCTGGGCATAGCTCGGAACGTGTTTCTAGCTTGGGAAAAGCTGAGAATCATTTATCTCGGTATTCTGACTTTGTTTACGCTTTTTCTCGTTGGGTTTAGCGGCTTTCTGAATTACTCGGTGGTGATGTCGATCGTGATTGGGGCGTTCTTCGCCAATTTGCTATACTTTGCTGGTCCCGTTATTGACACTTACATCCGGTGGTTGGGGTATAGAAGCTCCTGGCCACGTTGGTTTATGTTTGTTTGCGGAACCCTCCTCTCTCTACTTTTAGCGCTAGGTTTGCTGGGAAGTCAGTTGCTTCCCAACCAGCCGTAAATCAATGCGAGGTGTGTATGGATTTAGATTCTCAGTTTGCTCAGTCGGATCGTTTTACTCCGACGTCTTTATTCAACTTGATTGTGAAAGCCATCGGGCTTTATTGGCTTACGGGGGGAGCGATGAATGCCAGCGAGATTTTGTACGCGTTGTATCTAGATCGATTTACGGCGTATGGTGCCGAGGCCAATGAGCAGACGATAACTTGGGGGATTGCCATGGTAGCCGTTGGTGCATGGATGATCGCCTACTCACGCTGGATTACTAAGGTCTCATTCGCGTTTGATACAACTCCGGATGCTCCCTCAAAAGATACCGATGCGCAATTTTAGTGATCCGTTAGCGCAGCGTTTAGAATCGCGTCGGAATTTAGGCGACGTTCGACCTGATTTGAGAGATGGATTCTAGTTCCGAAACGATTTCATTTTGAAGCTTGGATTCTAAAGCTTGTAACGCTTGGGCTGCCAGCATTCCGTCCAAGGTTCGGTGATCGCAAATCAGAGCGATCTGGCTGTTACCTCGTTCGCTTACCGGCGCATAAGCGAGGCTGGTCGTCGTGATTAGCGGGTGGTAAGCATTCAGGCAATTCTGGGATGCGAGGCTCGATATTGCGAATGTGCCGATAAGTTTACAGACTTTTCTTCCTGAGCAGTTCATGGCCCACCACCAACAAAGCCTTCTTAATATTTTGGGCGATCGCTCCAGAATGCAACCGTCTCGGTAAATCTCGCGTAGCGGCTTATTCACTGAGTCGTCGATTTGCCCCTGCAAGACTTGTAAGTCAGTTGTTTCTGCATTGCAGATTCTTGCCCAGATCAATCTCGGATTTCCCTGGTCATCGTTTCGATGGATGGAAATCGATGCCACGGTGGAAGGGTGACGATAAATGTGCTCCGTCGGAAAACGAACATATCGATCGCGCAGTTCTGGAATCTCGATCGAGACGAGGGAGTAAGCCTTGAGAAAAATCGTGGCCCAACCGATTCGCATCGGGCACGCTTTCCTGGCGGCTTCTGTCGCACCTAATTGAAAGTCTCGTAGCAGAGGGAACGCAGGCACGGATTTCGACGCAGCCAGAATGTCGAGGACCGTCTGGCGGTGCGCGGGGAATTTTCGTTTGGTTCCCTTGTGGGGCATTATCGCTTCTCGGGAGAATTGGATTCTAGTACAGCCTTGGCTTCCGAAGCCCGCACGCGAGTGTTTTTCGCGCTAATGAAGTCCACGATTTCTGCATTGTCGTGGATGGTTCTTAAATACTGATCCATGACTTGACGTTGCTTTTTCTCAAGCAAGTTTTGGTAAAGCTCTTTTCGAACGGTATCGTCCATTTGCGAGACCACAGGGGACGTGAAGCCTCGTGATTTGAGCAGCACGTATCGACCGTTGACCTCAACGATGCCAGAAAGCTCACCTGGAGAAAGTTCGAACGCTGCTTTTTCAAGCACTGGTTGGCCGCCATGCTTACGAAGTGGAGGGACCACGCCATTGTTGCTTTGCGAGCTGGGTTCGACCGAATACTGAGCGGCCAACTCACCAAAGAATTGTTCGCTCATGTTGCCTCGGGCGAGATTCCAGACTTCTTGGGCGGTTCGCTGATTGCTGAGTACGATGGCAAGAACATCGGCTCGTGGGCCATAGTTCGACTCGAAGCCTTTTTGAAGATCATCTTCGGTAACTTGAACCTGACCTGCGGTTAGTTTCTTAAGGGCAACTGTGGGCCAAGTCACATCTCGGAGGTAAAGCTCTTGTGTGAGCCCCTCACGTTGTTGAACGTCTTGTAGCCAAGCGACGACGTTGGGCGAGCCGTCTGCGTTTCTAAATCCAAAGTAATCCGCGACGAAAGCCAGCTCGGCATCGAGGTCTTGTTGAGTCACGGTCAGTTTATTTTGCGCGAGGGCCTCTTCAACCAGCTTGCGATTGATTTCCCCTTGGAGAATCTTTTTGCCATGTCGTTTTACGCATGCTTTGTCGTAGTAGTCCATCGTGACAGCTTGACCGTTGACCAGAGCGGCGACGCCAGGATATTGCGATTCGAGCTGTGGATTGCCATGAACAATGTTAACGTTGCTCTTCTCGCGAACGGTCGTAAACACCAATTCTGCGGAATCGCGGAGTTTTTGTTCTTCCAATTCGGACTTCAAGCGAGCTTCGATTTCCTGCATTTGCGGAGCGGGTGGTTGCACGCCGGCAATATGATTGACGCATTGCAAAATGACGTGCATTTCACCTGCTTTGAAAACCTTGGATATCTCGTTCGGTTGAAGCGCGAAAGCAATATTCTCTAATTCATCGTCACCGAGGTAGCGACGAATGGGAGGCAAGAGCCCTTCGACGCTTGCCGAGTCTGGGTCTTCGCTGTGTTCCTTAGCAAGCTTGCGGAACGAGTCCGGATCCGCCTTGGCCTGCTCGAGCAGTTTGGCAATCTTGTTGGGATCTTGGCATGCGATCATTCGCACTTTAACTTTCGCACCGAACTGCGATTGAAACTCGCGATCAATTTCCTGCGGAGTAACGACGATCGTATCTTTCGCCAAGGCTCTCATGGCCAACATCGGCCATATAATTTCGTTGGCATATTGTTCTGGTGGAATGTCACGCTCATCTTGCAGCAGCTTCAAGTACTGGTTTGTCGTGAGGCGAAACTTGCTCGCAACACGAGAGATTTCCATCTCAACATCACGATCCGAAATAACAAGCCCCTGCGCTTGGCAAGACTGCATCAGCAACGTCTTATTAATAATGTCGTCGAGTATTTCCGTTCCGAATCGCAGTCGGCATTGCTGCGCGAGTTCCGCGATGCTGATCGGTTTGCCATTGACCAAGGCCGCGACCAAATTGTTGGGATCGTTTTTTGGGGTGTTGTCAACTTTGGCGGAAGCCGTGTTGGCAGGAACGGTTTTGGCTCCAGCGCGTTTGCCGGTGTCCTGTGCAAGCAATGTGGACGAGGAGAAAGTCAAAGCGCCTAACAAAACGACTCGGAAAAGTCTTCGACGTGTATTGTTCGAGAGCGACATTTCATTCCTCCTTGAATGGTCCGTAGGATAATCCTAGGCGTAAAAAACGTTTGGGGGCAACAAATTGGGTTGAGTCGGGAATGTACGAAGATGGCGAAATTCGGGTCAATATCAGCTTGCACCAAAAAAGCGAACTGGTAGTGCAAGCAATTGGCCACGCGGCTACTTATCGGAGGTAGAGGCGGTATTTTTCGCTGTCGAATCGCTCTTGGTAGAAAATGGAATGCTGGCTAATACGCATAGAGCAGGCATCGCCACTGCCCTCATTCGGAGATTGCTCCAGTAGACGGCATGAACCAACGAGAGGCTCAGTACCAAACAGGCAGCAGGAAGAAGTATCGGATGGCTTAGAATCCCGCTGGATCGTCGCCAAGCGAGGCTACCCCCTGCGATGGCTGCCATGTAAAGAGTTGTATACCACGCACCGATGACCGCACTCGCGAGCCAGCTGGATTGATTCGGCCAGGGAGCCCAAAGCCAACCGAACCGAATCACGCAACTTTTTAAGAAAAGCAGGGGGCGTCGCTGAATGGTCTCTTTCGCCATGGAATTGGCGAGCCGGTCCTGGTCCAGTTCATGGAGCCCGCTAATCCGAGCGGCCCACTCCGATTGAAACGACGTGTCGTCCCAATTCCTGCTTGGCGTTTTTTCAAAATGATCGTAAAGGGACTCGTTGTTGGCCAAGAGAAGCGTGTAGCCACCATGCGTCGTCGTCAGGATCCACGATTTGAGTTCCAGATAATTTCTTGTCCCCCAGGGTAAAACAAACAGACCAACTCCGAGGCTGAACGCGAGAGAATTCCCGATAACCTGTCGTAGGGTGTTTTCCGTTTTTGATTTTGCTAGCAGCTGGCTTGCAAAAAATGCAGCCATAAACAAACCACCCCAAACGATCGCTGTTGGTCTGCAGAGAACTGACAATCCGATCCCAATCCCGACGATCAAAAAAAGGAGAGGGGTTGGCTTAAGCAACGCTTTGCCCATGCAGTACAACGTGATTGCAGCCAATAGTGTGGCCAAGGTTTCGGTCATGATGAGTTGGGATTGCCGAACAAGAATAGGGTCCAAGGCGACCAGTGTGGCTGCTATGATCGGCGCAATGGTTTGTTTAGATTGCCATGACGAGATTTGACTTGCTAAGCGGTATACAAAAAAACAAGTCAATGCACCTAAAAGCGAGTGGAGCCATTTGAGATAGGTCTCGTCCAAAGTTTGGCTGCCAGTAACACCAAAGGACAGAATCCATGGGTACAGTGGAGGTCGAAACGCAGTGGGTTGCGAGTTCGCGCCAAACACACCCGTTGAATTCAGTTCGATCGCCAGTTGTCGATAACCGTCTGGGTCGGCGACGAAAGCATCGGATGATAGGGCAATCGAAATCCAGCGAGTGGAGAACCAAAAAACCACGAGAAGCAACACATAGAGCGTTTTCAAAGGTGCCTCCCTCATTCGATCGCGGCTTTTTGGGCGGCGAAGTGATAATCAGATGCGGCAGCGATCGTAGCAGCGTGAATGTCGACTATGTCCTCAACCGAGGGAGCGTAGCCGCCAGCCATGGCGACTGCAATCGGGGTTTTCGTGCGTTGTGCAAACTCGAAAACCAGTTTATCCCGAGCCAGCAATCCAGGCTTGGTCAATGACAATCGTCCGAGTCGATCATGCTCATACGGATCCGCACCGGCGAGATAGATCATCAAGTCAAAGGGGCCGTGTAGAAAACATTGTTCGAGACCATTCCTAAGGGCATCGAGATAGTCATCATCGCGAGTTCCATCCGGTAGCTCGATATCGAGAGAGCCAGGATGTTTGCGAAGAGGAAAGTTCTTTTCGCCATGAATCGAGAACGTAAACGTGTAAGGATCTTTGCAAAGAATCTGCGCGGTTCCGTTCCCTTGATGGACATCGCAATCGACCACGAGGGCTGTCGAGATAACCCCCTCGTAGCGAAGAGTTTTGATCGTCACGGCAGAATCATTGAATACGCAGTAGCCTTCGCCAGCGTCGTGCATGGCGTGATGCGTTCCCCCTGCCAGATTGACCGATATCGACTCAGTAATCGCCGCTCGCGACGCCATGAGAGTCGCCCCACTGCTTCGGCACGATCGTTCCACCATCTTGTCCGACCACGGAAAGCCGATTCGCTTAATCTCGTGGGTGGTTAGGTTTCCTGTAAAAACTCGTTCCACATAGTTAGGATCATGTGCGAGCCCCAGTTGGAATTTGGTCGCAGCCGGGGGAACCAGCAGCACATCGTTGAGATGTTTGTCCGACTTTACGATTCGATCTCGAAGCAACCGATATTTCGACATCGGAAAGCGATGCCCGTCAGGCAAAGGGAGCTCGAAATGATCGGTGTAAAATAGCTTCACGAAAGCTGCTCGGAGGCATCATGGTTGGAGATTGCCAGCCTGGAGTCTTCGTCGATGGCTGCTTCGGCAAACGATTCGTCAGTTTCCCAGATCCGAACTCGTGTCGTTGTTGCTCCTGTGTGAGCCAATAGTGCGGGGCAGACCTCTTCCATCAGATAGCGTGCCATATTTTCTGCGGTCGGATTGTAAGGCATCAAGAAAAGGCGGCATGGCTTAACTTGTTTGAGGGCCTGGATCGCATTTTCATCTTGTTCATAAACTAAAAAGCTGTGATCCCAGTGTTCGTCGATCCAGCCTTTGCACAGTCGCTTGAGGTCGGAGAAATCCAACACCCGGCCCACCGAGTCTTGATTGCCACTCGATACAAAAAAATCTGCAATGTAGTTGTGTCCGTGGAAATTTTCGCATTTCCCGCCATGTTGAAAAAGTCGATGCCCCGCGCAAAACTTGATGCGGCGCATAATGGTCAAGCTCATGGTACTATCCGTCTATTGGTTTGGCTGTATGGGGGTGGATGGGCTATGGGTGGGCTGGGGGGCGCGCGATCGAGCGATTCTCGGCTCGTGCGATGATTTTAAGTGCGGTCTGATGGGTCGGCTACCTTGAGTTTCGGATTATTCAAATGCCGATCTTTGTCGCGGATCGATTTCTTTTCCAAGTTATCGCGAACTGCTTGGGTAAGGTTCACGCCGCATTGGTTAGCGAGGCAGACCAAGACGAACAAAACATCGGCCATCTCATCGGATAGGTTTCTGCCAAGATCCGATTTTTTGAAGCTTTGATCACCGTAGGTTCTGGCCATTAATCGGGCCAGTTCCCCCACCTCTTCGACTAAAACCGCCAGATTGGTGAGTTCCGAAAAGTAGGTAACGCCGATCGTTTTAATCCAAGTGTCGACTTCGGATTGTAGATTCGCGAGAGTTAGTTCCGATGGAGAGTCAGGCTGTTCGTCGCCGGTCGTCTGGGATGCGGAATCGTTCATTTTGTCCTTGGTTTGCTCAATTTTTAGGGGCAACTGTACTCGTGGTAATCGATGTGCAGAGAGGGTAAATACAAAAGGGGCGGGACAGCAAATGACGTACCCAATCCAGGCGAATGCCAGAATTCTCTCTGCACTTTACCTCAGAAAAATGCTAGAGTGTAGAGGACACGTTTGATTCGAAATGAGGGATTAGGAATTATGCGACTTTCGTTCGGACTCGAAGCGCGACAAATTCAGACTCAAAAACTGGCACCCCGGATGATCCAGTCGATGGAGATTCTGCAGCTACCGATATTGGCGTTGCAGGAACGAATCGAGCAAGAGATGAACGAAAATCCGATGCTCGAGGTGGAGGAGCGAGACGAGGCTCTTCCGGATGAAGAGCCTGAAGAGTATCTCAATCCCAACTCGTCTCGCACCGAAGACGAAAAAGAGTTGGTGGTCAAAGATGGGCAGTCGAACGCCGAGGATTTCGAGCGGTTGGCCAACATGGACAACGACATGCCCGATACTTTTGATGACTTCCGGAGGTCTGGGAATCGAATCCAAGAGGAATCGGACCGAGCTCATGATTTGATGGCCAACGCGGCAGAAAGACCTGAATCGCTTAACGATTTCCTGCTGCATCAGCTGGCCGAAATGGACATTGACGACGAGATTGAACGCATTGCGGAGCGAATCGTCTCGTGTCTCGATGCCAGAGATGGCGGCTATTTCAAGCAGTCTTTGGCCGACATCTTGCCACCTGATCACAAACCTGAAGATTTAGCTCTCGCGGAAAAAGCTCTCGCGATCGTTCAATCGATGGAGCCACCCGGTATCGCAGCCAGAAACCTCAAGGAGTGTTTGCTGAATCAGGTTCGGCCGGACATGAGATTGGCCGATGAGATGCGAACGCTCGTATCCCAGCATCTCGATGATTTGGCTGAGAATCGACTCCCCAACATCCAAAAGAAAACGGGGTACTCGATTGAATTAATCAAGGAGACCAGAGAGCAGTTGCACCAGCTCAATCCCAAGCCGGGGGCTGCGTTCATGGAGGTCTTTGTGCCGGTGGTGACGCCCGATGTGGTGGTCGAGTTGGATGAAAATGGAGAGTATCAAGTGCGGCTCGTGGATGATTCCTTGCCGCCGCTGCGAATTAGCGAGTATTATCGCAAAAGACTTTCAGATCCCCATTCTTCGGAGGAGGAACGCGAGTTCATCAAGCGAAAGATTGGCAGCGCCCAGTGGCTCATCGAGTCAATACAGCAACGTCGGCGAACTTTGACCCGTGTAACCCAAGAAATTGTGGCCTACCAACGAAAGTTCTTGGACCAAGGGCCGGAGGCGATTGAACCCCTCAAAATGCAGCAAATTGCAGAAAAAGTTGGAGTGCACGTCACTACCGTTTCGCGGGCCGTCGATGACAAATGGATACAAACGCCACGTGGTATTTTTCCGCTGCGACGTTTCTTTGTTTTTGGAACGACTTCGGCAGACGGAGAAGATGTCGCTTACGAAGCGATTCGACTAAAGCTCCAAGAAATTATCGACAAAGAAGACAAGTCGAACCCACTCAGCGACGACGACTTGGTCGCCGAGCTAACCAAACATGGTTTGGGCGTCGCACGACGAACGATCACCAAGTATCGCAAGAAAATGGGGATTCCGAGCAGTCGCCAGCGTCGAGACTGGGGTAAATCCTGATCGATTAGATTTCTGGGAGAGGCGAATCACACAAAGCGAATAGCTCAGAGCTGATCAAATCAGAATGAATAGCCCAGTGGATTCGCGAGTCATTATCCTACGGATGCGCTTGGGTGGCTTTAAGGCTTGGTTGAGACGTGTTCTGCCACCCAAACCGATTCTGCCACCCAAACCGAATCTTGTGGTGCGGGGGTTAATCTCCAAATCCCCGAATTGGGACGATAGGTTGAGTTGGTAAGCGTTAACGCGAACACAAGCTCCCATTCATCCTGGCGTCTCCAATCCAGGATTCCATGGTCGATTCTTTCCACGGTCCCCCTGTCCTCACCAATCGGCCCCGAGTAGTCCAGATAGACCCAGCGGTGTGGTTCCAATCGCCGAAGCTGCAATCCCCCCCAATAGGACGGCTCTAGAGGGATCTCGAACGTAATCAAGCACCGGTCGTCTGGTGAATTTTCTTGTCTCGATTGCAGCATCAAATCCAGGTGTGTCGGGCGAGTCATCGACGGCGATGTTACGTGCTTCTGAAGTGCAAATCTCATAAAAATTAGAAAAGTGTCGGAATTTGAAATCCAAGCATTACAGGCGGAACTAATCATACCATTTGTTATCCAATTCCACGTCAAAGGCTGCGCAAACGGTATGTGTGTATCGTTTTGACGACAGTTTTTGAGGTTTTTGGGGTGTAACTTGGCAATTTAAACCTAAGCTCTTCTCAAAAACCCACCCGAATGGTGTTCGCAGGTTTGTTTTCGGCAGGCATAACAGTCTGCGTAATCGATGCAAATTTGCATCCCGGGAGGGTCCAATTATACTCGAAAACGAGGCTCAAAGAACCGGATCAACCCGCAAGGTGATTTAAAAACCCCTTATAACGATTTGGTTTCAGGCCTCTAACTCGTCATTTCGCAGCTCGATTTTGGGCTGGGGCGTTCACGATACTTTTGCACTGAGGGTTGGTGATGACCATCCGCCGGCTTCGTACGAACAAGACTTCTCACGATACAAATCCCGCAATTTCGTCAGAGAATCGCGGAGATTCGACTCGCTCGAATACCAAGCGATTCGCTTTTCGAAAGAGTTTGATTGAGACCCTCGAAACGCGTCAACTCATGGCGGTAGGGCCTAGGTTGATCGGGGTTCAACCGAACAACAGCGATCTCATCGAGAATGGCGTGATTCGAACCATTGCTCCAACCGAGCTTACTTTTCGGTTCGATCAGGTTCAGGTAATCGATCAAGCGACGGTGAGTGGAATCCGGGTAACTCGTGCCGGGGGGGATGGGACTTTCGGGCTACCGTCGGTATCGACTGATTTCGGATCAGATGGGCGAGTCGATATCCAGCTTACGTCAAAGAACGCTGGTGATTTCCTTACGATTAACGTCTCGGCCGCCAATCGCGGGGCTGGTGTTGGGCCTCAGATGACGTTGAACGGGTCGAATGTATCGATCGTGCTAAACTCGGCATCGGGATCTTTGATTACGGCGGCGAATTTGGTCAATGCGATCAATAATTCCCCTGTTTTGTCAGCTCGATTGAGCGCGCGGATCAATGGCGGTCTTGCTTCGACAACATTGGGTGGTGCGGAAGCCAATCGTTATGGCAGCATCGTTATGCGAACGAGCAATGATGCCATCGTTCAGCCGGGGGCTGTCATCATCGGCGATCGTCCCAACGAGAACGAAGTGACCCTACGGTTCGCGGAAAATCTACCGGATGACGTCTATCGGCTAGAGGTGTTTGGGTTTGACGATGCGGGACGCGGCATCACCGGTTTGCGAAACGTAGACGGTAGTTTGTTCCAGCCGACGGTTTCGGGTACTCGTCAGGACACAATCGATTTCCGGTTGGATCTCGGGTCCAGGGTAACGGGGGTCGTGCCGCAACCTGTTGTGCGAAATGCTGCGGGTGAATTGGTTCAATTGCAAGACACGATTGTTGTTTACTTTGATGACGACAAGTTGTTTGTTGAGCGGCTAGTGTTGAGAACCCCGAGTTCTATCAGCTCTTTTACACGGCTGACACTGTTCGCAACACGGACGACGATGTCTTTACGCCAGTGGCAGTACGTTACAACGCGTCGGCTAACACAGCCACGTTGCGATTCAACGATGATCTCGATCGATTGGCGGGTCCGTTTGCTGATGCATCCGCATTCCGTCTTCGAATTGGAACACGTGAAAGCAGAGCGATTGCTCCGGTCGTGAGTGAAGCGGCTGCGACGGCGATCATCGACATGAATACCAATGGAGCGGCGAAAGTTCGCTTTACCGCACGTGCGATTGGTACGGCTGGAAATGGTTTGACTGTCAACTTTGTGAACAGCAACAATCCGGCTGGTGGTGCGCCGACTGTCACCGTAAATGGAACAACCATCACTGTTGACTTGGTTTCATCGACCACGACTATCAATGCTGTTATCGCGGCATTGGAGACCTCCGCTGCGGCTCCATTGATCAGAACAACGCTAGAGCCAGGTTCGAATGGCAACCTTGTCGTCGGCGCTTTGCCGATCAATTACCGAGCCGTATTGGTTGGGTTAGGAGATACCTTTGATACCTCCATGAGTTTAGGAACCATCGGATCAGCGGCGGTTCCGCAAACCAGTTTGATTTTGAAGTCTGAGCTGAGGGCTGGGACTTATCGATTGGATTACACGGGTGGTGCAGACGACATTGGGCAGCGCGTCGTTCCCGAAGTCTTTGAGAACCACATCAATCCCGATTTTACCGCCGACAATTTCCCTGGAATCCGAACGTTGTACTACAACTTCCAGGAGATCTATGGGTCAATACAAGCATCGCCGGGCGGAAGTTTTACGCCTGTTAGCAATTCGATTTCGGAGAAGCAAAAGGAACGCGTTCGCGAAGCGATTCATCTGTGGAGTCGTCAGTTAGGGGTGCAGTTTATTGAAACGGCCAGCGCTGGGATCACTTTCGCCTTGGGTGATACGCGAGCCGTAACGCAGTCCATCGGATTCCGACAAGCGGGAAATCAGAACTTTCAAGTCCGGATCGATCCGACCTACAATCAGCCGCTCGTTGTGTTTTCCGCGAGCAACTCGTGGCAAAACGAGTACGGCGAGAGTTTGACTCGATCGGCCGCTGCTAGCCTTGGTTTTGTCCTCGGATTGTCCAATGCTGGCGATTTGGAACCAGACTCGCTCATGAGCATGGATGGCGGTTTCTTGAACTTCCCGACAACGGCCGATCGAAATTTCGAGCCGATTTTCCCGGGTAATCAAGACGTGATCCACGGTCAGTATTTGCATCGTCCCGAGGGAAGTGACATCGATTTCTACAAATTCGATATCGACTTTGGTCCGAACGGCGAAAACCGCACTGGCGTGTTCGTTGCCGAAACCTTTGCGGAACGAAGCGACCGGGGCAGTTTGTTGGACACTCGTATTGCTCTCTACAAGCAGGTGCAAGCGACTGCGACCTCGAACTTGGGAGCTGGTCAAAACGTCCAAGTCCAATTTACCGCGGTGAAACCTGGCAAGCTCGGCAACAATTTGCAAGTCTTTGTCACGAGAAGTCCGCGTGGCGACAATGAAGGGCCGCTCGTCCAAGTCTTCCCCAATGCGATTGTCATCGACATCAATTCGACAGTCGGTAGCGAAACGACTCTTGATGAATTCATTTCGGCCCTCGACAACGACCCTGCCGCACGGTCTTTGGTCAAAGTAACGAGAAATTCTGGTGCCGGATCAACGGTGCTTGGTGGATTGAACATCACCTATTCGCCAATCACTCTTAATGGTGGACGAGTTGATCTCATTGCCCAAAACGATGATTATTTTAGCAACGACTCACTGTTGCGAATGAATCTCGATTCCGGCACTTACTATGTTGGAGTATCTGCCTCTGGTAATGATCAATACGACCCAACCGTTCCGAATTCCGGATCAGGCGGAAAGACCGAAGGGCATTATGATCTCCGTTTGACATTCCGGGCTCAGACCGATGGTGGCGATTCGATCACTGACGTGGCAGCCAACGGCGACATGCGAGTGCCATTGAATGGTGACTCGGACGCATTGCCTGGTGGTGTTTACGATTATTGGTTCGAAACGCGTCAGCACGACCGATCGTTCCGATTTGTCTCGGGTGCAACGCCTGGTTTAGAAGGACAGATCATCACCTTGACCAGTGCGGACGGAATTGTTCGCCGGTTCGAGTTTAGTCAAGACTTGGTCGTCGGAACCGGAAACACCCGAATTCCTTATTCCTCTACTAGTTCCTCGGTTGATTTGGCGATTGCGACAGCGACTGCCATTAGAACTCGTACCGAGCTCAACATTGAAGCGACAGCGTCGGGTGATCGCGTAACGCTCAGACGAGAGCGATTGTTGCAATTGAGCATATCGCTGGGTCAATTCATCGACGTTTTAGGTAGAACAATATTCGTCGATAAGTCATCTGGCCCGAATGCTGATGGTTCTTTGGCAAGACCGTTTAATAACATCTCGGCAACTGGAGTTCCCAATGCATTTGCGGCGACATTCCCAGGCGACATTGTCCGATTCGTATCCAATGGTGGTGTCGACGGTCGGTTAGAAACTCTCGCCGACAACCTCGCGTTCGAGATTGGTTTTGGGGTATTGGCGGGAAGCGTGCTGTCAGATGGCGCGACGATGGACGTGCCTCGTGGCGTCAACGTCATGATCGAGCCTGGCGTTATCTTCAAGTCGAATCGCGCACGAATTGGTGTCGGCAGTTCGACGCTTGGAGTGGATCGCAGTGGCGGATCGCTTCAGGTTCTAGGGGCACCGGTCCTTTTGGATGTTAACGGCAATGCGATCAGAATGTCGAATGGCCAACGTGCGCCTGGAAGCGTTTACTTTACCTCGTGGCTAGATGAATCGATCGGTTTGGATAACTTTTCTCCTTCGACCACTCCGAGTGCTGGGGATTGGGGCGGAATTGTTTACCGACGTGACTTGGACAAAGAAGCCGGTCGGTTCGATTTGGAAGATGAAGGTATATTCCTCCAATACCTAAACCACGCGGACATCCGATTCGGTGGATCCAACGCAGTGGTTGTAGATTCGGTGCAGCGTACTGTTCACTCGGTAGAAGTGTATGCGTTGCGACCAACGATCACCAACAATCGTATCACAAACAGTGCGGGCAATGCGATCTTGGCGTCGCAAGATAGTTTCCAAGAGACTCTCTTCAGCGAGCCATTGTATCAGCGCAAGGGGCTATTCACGCCAGACTATAACCGAGTTGGTTTGAATGTTCAGGGCAACACGCTACTCAACAACTCGTTGAATGGATTGTTCGTTCAGATTCCAACGTTGGCTGGTGGAGCATTGAAGCAGTTGGAAGTTCCTGTACGATTCGATGATACCGACATCGTACATGTCTTCTCGGAAAACATGTTGGTCAAGGGGTTGCCAGGAGCAAGTGTTCTGGACCAAACCGTTCCGCCGACCAATTTCGTTTCGTTGCAAGCTGCTTCGGGTGGCGAGCTGATCCCAGGAACATACACCTACAAGATCAGTTATGTTGATCAGAATGGTTACGAGACCCCTCCATCAGATGCGACTCAATCTGTGGTTTTGGTGATTGGGCAAACCGCGGTCCGGATTTTCGGGTTGCCGGCGGTTACCGGTGAGTATGTTGGTCGTCGATTGTATCGAAGCGATATAAGTGGTGGAGGTGTTTATCGGCTTGTAGCTGAACTCGATGCCAACTCTACGAGCTTTGTTGATCGTGGTCAGCAGCCTGCATCAAGCGAGTCGACACTTTTGCGAGATCGACCCAATATTTCGGCCGTAACGGTTACTACGACAACTGGCACGTCGACGCTAGCGATCGGAACGTACAACTATCGCATCGTAATGGTGGATGCGATGGGGCGTGAAGGGTTAGTTTCGAACATCACGCCGAGTGTTACAACGACTGGGTTGGTTCGAAATGTTCGATTGAATAATTTGCCAGCCGTACCTGAAGGGTACGTCGCAAGAAGGGTTTACCGAAGTGCTATTGGTGGCGTCGGTCCTTATGTCTTGGCTGCAACGGTTGGTGCTGCCAATAACTTTTTGGTTGATAACGGGGCTACCGTTGGTACACCTCTATCGATCGAGACCCTTGGAAATCTAAGACCGACTCTCAGTGCGTCGGTGGTTGTTGATCCAGGCATGATCGTCAAGCTCGAGGGATCGCGTATCGAGCTTGGGCAAACGGCCAACATGATTGCGGAAGGAACCGTCGAAAATCGTATCGTCTTTACGAGCAAGCTGGATGATCGATTCGGGGCTGGTGGTACGTTTGACACCAATAACAACGGATTGCGATTCAACAACGACGCGGCCCGCGGTGATTGGAGCGGTATTTATGCAGCACCGGGAGCCCGATTGAATCTCGATTACGGCGTGTTTGCTTATGCCGGTGGGGTATCGAGAATCGAGGGTACGCTCAAGGCATTCAGCCCGATTGAATTGCAGCAAGCTGACGCGAGAATTGCGAACATCACATTTGAAAACAATGCTAACGGCATGGGTGGGCAAGGTCCAATTGATCGATTGGGTCGTCCTGCAAACGAGAATTATCCTTTCGGGAATAACGCCAGCCGTGGCTCGACGTTGTTCATTCGAGGAACGCAGCCAATCGTTTTAGGTAACATTTTCCAGAACAATACTGGAACAGCCATGACCATCGATATCAACTCGATGGATGCCAAGATTCGTGGTGATGTTGGTCGGCAAACGGGAGAGATTGGCCGCGATCTAACATCGGACGCGAACCGAGGTCCTCTGTTCCGGGGCAACAAGTTGTTCAACAACGGCATCAACGGTTTGGAAATCCGTGCCGACGCGACCACCAACAACTTGAGTGAAGGCGTATTGTCCGTTCGCGATTTGCAACGCAATTCGTTGTCCACGGAAAGCGTCTGGGATGATACCGACATTGTTCACGTTTTGTTTGATTCCGTGACCGTAGGCAATTTGCAGCACAGCGGTGGGCTGAGACTGCAAAGTGCGGTGAATGAATCATTGGTCATCAAGATGGAAGGGCCTGGTTCCAACTTTGATCAAGAGAGAGGAACCGGTTTCACCGCTACGGGTTCTTATGGCGGAATCGAAAACCGAGTTGGTGGAACGATTCACGTGATCGGGCAGCCAAACTTTCCTGTTATCTTCTCCAGTCTAAGAGATGACACGGTGGGTGCAGGGACTCAGCCTGATGGTACTCCGCAAACCGACACCAACAATGACGGCATTGCTACAGTACCTCGCCCAGGTGATTGGCGAAGCTTGTTGTTCGATACATACAGCAATGATCGCAATGTGCGAGTTGCCATGGAGATTGAATCACCGAATGTTATTGCACCGGGGGTTAACGACAGTGTCATTACGGCTCAATTCCTTGGGGCTTTGGCACCTAATGCCTCGAAGTCTGACGAGAACCTACCGCTAGGCTATATCGCTCACGGCGTCATCAGCGAGCCAGGTGATCAAGATGTTTATAGCTTTACGGCTGAGGCTGGCACTGAGGTTTGGTTTGATATCGATGCGACGTCATCGAGTTTGGACTCGGTCATCGAGTTGCTCAATGGCAATGGCGAGGTGTTAGCTCGCAGCACGAACAGCTTGACGGAGCAAAGCGATCCTTCCCAGATTCTCAAGACTGATCTAATCGATCCGTTCAATGTTAATGCATTGATACGTCGCACGACTGCTGCTGTACGACGAACCTCTTCGGGAGAACTGAAGGATGATGGTTCCATCAACGCAAAGGATGCTGGATTCCGAATTCTTCTACCTGGGGTCGTTGGGGCTCAGAGCACGTTCTTCGTTCGCGTACGAAGCAACGGCGTCAACGTCGACAATCCACGAGCCGGTCTAACCGACGGTTCTTACACACTTCAAATTCGCTTGCAGGATATGCAGGAGTTTGCGGGGTCGATCGTTCAATTTGCGGATGTGCGTTACGCCACCAATGGCGTGCAGGCTAATGGTCTTCCATCCCGTTCGCCATTCACTGGTGAAGCCAAGGTGGGGATGTACGACGGAACGCCGTTCTTTTTGGACAACAACACCGCTGCCTCGACCACGACCAACGTTGGCAATGTCCACGTGACCGACCTGCAAGCGATCAGCGTAGCAGGAACGTTGTCGTCCTCATCGGCTGAGCACAGAATCGTGTTCAGCGTTGGAGTTCCAACCAGCGGCTTGGTTGGTAGCGCATCAGGAACAGCTAGGTTCCCGATCGTTTTGGACGTCGATTATGCAGATGGACTCAATCGTCCTAACTTGCAAATGATTCTCCTCAATTCGGCAGGAGTACAGGTTGCGACAAGTACGTCCAGCAACATTTTCGATGATCAAGCCGGACCGTTGCGAGGGGCGGATCTTGGCGATTTGAGCCGTGGTTCCGTTGGTGTGGGTGATCCGCTCATCAAGGCATTGTTGCCACGTGGTACGTACACTGCGGTCATCCGAGCCGAATCGAGTTTCAGTGGTAGCGGTGCGTATCAATTGGAAATTCGTACCGGCGATGCGAACCCATCGTTGTTGCGAGGGGCGTTTGGTACTTCGATCGACATTCCCAACGGGCTGGTCATTCCAGACAAGTCCGTCATGGAGATGAGCGACGGAGCGAATCGTGTTCGGTTCCAGTTCACTTATGATGGAAGATTTGATTTCGGCAACACACCGATTCCCATCAACGGTACTTCGACGCCAGCACAAATTGCGAGAGCCATTCGCGACGCGATCAATGCGATGTTCACTCAGAACCGATGGCGCATCAGTGCTGCGAACAGCGATGGCACGGCGACTGGTGATGCAGGAACGAACAAATTGTTGCACTTAGTCGGCAATGTCGACTTTTTGAGCGGAGCTGATTTGCTCGGGCCGGGTGCGATCATTATTTCCGAAGGTAAGGGGGATGTAAACGTACGGCGAGATCAAGGCCAGTTTGTGGTCTCGAATAGCACGTTCACCAACGTACGAGATTACTCCGTATGGTCAGCACCGGCTGACAAGCATTATGCAAACGGTGTTGCGCGGCAACCGTTGTTCATCAGCGAACCTGCTCTGCTTTACAATTACACGTCTCCGCCTGCGTTGGGAGGGTCTTACGCGAGAAATCTGCCTGTGTTAAACACAGTGCCGTTCGGAGTGGGGTCTGGATCTCCAGCGGAGCGTGCTGGCGTAACTCCGGGGATGATCGTCGTCAATAATCTGTTTGATACAGGTGGGTTAGGTGGTTTGCATATCCAAGGCGAGACGCCCATCTGGCGAATCACTTCCTTCCCAGGATTATTGGATCGGCAGTGGATCGATGCGAATGATCATGCTGACCACAGTGGTTGGTTTATTAACGATGGCGATCAGCTTTTGATCGACTTCCAGCGGCAGCGTGTGCGTTTCGAATTTGACGATATCTCGGGTGCTCCAACCGCTGGTCCGGCATTCGGCAGTGGTGTGATTGGTGGAAACGGCTTAGGGAACTCGGACGCCATTCCGATCTACTATCGCGAGGATACCGGTGGTCAATATATGAGACCGGACCCCGCATTAGCCAGCGGTGACGCAACGGACGACGTCATCAAGCAGATCCATGGTTCTCTACTTGGTAGCACGTTGGTAACCAACGGTACCACGCAAAGAGTAGATGCGTGGGTCGAGCCACAAGCGACTGTGATCATCAATGATCCAGACGAGCCAGAAACTTGGGTTTATCCAACCGCATCTATAGTGATTCGCGGTCCGCAATCCATCACTCAGTCTCGCGGCGTGTTTGAGATCGAAAGATTGGGTGAATACACAGCCGCTCCGTTTGTTCGTGCCGTCAACAACACCATTGTCGGAATCAATGGTCGCGCATCCTTTAGCGCGTCGACCCTCGACGTCGAAGCAAACAGTACCATAGCCGTTGCCACGGAAACGTGGCAAGGAACAGGTGTGAACCCCAAGGTTTACACCATCGATGGAACATTGCCAGCCGATCCACTTTCGACAGGATCGTCGGATGTTGATATGTACAAATTCCGAATGGAAGTTGGACATCGGGT
>JALOQS010000200.1 GCA_025459355.1 Pirellula sp.
CAACTATGAATTTCGTATTGGTGGTGACCCTAAAGCAGTTACAAATACAATCAAAAAGCTGATCATCGACACATTTCTACTCGAAGAGCTCAAGATTTGTGGTTTCCGTTACTCCAACATGCCAGGCCATTATAGTCATCGCAACGGAGAGGAACCAAAGAAGGTCACGAGCAAGGAATTAATGGTCGTTTTCGACACTGGCACGCATGTCTACCTGGGTGAACAGAATCAATCCATTTACTTGATACCACGCGAGCGGATATCGGAAAGACCCGTCACCTTGGACTCGGAAATCTACTATGCTGAGCTATCTGGCTTCAATTCCGAAGAGCGTGAGCGAATCAGGTCGAGTCGGTGATCTCCAAAAAGTCGTCAGTGACGGCGGTATTGTTTCGTGCATAACTCGTTCAATAGGGTGCTGCGAAACTCATTCGTCAACTAGTTTCGTTTGATACGACTCAATAGGTTTTAAGTGAGCGTCAAGAAAACCATAGATGAGCTCTCGCGATTCGTGCGGAGCGGAGTGTCCGCGCCCGTGAATGAAGAAGCAAAAGTTTTCTGGTTTGCCATTGAGATCGTACACGTCAGCGATTTTGAGAAGCATCAGTGCACGCTGACGTTGCGTAAGCGGGACCCCATCATTGAGCGCGGATACGTCGAGATAGGCACGTGGAGCAATAAGGGCAATGATCTCATGCATATCGATGTTCGGGAGCTCACCCTTAAGCAATAGTGGTCGAATCGGTTTTAAGTAAACATACCACTTGTCGCGCGACCAGTCCTCAACGTGTTGGTTGTGGCGAAAGAAAGAAGCACCGCAATTGCAGACGCACGCTTTCAAACGATCGTCATAGGCCGCTGTGTAATAGGCACCGTGGCCACCGAGCGAATGCCCCATGACGCCGATGTTATCTGCGTCAACGTCCTCTCGTGCGAGAAGAACATCGACCGCGATGCTGTGTTCAAAGTTAAACTTGCCCACGGCAGTCCACTCGGGGTGCTTTGCATGAAAGGCGGTTGTGTCGTAGGCTCCTTCTCGCGGGACCCGTTCACCGGAGACAAAGTGCTCCGGCGCAATGACAATGTAGCCGCGTTGGCAAAGGTGATCGAGAAAGGCCTTGTCAGGATTCCCGTTGAGACCGGCCGTTTGTTTGGTCCCGTCGGCGGTGGTGCCATGAAGTGCCACGACTGCGGGGGCTTTACCTTTCACGTTTAATGGAATTCCCAGGTAGGCATGAGCGCGTTCACCTGCCTCGACTTGGTAGCTGATATAAAGTCGTCGGTAGCGTCCGTCGATCTCCGTCTCCTCGTGAAGTTGGAGGTCCAGAGGCACTTTGGCAGGTTTGTACTGGTCACGGATCAAGTCGAGATATCGCTGTTTGAGCATGCTGCGGTGTATCGACCATTCCTCAGGGGTTTTGACCCCCTCCAATAAATCGTCCCATGAGGATGTAATGACGGGAGGATCGGAACGGAGTCTTGATCCCGGAGATTGAGCCAAAAGACTGCCGATTGAAGACATAAAGATCAAAGCGGCGAGAATGGCGGGAAGAATTCGGGAAAGATTGCGAGCGATATTGATTGAGTAATTCATGATTCCTGCAAGAAAAAGTAGAAGGAAGGGAATAAGATACTCGATGAGCAATGCTTGATTGCACGCTTGTAGGATTATGGGACTGGATTCATTTTAGGAGAAGCCGTGACCGCTGAGAACGTTTTCTTGATTGCCAATAGTTTCGCGTTGTGCGGATGGATCATTTTAATCGTGGCTGTATGTTTCAAGCTGGACTGGCTTCGAGACCACGTAGCAGGCTTCGGTTGGCCCATTTCGATGAGCGTTCTATACGCGACGCTCATCGTGTTGTTTTTCGGCAAGGCAGAGGGGGGATTCGACTCCCTGCCAAATGTAAAGCTCCTGTTCACTTCCGATTGGGCCGCGCTAGCCGGTTGGGTACATTACTTGGCTTTTGACTTGTTCATCGGCAGCTGGATTGCGAAGGAAACCATGACACGGGGGATCAACCGACTTTGGTTGGTAATCATTTTACCTGCGACGTTCATGCTGGGGCCAGTTGGGCTGCTGCTATTCACGGTGGCAAAATTCAGTACGCGGACGAACAAAATACCTCAAACCAACTCCTAGAGCGACATGCGAAGATTATTGCGAGGAATTGTTGATAGAGCGGCTTCATGCGGAGTGGTCGCGTGACGGGAGCAACGGAATCTCAAACCAATACCGCTGGACCATTGTCCATTCCCCAGGCTGCTTACATCCATGTCCCTTTTTGCCATTCTCGCTGTCCGTATTGTAGTTTTACGGTGATTGCTAATCGAATGGATTTGGTCGATCGCTATGTCGAGGCGGTTTGTCGTGAGCTAACGGCCCTCGGTAGTCCACATGCGGTCAAGACGATCTTCATCGGAGGGGGGACCCCCACATTATTACCTCGCGAGCCGATGGTTCGATTGTTTGAAGAGATTCGCCGTTGGATTCCGTTGGTTGAAAACGGGGAGTGGAGCATTGAAGCGAACCCGCAAGACATCAATAAGGATCTCTGTCTTCTGCTGCGCGATCAAGGTATCAATCGCATCAGTCTTGGGGGGCAATCATTTGATGCAACAAAGCTTAAAACACTTGGACGCGATCATACTGGCGATCAGCTTGCCAGCGCCATCGACATCGCTCGCCAGTGGTTCGATGAAGTCTCCGTCGATTTGATCTTCGGAGTCCCTGGAGAGGATTTGCAGATTTGGAAAGCGGATTTGAGCCAGGCAACGTCGCGTGGCGTCAGCCATATCTCGACGTATGGTTTGACGTACGAGAAGGGTGCTCGCTATTGGTCACAGCTTCAAAAAGGTGAACTCGTCGCCGTCCCTGAAGAAACGGAACTGGAAATGTATCTTACTGCGATCGCATTTCTTAAGGAGAACGAGTTCACCCACTACGAGGTATCTAACTTTGCCAAGCCAGGCAGTGAATGTCAACACAATCAAGTTTACTGGCAAGGAGATCCATGGCTGGGAATAGGCCCTGGTGCAGCGGCCTATGTTGGCGGAACACGTTCGGTGAATCACCGAAGCACGCTGAAGTATCTACAACGCATGGAGGCAGGCGAGTCGCCGGTCGCTGAGTCGCAAGTGCTTGATTGGTCAACACGAACACGCGAGCGATTCATTTTTGGTATGCGTCGGTTGCGAGGGGTCGAATGGAGTTCGTTTGCGAGTGCAGGAGAACCCCGGTCCGTAGAAGAGATATCACTGCAGATTCCAAAACACATCCAATTGGGATTTTTGGAATGGCATGACGGATACATTCGATTGACGGCGGCTGGTCTTCCGATCAGCGATTCACTCTGGCTCGATTATTGGTAGCGTATAGCTCGCGCACTGTGCAAACGAATTCGTTCCGTCTTAGAAGATCGTTTCGCCAAGTGCCGAGGCAATCAACTCGACCGCAACTTTGGCCGTTAAGTTGTTGCTGTCCAAGATTGGGTTGATCTCCACTAGATCCATGCTCAACAGATTGCCGTGCGTATGAACCAGCTCCATCGCCAAATGTGCTTCGCGAAGCGTAATACCTGCGGGAACAGGAGTTCCAACCCCTGGCACCTCCCGTGGATCCAAAACATCCATATCAAAGCTCACATGCAAGCCATCATTCCCTTCCGAGCACAGATCGAGCGCTCGGTTCATGATAGCGTCCATCCCATGCCTATCGATATCGTGCATGGTAAAGACATTGACCCCAGCCTCGCGAAGGAGAACCTTTTCGAGCGGATCTAAATCGCGAACGCCCACCAGAGCGATCGAACGAGCATTGATCACGGGGCAGACACCCATGAGATGCGTTAACGATGGTGTACCAAGCCCCGCCAGAGCGGCCAAAGGCATACCATGTATATTGCCAGTAAGGGTCGTTTCATGCGTATTGAAGTCTCCATGAGCATCAATCCAGATCACGCCCAGCTTGCGGAACTTGTTACCGTTTTTGGCAGAGCCGTTGATGCTGCCTAGTGACAAACTATGGTCGCCACCCATGATCAAAGGAAAGCGACCAGCTTGGGCAACATCCGATACTTTCTCAGCTAGAGCTGCAAAGAAAGATCGCAAGGGTTCCAGATACCTAAGTTTGTCATTGGCTGCGGGTGTTGGCAACGTTTCGGCCAGCGGTGCATTAACATTCCCCTCGTCGATTACGCTGTAGCCGAGTGAGAGCAATCTATCTCTTAGACCTGCGTGTCTTAGAGCACTCGGCCCCATATCGACGCCACGACGCCCGGCACCAATGTCGACCGGAGCGCCTATGAGAGAAATCTGTCTATTGGAGAGCATTGCTAATTCAAACTACATTAAACGAGAAGAGGAAAATCCAGTACAAGCCGCGTTTGGCTTATCGCACGAATCGTCGTAGCCACTGTTCGACCGATTGAGCAACCCAGCCAGACATCCAGCGAGCGGAAGATTCCGTGGAATCATCGAGTGAATACATCATCGACGGGGCCGATGATAAACCACTTCCAGCACCCGAAGCTGCTTCAGTAAACTGCAATTGAATGCTGTTAAAGGTTCCAACATCGAGTCGTGCATTGTCAACCACCTCTAGTCGCCAGCGGCCAGAAGCGTTCCTGCCGTCAAACGCGGACAACGCCTGTTCAGGACGGAACGTTCCATTCAACGTCGTCGCGCTAGAAATCGCTGCAGTCGCTTCATCGTCAAATGTCACGCGAATGTTGTCGCTCGATCCAGCACGTCTATTAACGAGTTGAACGCTCGTTCCACTAGGCGATATCAGTCTAATTCTTAGATCGCTCACGTAGGTGTGGTTGATGGAAAGATTGACGTTCAAATCTGCAATGGTAAACGAATCAGGAACCGTGAAGTCGATATTGGTAACCCCAGTTCGGGTTGAGGTTGCATCGCGCAGAGCAACCGGTCCGTTAAACGTGTAATTTCGCACGACCGGTGCATTGATCGTAAAGGTCGCGGTATAGCGATCTTGAACTGATTCACCTGGAGTGGTGTCACCATCTTGATTCAAAAGATTGCCGGCAACATCTCGGACCGTGGGCAAAACGACGAGCGTGTACACTCCGGCAGCCGATTGGGTCGCGAAGCTAACACGATAGTTGTTTCCCGTCAGCCGCGTTACCGAACTAATAGCAACAGCACCGCCCGGGCCAGTCAAGGTAAAGTTGCTCGGAACCATTGTTGCAGCCGACATCTCTTCTGAGAAATTGACATCAACACTGGTCAGCCTATTCCCGGAGGCATTGAACGTCGAACCGAGGACTTGTGGTGCGGTGGTATCCCCTTCACCGCCACCACCGGCGAGCGATGCTGCGGTCTTTCCTAAATTCATGCGGCCATAAATCGTTCTGTCGGTCAAAACCGCATCGGTGTTCGCGTATAGCGCGCTGGTCAACACGGCCGCACTTAATGTTGGCGACTGCCCCCACAACAAAGCGAGCGCTCCAGCAACGTGAGGCGCTGCCATGGAGGTACCGCTCAAGTTACCGTAACGATTGCCAGGCAGTGTGCTTAGAATCCCCTGCCCAGGTGCAGCGATGTGAACATTGGTGCCAAAGTTTGAAAAGCTTGCCAGCGTATCGGTGCTGGTCGATGCGGCCACGGAGATAACTCCGGGATAATTCGCAGGGAAGCTTGCAACGAGGGCATTGTTTTGAGCACTATTGCCTGCCGCAGCAACGAAGATTCCACCAGCATTTTGAAATCGTTGAATGGCGGTCTGCATCGCACTTGAGAATCCACCACCACCGAAACTCGCGTTAATGATCTTAGCACCATTGACTCGTGCATAGTCGATTGCTTCCACCGCGTCACTCAAATTGCCCGAACCACTCGCGCTCAAGAACTTGAGAGCCATCAGCTGAACGTTCCAAGCGACTCCGACCACACCAACACCGTTGTTCCCTACCGCGCCGATGGTTCCCGCCACGTGGGTGCCGTGTCCATTATCATCCATCGGATTGTTGGTCTCGTTGATGAAATTCCAACCTCGAATGTCATCGATGTAACCGTTGGCATCGTCATCAATTCCATTGCCAGCCACTTCATCGGTGTTCATCCAGATGTTGGCCGCTAGATCAGGATGGTTGTAATCAATACCGGTATCGATAACCGCTACGACAACCGATGATGTGGTGCCGAAACCCCACGCTTGAGCGGCATCGATGTCTCTATCAGAACTATTTTCCAAACCCCACTGATTGACGTAGAGGGGATCATTCGGAGTCGCCGTAATCGAAACCCGGAAATCAGGTGAAACCAAGGCGACATTGCTCAGTGTCTGAAACGACTGCATAGCAAGATTAAAGTTTGCTCCCGCACCTACCGACACCTTGAACCAACCGTCCGAACTCACCTGACGCGAGATCGTCGCGCCGGCAACCGAGGTTCCAATCAAAGAACTGGCTGGAGTCTCCGGACGAAACTGTACAAGAAAGTGTTCTTGCGAATAACTGTTGGAATCAATTTGCAGCAAGTCTGCTGCCATCATAGAGCGTGTTTCAAGCGATTCGAAACCTAGTCTGCTAGCATTTCGCTGAGATTTACGAACTGTTCTGCGACCCATAACAACTCACTCCCCATTGCATTCAGAAAAGAAAGGGCTCGTAATGTTCTCGGGGGTTTGGGAGAGAATTTCAAGGGGCCTCATTATCAATTCTTCTGAGATTTCGATTCGAATCGCTACATCCGTCAAAGATGGGAAACTTGAGTCAACTTGAAGGGTGAACGAACAGCCCTAAAGGGATTACGGTTCGTAGCTCAACGGCTTGATGACTTGCTGAAATCGGTGCTGGGCATCTTGATTTCGAAACCACTCAACCAATGCATCAGGAACTGGAGCGACGGGACCTCGCCAAAGTCTGTTCAAATCGAGCCCGGGCTCAAA
>JALOQS010000031.1 GCA_025459355.1 Pirellula sp.
ACGTCCTCTGCAACCATGCCATCCATTTTGGCAGAAGATGTTCGTCTGTGGTGATGTTGCAAAGCGGTTCGGTCCGTCGCATGTCCTGCAGATCGACAACGACATGGTGATTCGCAGCGACTGTCCATCGCCTTTCGAGTTGGCTCAACCTGGCCAGTTCGCAATGGTCGCCGAACGGCAATGCGCCCAGAACCGAATCGACAACGGCGGATGGCAAAAGACTGCGCACGCGATTTGGGCCAAACGTTGTCGACTTAATCCCGCGCCGACTTGGATGCATCCCAACGGTGGTTTGTATCTGTATGACACTGACACGTTTGCTCGCATGTTCGAGCGAATCATTCAGTACTTGATCGTCACTTTTGGAGCAAACGATCAAGCCACCGACGAGTCGCTGATCATCAATCAATTGTGGAACGATCACGCCGAGACCATCACGTTTCTGCCGCCTGACTTCAACGTCAGTATGTTGCAGACGCCCGAGTGGGCCACCAATCCAGTAATGCAGTCCTTTGTCTACCATTTCATTGGCCCCAGCAAGCCGCACCTGGATCGATGTCGCTGGCAACGAAGCAATCCACCCGAGTTGCCTTTTCCTGACAACCGTCAATCGATCGAACTGATAAACGAGTGGAAAGACAAGCCGCCAGCGAGCTACGACATTGGCTCAATCTTTCGACCAGATCTCGCAGCGAATCTTCTGGCTGTTTATCCGAAGCTGCTCGTTTCTGGAACGTGGTCCGATGAACTGACTGTTTACGACGAGAGACTGACGAGCTTGGATGAAACGTTTTCGTCGCATTTAGTACTAACTCGGTTTCTCATCCGTCTGGGCGTAAATGCTCGTCGATTTAAACTTCAGATCAAGGAAGGCGACGATGCAACGCTTCAGCTTGCCCGCTCTTGAGTACCACGTTGCTCATGGTTGCAATTTGTCCTGCCAGCAGTGCAGCCACTACAGCAATTTTCACTTGGTAGGCAAGTTGCCAACGCTCGCCAACGCTGAGTCCGAATACTTGCAATGGTCTCAACGACTTAAGCCGACGCGATTCGCATTGCTCGGCGGTGAGCCGTTGCTCAACCCTGCGATCTTGGAGCACATTCAACTCGCGCGACAATACTGGTACGACAGTGAACTGATGCTGGTCACCAATGGATTCTTTCTGCACCGCTTCCCTGAGTTGCCGCAGGTCCTCGTTGACACAGAGTGCCAACTTGAAATCAGCCAGCATGGAACACATCAAGACTACATCCAACAGTTCCGTGAAGTGAAAACGCTAGTGTGGAATTGGCGTAAGCGGTATCCCAAGCTTCGCATCAACATTCGCAAGTCGCACAAGGGCTGGATGCGGCAATACGACATCATCGATGGCAAGCCGATGCCGTTCAATTCCAAGCCAGACGCCGCATATCGCGTTTGTATGCAGCGATCTTGTACCCAGCTAGTGAATGGCTGCCTCGCAAAATGTCCCGCACTCGCATATTGGCCACAGTTAGAGACAAAAGCCCGCCTCGAATCCATTTCGGAGTGGGATTTGTTCCGTGCTTACGAAGCTTGCCCACCAACCGCGAGCGACGAAGAGCTTCGTTCATTCCTTGAAACCAAGTCGATTCCCCAGTGTGCGTTGTGTCCTAGTAGGCGCGTCGCGTTTCGGCATCCCAGTCCCTTGCAAAGGAGTAACTTGCAATGATAGATAAGTTCAAACCCAAACTACCTAGATTGCCTTATCCGTTCATTCCACCTTTCGATCCGCCTTCAGAACAACCTCCGTACATTCCACCGGAGAGTTATGGAGGCGACGATGAAGGATCCTCAAGCGAAGACCCTGGCCCACGTCCGCCATGGTGGCCCGAGGATTGGCCTTGGCCGCCTCCACCGGACGAACCTGTTGTTATCGAAGCGCCGCCACCACTCCCCAACATCATCTGGCCGCGGCTCCCACCAAATCATCCCTATCACTTGCCACCAGGTTATCACTATCCCGACAACCTGCCCGAAGGCCATCCAGGACACTATTACCCTGGCATGCCACCCTACCCAGTGATCGCTCCGTGAAGTTGACCATTCCACCCATAGGTGCTGGACGTCTTTCGTTATGTTGTGAGGGTCATACAACATTCGCTCACTCGAAAGTTCTGTTTATCGCTGTTTGGAATTGAAACCAAAAAGGCAGCAATTCAGGTTCTCGCTGATTTGTCTGAAATGGACGCATGTCAGCGAATTCGGTCAGGCAAACTTTATCGGTTGCAACGATGAGTTGTAAACGATCGGTTACACTTCAACTTCTGAACAAAGAAACGTTATCACTGCATGGGCATCTAGCCGAAATTCTCATAAGGCATTCACATCCGCGACGTTACTACGACGAGATCGTAGCCAAATTGAGTCGATCTTTATCCGGTTCGGTGCAAGGATGCCATGTTTAGAGCAATCACGTTAGCGTTTCTTATCTTGTCGGTGGTATTGGGCTGTGCATCTCGGCGAGAACGATCGTCAAGTGCTCAATTCGCAGGCCCGGTTCCTAATTCGGGTCGAGGCGTCATCTCCACAGATCCAGAGCAACAAACGCTCGCCCGCAGTTCGGAGATCAAGCACGCCGAGACGCCAGTTCAGCCGGCCTCCTTTCAGAACGAGGACGCTGCTCGTGCAACGTACTCCATCAGCGATTTGGAGAATCTTGCCTTAGCTAACAATCCGACGATTGCAGAGCTAGTCGCAACGACGCAAAAAGCAGCTGGCTTCCGCACTCAAGTCGCTTTGCGTGCTAATCCGGTCATGGGCTACAACGGAACGCAAATTGCCGACGAGGGCACAGACCAACACACTATCTTCATCCAGCAAACCATTATCACGGCGGACAAACGTGACCTAAATCGTCGCGTGCTGAATGAAGCCTTGAGAGCTCAGTTGTTTCAGCTTGAAGCTCAAAAGTACCGCGTCGCGACCGACGTTCGAATACGGTTTTATGATGCGTTGGCGGCCCAGCAGCGAGTAGACCTTGTCCGAGAGTTTCAAGCGGTAGTAAATCAAGGTCTAGAGCTTGCTGAGCAGCGCAAAAACGCCAATGAAGGATCGCGGCTCGAGGTAGTTCAAGCAAAACAGCAGCAGGCGGAAGCTCAGCTTGCTTTGGAGCAGGCAGAAGCGACTTATTTTGCTGCATGGCGTGAGCTAACGGCATTCGTCGGATGTCCCGAACTGGGAACGGGAGAGCTAACAGGGGAACTGCCAACATCTACGGAGGCTCGTAGCTGGTCCGAACTTGCAGCCGAAACGATCGCCGAAAGTCCCGAGTATGAAGTAGCTCGTGCGAAACTAGCGCAAGCTCAAGCCAACGTCCAACGACAAAATGTTCAAGCGATCCCCAACCTCGATGTGAATATCGCTTCTGGGGTCGACAACGGTACAAATTCTGGATTAATCAATGTGCAAGTCGGTGCCCCGATTCCGGTCTTCAACAAAAATCAGGGAAACATCGCAGCTGCCCGCGCAGAGTACGCGAGAGCATCTCAGGAAGTTGAACGGATTGAAAATTCGATAAAAGCCAGAATCGCAGCCGCATCTCGCGACTACGATGTGTCACGAGCAGCTGTCGAGAAGTATCAGTCGCAGATTCTGCCCTATGCTCAGGAAGCGTTGGAGCTTGCCGAATTGGCTTACAAGGCTGGGGAAACGAGCTTCGTGCAAGTACTGATCGCCAGACGGGCGTTCCTGGACAGCAGCCTTCAGCTGATTGCGGCCCAAGTCGTATTCGCTCAATCTCAGTCCCGACTTGACGGTTATGTACTCAGTGGAGGTCTCGACCCGATTATCGATGACAGCGGTGATGACTCACTTCGTGGCTTAACGTTTAGTCAACAGTAGGGACTGACGGAAAAACCGTGTTGCAAAAAGGCGGATGGGGAGTTTCCTCCCCGCTTTCGCTTCATAAGGCATTCACAAAGCACAAGCGATGAAAAGCAGGCTTTCCAACATCCGCCAGCCCTTGGATGCCGGTCCTTAGTCAATCCTTCATGTCAACGCAAAATAATTCGATTTACTCGAATGATCACTTTAGCTGGCTCATACTGGAGATCCAGTGACGGTTGCAGAAAGTCTAATGACGCAAGATGGCGATCAGACAGTTAAGAAAAAAGAGCATGGCAACCCGAAGGAACGGACTGCCAGCTCGAAATGCTCTCGTTGGACTACACGTCACAACACCTGAACAACAGAAGGCACTTACTTCTTGGTTGCTTCTTGAACAGGATTGTGATGTTCATGATCCGCATGGTGATCATGGGCCGCTTCCTCGTGGCCGAGTTCTTTCAGAAGCTTATCATGTTCTTTCTTAATTTCATCCAGTGAAGCATGAATCTTGCCGCACATCTCAGCACACGCCTTACCGTCTGGTGAGGCTTTGCAGCATTCCGTATGCAGCGACTTCTGGACGGTTGTAGCTTGGCCAAGCTGAGTTTCAATCTTCTTGACCTGTTCTACAACCTTCGGATTGGACGCATACTCTTCGCGGACGATGACCATGTCCCGTTGAATCGCTTGCAACTGTTGACCGAGCATCTGTGATTCAGCTTGAGTCACCGTCGGCTGAATAACTCTGGCGTGAGTTGTGTACTGTTGCAGTCCTCGAGAATAGTCGCGTGCATGCTGGATGTTGCGAGATGTACGCTGGTTCGCAAAAAATGGGGCACCGTTGTTCCGAGCGACTTTGTCATTGATCTGTGCGTTGCCTGTTTGTGGGTAAGCGATCGCTAATCCAGCGATAACAGCCACTGACATCAAAAACTTTGCTAAACTCTCGATACTCATCATCTGTTCCTTTCAAGAACCTGTCTGCGGCTACATGCTAAGTTGCATTGCCGACTGGAATTCGCATCGAACCGCCTTTCGGTCCGACTTTACAAGTTAGATGAGAGATCAAGCGTGAGACTTCACTCGTTTTTTTGGGAATCGATGAATACGCGCCCAGGCGGCACATAGTGCACAATGAAGCGCTTCGTGTCGACTCTGCTTGAGCAATGATTTACACTCGCGAAAAGCGAGGCGCGACATTTCCGCAGCTTCGGTCGTGGAAACAACAGCGACGGGCGGATGGACGTACAGAGTCTTCCGTTAGCAACGGCATCGCGTTGTACTTGAGAAGAAAATCCCTCGACAACCTGATCACTTTAGTTTCGCGTGAGATCTGTCGCCCACATACCTTCCAAGCTGGTTGGGCAGGAAGCTTGAAGCTACGTTGTACCACACGTTCCGAACTCCAACGATTGATGTGAACCCGGTTTCCCCGATTAGCTGGAAGCCCATTCGCAGATTTGCAGCAATGGCGACTGTGTTCTGGAGATCAGTAGTCAAGACGATCTTTGTGATACGTGCATCGCTTAGAAAGGTGGCGACATTACCGATAAGCTTTTGATAATACCGCCTACCTCGACAGTTCGACGCGACGTATGCGGAGAAGAGATAGGCTGTATCCTCCGACAAGTACAGCGGCAATCCAGTCCACGGATGTCCGTTGCTGTTATGTTCGGGAGGAATATCGCCAACACCGACCCACAAGTAAGCAAGAATCGCTTCCCCGTCTTCGATGATGAAACAGCGAAAGCGTCCACTATCAAGCGAGTGGAAAGCGTTCCAATCAAAAATAGAATTACATTGCGTTAAGGCGATTGCGTCTTCAATAGGCAACTGCCGCCAACTGACATCATCAGACGCCAATGGCACCAATCTGCTGATATCACAAGTCATCAACAAGCTTCGGTCCGCAGTCCCGACTTTTCTGAGAAGTCTGTACCAAAGTCGGTAAAGCCTGCTTCGGTCCCAAACTCTAGGTTGAAACGTCTTCTCATCATTTTTGAGATCAATGACAGCACCCAATGCTACACTCCTCACTGGCGTTCGATAAAGCCAACTTTCGAGAGGTTGGCGTCGGGTCACCTGCCGGGGCGGGGTAGCCGACTTGTGGCTGTGCGCTCGGTTCAATCGCCGCGCGATCAGCAATCGAGGCACTAGATGTAACACTCTTAGGGCTACTGCTACCAAGCGGTCGGTATTCGGGCCAAGAAGTTATGCGACACCCTGCGTTTCCTAACGACAGAGCACAAAGAAACGTCATTTTGAACAAACTTCGAATCACGCTCATCTTCATGTCTTCTGGTTCAACTCTATGGCAATAACGTCACGTCGGATGCGAATCCATGCTTCCGACATATAGTTCGACGGCTAGTGATGGTGGCCTGCGTGTGGATTCGAAGTGGCTGGAGCCGTTTGCGGCAATACGCCGATCCGCGCAACCGGCAAAACCTGCGTTGGCAAGGAATGCAAAGGATTCCCGGCTGCATTTTTGCAGGAATGTAGCAAAGTTGTTTTATCTGTTAGCCTCGGCGATGCGATGTACGACGTCGCCGCCGTATAGATTGCGGTCGCGTGATGCGTGGGGCAGCCTACCAACCTCACTTCAGGAACTCGCCGCGTGTTGCAGACGTAGCCAGCCTCCACGGAGATCGAACTCAACCAAAACCTAAACAAAGCAGCAAAACAAACTGCTCTTCTAAGGGCATAGCTTCCGATTTCCGTGTGACCTATTCTGCTTGCAAAACGTCAGTGAATAACTAGCCCTACTTCCTTGGATCTTTGCTTGGCGACTTTGGCGGGCACTTAGGGCAAGTGCCTTGGTCCATGCCAGCACTTACTAAAGCAGCGGCCGATGATGCTTTGTCCGAGCAGCAACCGGAAGCACACGATTGGGAACCCACGGAACAACAATCGCATTTGCACTCGTCACAGGTGCAAACTCCGGTCTCGCAACAGCAACCGCCTTCCGTACAGCATGAGGAACATTCGCATGCTTTTGCCCCGTTACTTGTTACAGGTGACTTGGTGAAACTGGCTCCGAATGCCAAGCCAACGCCGAGAAATGCCAACAATCCAATTGCTACTAGTGACTTCATTTTCTTGACCCTCTTAACTGATTGGGAACTTGATTCGCTCCAAGCATCGTTTGCTTGTTTCAATTTTAGATGCGAGTCATACCGATTATCTTCACCGAACTTTTGATCTATTTTCGGGCATATCGTCTTCTCGTTGGTCGCTTGGCTGCCAAGCTGAACCCAGCCGTTTGGCCTGCTCGCAAAAGCATTCATTAGGTCAGCTCAAAGACGCTTAGATGCCAGTGTCGAACATGTTCTTCACAGGATTCTTGCCATTTCTTCTAGGTCGCGAATCTATTTAGTTTTGCCTAAAAAGTGACCCGTTTGGGCACGGGGACTGCCATACCGAACCAGTTAGTACTGAAGTGCTCAGTCCGTTTCCAGTCTCTCTCAAAGTGAGGTTCATGATGTCACGTGTTTCAGCCTTGTTTGCTGCATTTGCCCTTGCGGTAGTAGTCCCTGTTGTTTCTTTTGCCGACCACCATGGAGATCCGATGATGAAAAAGTGTGCCGAGGTTTGTAGCGCTTGCCAAATCGAATGCGATAGCTGCTTCCACCATTGCCTCGAATTGGTAGCCAGCGGCAAAACTGAGCATAAAGCGACCGCTCAGCTCTGCGTGGATTGTTCGGAATGCTGCAAGGCGTGCTCGACACTCTGCGCACGCAAGAGTCCGCTTGCCAAGCACATGCTCGAGTGCTGTGCGAAGTGTTGCGATGAGTGTGCAACTGCGTGCGAAAAGTTCCCTAACGACGAGCACATGGTCGCCTGCGCTAAGTCATGTCGGACTTGCCAAAAGCAGTGTGCTGATGTGGCTAAGCACGATCACAAATAATGCGATCGATTAGCGCGAGCGTCTTATGAGAAAACTTTTTTGAGTCGCAGAAAATGCGACTCGAATAGGTGAAAGGAGAGGCACGCAACACTAAATATTAGCCCAAAGGTCCCGAGACCGTAGATGATGCTTGCAACGAACGGATTAGACGGAAGATAAGACCGCAATACCGACATCGAAAAAATCGAGACAATCGGGAGTTGGAACACATACATCCCATAGCTGTACTTCCCTAGCATTCTTAGAGGTAGTGATTCAAGGCATCGAACGGCTAATGATGTGCGTTGGTTTAGCAGCACGATTGCCATGGCCGAAGCGGCTAAAATTGGGCACAGGCTATTTGGTATTTCGAGAAATCGCTTCCCTGATATCGCAATAGCGATTAGCACCGGTAACGTCACTGCTAAAGCGATGCCTGCCGTTCGGCGGATCGACAATTTCGATATTCCGGACGTGAGTACGATCGCAAGCAACGAACCTATCGCGAGCGCGTCGGCTCGAAAGAAGGTTGCAACAGCTACGGCAACATCAAAACGACTATCCAGGGCGGCTGTGGTTCTTGCTAAACCAACCACAACGACAATCATTATGCATACAATAGCAAGTGACCTGCGCGATTGGATTAGAACGATCGCAGGCCAAATAAGGTAGAAATGCTCCTCTACTGCTAAGGACCAAAAGTGGTCGAATACTCCGAAGCACCATTCATTGAGCCAAGCCATCCGAAGATTCGATGTGTACGTCCACAGAAAGAGTTGATGCTGCTTTGCTAAATCAAGTGCATTGGCCGACACAAATTGTGGCAGTATCAGTAAACCGACAGCAAGGCTCAAAAAGTAAAGTGGAAAGATTCGAAGAGCGCGACGTGAAATGAAGTTGCGGAAGTACCTTGGATCATTCTTTGTGCGTAATAAGATTCCGGTGATCAGAAATCCCGATAGTACAAAGAATAGATCCACGCCGCGTTCGCCGATCGGCGCGAACCGTCGTACGATTGCTAAGGCAGGATGTTCTGAAGGGTCAAATTCTTTACAGATTCGATAAACAGTAACTGCCAAGATTGCCAGTCCACGCACTCCATCGAGTGCCAGACAGTGCGTGTCCGGTCTCCACGTGGCGCGCTGGCCAGCTTCTTCAAGAATTCGATTCATTCGAAGTTTGGTTCTGCTTCTGGGTGTTTTAGTTCCACGACCTAAGCCGCAAGGCATTTGAGACGACGAAAAAGCTTGACAGGCTCATCGCCAGTCCGGCAACAATGGGGGATAAGCTCAATCCGAACCAAGGTTGCAAAAAACCTGTTGCGACTGGGATGAGTAGAGCGTTGTAACCAAAAGCCCACGCCAAATTCTGTTTGATATTCGACATCACCGCTCGTGAAAGTCGAATCGCGTTTGGGATACTCTGAATGTCGCCTGACATGACGATGACATCAGCGCTTTCGATGGCCAGATCGGTTCCAGTACCCATCGCGATTCCAACATCGGCTACGGTCAAGGCGGGAGCATCGTTAAGCCCATCGCCCACGAAAGCCACTCGCTTGTTCGACACTTTGAGAGATTGAATTACCGCTGCTTTGTCATTCGGTTTTACTTCGGCATGGACCGAATCGGAGGGTATCCCGCAACGAGAGGCTATGGCCTTGGCCGTCTTCGCATTATCTCCAGAGATCAATGAAACATGGAAACCCCTCGCGATCAGTTGTGATACGGCAGCGGGGGTTGATGGCTTGATTGGATCGGACACGACCATTAACACGGCAAGTGATCGATTGATCGCTGCAAAGAAGAAACCGTTGCCTTCTTGAATCGCAAGCTCGACCTGTGTCCGCATTCGAGCAGTATCAATACCTTGACCCTGCATGAATCTTTCTGAGCCGATAAGAATTTGATCTCCGTTAGAAAGTCGTGCTTCAACGCCTGCACCTGCGACGGCTTGAAAGTCAACCACTTCCAGCGAGGTTCGAAGCTGCGATTCATTAGCCGCTTCAACGATCGCGACTGCGAGCGGATGTTCCGAACGTTGTTCGACAATCGCGATTTGTCCCAGCAAGGTCGACCTATCAAACGAAGGCATGACGTGGAATTGTGTTAGCCTCGGCTTGCCGACCGTCAATGTGCCCGTCTTGTCAAATGCGATTGAGTTGACAGAACTTAGTAATTCGATTGCTTCCGTGGATCGAAACAAGATTCCTTTTGACGCCGCACGGCCTGTGCCGACCATGACGCTCGTTGGAACGGCCAGCCCCATGGCGCATGGACAAGCGATGATCAACACCGCAACCGCGTGAACTAGCGCCTTGTCGATCGATCCGCCTGGGACAATGAACAACCAGGCGAGCGCTGTAGCGATTGCTATCGCTAGCACGACGGGGACGAAGTACGCAACCACTCGATCCGCGATGCCTTGAATACGTGGCTTGCTTGCTTGAGCCGACTCGACAAATGCAACTATCTTGGCTAGTGTTGTTTCCGACCCAATAGCCGTCGCACGGAACTGAATACTGCCATTTCCGTTGATCGTCCCAGCAACAACTTGATCACCGGCTGCCTTAGCGACCGGTACGCTTTCGCCGGTCACCATACTCTCATCAATATATGTCGAACCGCTGACGACGACACCGTCAACAGCGATGGCAGAACCGGGCCGAACTTCCAAGATGTCATTAAGTACAACTTTTTCGACTGGGATCGATATTACTTCGCCATCGCGAACAACGGTTGCCATTTTCGGAACCAGATTCAGCAAGAGCTTCATCGCATCCGAAGCTTGGTGGCGCGACTTAGTTTCGAGAAACTTACCGAGTAGTACAAGCGTAATCACGACCGCCGAAGCCTCGAAATAGACGTGCCTCGACTCAGCGGGAATCCAATTCGGCACAACTGTAACAGTCGCACTGAAAAGGAACGCAGCCATTGTTCCAAGCAATATGAGTGCATTCATATCGGGCGAACTTGAGAAAAGACTCTTTGCGCCCAAACGTAGGAAGCGACCACCAAACCAAAACTGAACGGGGATCGCCAGTGCGAGCATTACCCAGTTCCATTGCTCCATCGTCAACCAAGTCATCATAACGTTCATCACGCTGGACGACAGCATCGGTACCATTGCAATCAACAGCAGCGGTAGCGTGAACATGGCTGAACCAAGGAAAAGTCGCCAGAGCTGACTGGTTTCTACATCACGATTGTCGGGTATGTTCGAAGTCGCAATGGGCTTTGGCTCGTAACCGAGTTTCTCGATGGCAGCATGAACGGCTCGGATGTCGTTCTCGTCTGGGGAATGTCCGAATTGGACGTGTGCTCGTTCGGTTGCCAGATTGACCGAAGCATCCACCACGGCCGGAATCTTGCGAAGTCCATTCTCCACTCGTCGCACGCAAGCGGCGCAAGTCATGCCTCCAACACCGATTTCTACTGGCTTAACAGTTTCACCCATTTGATTTGCCTTTCTTCGGCTGTACAGCAGGAACAACGTTATAGCCCGACTCATTTATAGCTTCTGCGATCTTCTGGTCTGAAGCGTTGCCAAAAACGATCGCTTCGCCCGCTTCAAGGTCGACCTGCACGTCATGGACGCCCTCTAGCTGCCTAATCGCGGCATCAACAGCGCGTTGGCAGTGTCCGCAGCTCATGCCAGTCACCTTGAACACTCTCTTTAAATGTTGGGTAGCCATGAATTCCAAAACCTTAACAATTTGTGTGGAAGGTGGTTACGCACAGAGTGCGAATTGATGGTTTCAACGTCGTCAAACTTTGATGCTTTCACGGTCTGATTCCTTCAAAAAAATTCTTTTTTTCAATGAAGGAAAATTACTGGAGCAGCATCCATTTGACGTAGTGGTCTAACTGCCGGTCGAGAGGGTCTTGAATTGCGTATCCATTTTGAGCATGTTTTGTGCACTGTTTGTAGAGCTGACGATTGCCTGCCAATCGCTGTCGGCGAAGATTTTGAATACCGCACTTCTGATGAAGAGTTCATGGCCGTCCAGTGTCGTCGATGCCGAATGGTTTACCTTAATCCTCGGCCTGATGCGCAGGGAATCGAGCATTCTTACCCGGCAAATTACCACGCCTTTCAATTCAACGAGTCGGATTTTGGCTTGGTTTATCGTGTTCGCCAGCGACTAGAAGCGAGGAGGCTGCTCCGTTGGTGTCGAGGTTTACCTGAACACGCGAAAATACTCGACATCGGTTGTGGAGATGGATTTCATCTCGAACTTTTGCAACGGTTTGGCAAGCCGACTTGGAGCATCGAGGGCATCGACAGCGACCCGAGGGCTGCAGAAGGAGCGAAGCGTCGAGGAATTCAGATCAAGCAAGGGTCTGTAGAAGAGGTCGGGTTCGAACAGAAATCGTTTGACTTGATCTTCATGATTATGACGATCGAGCACGTCAGTGATCCCCTCGCGATGCTTCAGTGCGTCTCAACGCTTCTGAAGCCAGGCGGTCGCCTCATCATAGTGACTGACAATACTGATTCGCCCGATTTCCGGATCTTTGGAAACCGGCATTGGGGAGGCTATCACTTTCCAAGGCACCTCTACCTATTCAACCGGCAGAACCTTGGCGAGCTTTGCCAACGAGCAGGCTTGGCGACAGTCTCCGTCAGAACGGCACTTAGTCCGGTCAATTGGACTTATTCCTTCCGCAATTGGATTCAAGATTGGAAAGGTCCAAATTGGATCGTGAAACGACTTTCGTTGGAATCGCCGATTGCATTGACGATATTTACCCTGGTCGACTTGCCGTTGTCATTGATCGGCTTAGGGGCAATCTTACATGGCGAATTCGTGAAGGAGAAAAGTGAATGATCAAGCCTACAAATGAACTGCCCATCGCAATCCTTGGCGGTGGTATCGCCGGGTTAACTGCCGCGTTACACCTCAAGAATCATAGCGTGCCATTCGTTCTCTTCGAAAGCTCGGATGCAGTCGCTGGACTCATGAAAAGCGAACGTGACGAAGAAGGTTTTACTTATGATTGTGGCGTACACTTTCTTACCAATCGTCTTGCGGCAGCTATTGGAATGTCGCGAGATTGCCAACCGATGGCACGATATGGGGAAACAGTGCATTTACGAGGTCGTTGCTACGCCTATCCGTTGGGGCTTCTCGCTTCACCGAAATACTTGTCGAGCGCGTTAATAGGAAAGTCAAAGTCATTGTTCGCTAGTACTGCCTCAACAGCACGAGAATACTACTCTTCACAGTACGGTTCGCGTTTATCAGAAGAGATTGCGATTCCACTCACAGAGGCTTGGTCCGGTGCCAATGGTGATGAAGTAGCGGCGGCTGTTGGACAAAAATTTTCGACCGGCTTAGGCCGTATGATGATGCTCCGCACGGCAGCTAAGATGACCAATCGAGTCATCGGCATTGGCTATGCCAGCACGATCGTGGAGTCCACCAATTCATGGCACGTTTACCCACAAGGTGGAATCTCGTCCGTGTGTCATCGGATCGCTGAGAAAGTAGAAGAAAATGTAAGGCTCAATTGCAATGTTGAGCAAATCGATGTGGAGAATGAACGCGTACAGAGCATCATCGTTAATGGTAAACCATTGCCCGTGGCCGGAGTGATTTCCACTGCTCCCGTTCATGTGCTGCCCAAATTGGTTCGTGGAACGAATGCACTCGCTGGTCTCGAAAAGTTTGAATATCGTGCAATGATATTCGTAAATCTGAAACTGAATGGACCGTCCGGCCTAACCGATGTGGTGACCTGGGTTCCCGAGCGCGATTACCCGTTCTTTCGTCTAAGCGATATAGGCATGGGACTCCCTTGGCTCGTTCCCAATGGCAAGTCTCAAGTTACTTGCGATATAGGCTGCAAAGTAGGAGATTCACACTGGAACATGAATGATAGCGAGCTGACGAAGCTCTGTATTGATTCGCTAGAGCGAATGATTCCAGGAATCGGCAAACGAGCATGCGGCAGCCGCGTGGTTCGCGTCCCGCTAGCCTATCCGATTTTTAAGGTTGAGTATGAAAGCAAACGTAAAAGCTGGGAGCAGACAACGGGCGTGGATGGACTGTTGAGCGTTGGTCGAAATGGGGAGTTCGCTCATCTTTTGATGGAAGATGTCTTCTGGAGAACACGTTGGAAAGTCTCTGAATTCCTCAAAAACAGCCTCTAGCAACACACTTTGAAGCTGATTCCGTAGAATTTCTACCATTGCGTGAAGGACGAACGGGGACGCGGCATCTAAAATGCGTCGGTTCAAAATCCAGTCATTCCTTGTGTGCCACGATGTCCACATTAACCTTGAAAATCGTTTTGCTGTTCGCTGTCGTGTCCAGCCAGCTTTTCGGGGGTATTTCGTGCTGCTGCCTCGGCCGGTTTTTGAGCGAAACTGCTGGCACCGCATCCGATGTGTCGACACATTCTTCTTCCGGTGGGGCACCCCAGGGCGAGGACAGCCAGCCAGTCAAGAGGTGTCCAAAGTGTTCGCGTGGTTCAACGAATAGAGGCGAAATCGGGAGCCACTCCCGCAAGCAGCCCTCTGCGAAAATCTGCGACGGGGAGCAGTGTCGGTGTGCTAAGCTAGCTGTCAATGCAACTCCTCCCAAAGACCCGCTGGCGAAAGTTATCGATCATCCGCTTTGGGTTCCCCCTACCGAAAGCCTAGTTACGGGTCGTGATTCGACTCTTGTTGACTTGCGTAAGTACGAAGTGCCTATTCGATTTGGTGGGCGTTCTTGGCAATCGATTGCTTGTGTCTGGAAGAATTGAGATCGCAACAAACGTTCGTTCTGCGTTTGTTCGAAAAGTTGCGAACCCGCTATTGGGTCGTAGCTAGGTCTCAAGTCATTTCAGAATCACAGGTGAATTATGTTTGCGAAATTTGCATTGTTGGGTCTCGTTACGTTAGCTTCGTTCGGCTTTTCATTAAAAGGAAGCGAGAGCGTTGCAAATGAATCTTCTATGTCGTCCAAGAGCCAGCCGATTTGCTGCATGAAGAATGCATACTGCTGCTTGGAAAATCGTTCCTGCTGCCGCCGTTAGTCGCTAGCGGCTTTTCACAAAGTCAACCTGCTCGAAGTCGATTGGAAACTTCGAGCAGGTCTTACTTTTTTGCAGTATGGAGTGAAGAATGCATTCATCAGAGTCATCCAACTCAGCGAACACCGATCAAAGCATTACGCCTGACGAGGATCTCGCATCATGGATAAAGCAAGCTGCCGACGGTAGCCGCGACCATCAAAAGCGAATTTACGAACTGTTGGCTGCGAGGATTTATCGAGTCATTCGAAAAATCGTTGGAGCCAGCGATGCTGACGACGTGATGCAAGACTTCGTGATTCAGTTGTTTGGCAAACTCAATCAGTTTCGTTTTGAATCGACACTTGAAACTTGGGCACACCGAATGGCTGTGAATCAAAGCCTACAATACTTGCGCAAGACAAATCGCGAAGAGCAACGCGTTCATAAGGCCGCACTGTCGATGCAAAACAACCTCGTTCCAGAAAATCAAAACCAGACCGACGACGCCGAAGTACTTCGTCTTGCCATGGAGAGCATTTCCGGCGAGCAAAGAGCACTTCTTCATATGAAGGAAATCGAAGGGCTGGGTTATGAAGCGATTGCCAGCGTGCTCGGAATACCAGAAGGCACAGTTGGTTCGAGATTGAACAAAGCTCGTAAAGATCTGAAGACGTCTCTGCTCCAACTTGGTTGGGAGGCATAACTATGAATTGCGATTGGGTTGACGATAGATTGTCGGCTTACCTCGATGATGAACTCGCTCCGGAAGAACGCCAACGTTTTGATGGGCATTGCGAGGAGTGTGCTTCATGTAGGGAGTTGATTGCACAGTACCAAGCTATGGGAGCCTTGATGCGTGAATCCGAAGCTGCTGCAGACACTGATTCGGTTTGGGATCGCATTTCAAATCGACTTGACGCTAATGATGTCGTCACGGTCGTACCGAAATCGTATGCATGGAATTGGAGTGTCGCAATTCTCGCTACGGCCGCTTCGATAGCATTGATTTTCTTCGTCGTTAGAAAGGACCTGTCATCTGACCATGGAAATAGCTCACACGAACACTCTCAGTTAGCGGTCGATTTTCAAGACGTGATTCGTTTGGCGAGCACGGAGCCAAAGGCTGCCATCGCAGAACTAGTTGCAAAATATCAGGGTAAGCAAGTCGACTTAGCAGCGGCGACAGAATATCTCGGCTATGAGCCAGCTACTTTTACGAGTTTGCCCGAGGGATTCGCCCGTGCCTCGACTCATGTGCTCAATATGCCTTGCTGCAAATGCTCAGCTTCGATTTGCGAGCGGGCCGATGGAAGTTCGGTGATCGTCTTCGAGCACAAGGACGAACAGCCAGTGTGGTTTGGTGACTCGCCATCGATTGAGACTCAATGCAGCGGCAAAACTTGCAAGATCGTCGAGTCTGCCGGCCAGTTGGCTGTGAGTTGGAAAAACGAAGATCGTCAACTGACCATGATTGGAGCCAAGGATATTGATGAAGTTAACCGCTGGGTGGCTTCGATGAAGTTGTAGTTGTTGTTTCTTAACCTTTGAAGGAAGTATTTAGCATGTTTAGTCGAATCATAAAGTCCCTTTTGTTTGTCGCGATCGTTTCCATCGTTGGCTTTTCCTTTGCAGAAGATCCCAAAAAAGAAAGTGCGGAACAAAGACGCGAACGACTGCGCATCGCGGTACAGGCGATTTGTCCCGTGAGCGGCGAATCTCTCACAGGTCACGCGAAGCCAGTCAAGATGACCGATCCAGAAACCAAAGAAGTCCTCTACGTTTGCTGTGAAGACTGTTTAAAGTCAAAACCCGATGCGAAGTACCTCGACAAGATTCGTGGCAACATGGCTAAGGCCCAGGGCAAATGTCTGGTCATGACGGACAATGAAATCTCTGAGAAATCGAAGAACGGCATCATTGAAGGGCAATTCGTCTACGTTTGCTGCCCACCATGCGTAAAGAAGATGACGGCATCGCCTGAGAAGTTTTTGGCCGTACTCGACGACTTGTACGAAGCCTCGCTCAAGAAGTAGCACAAAAAGGTAATGAGGAGAATATAGAATGAGGACTAGAGAATGGTTTGTTTTGATATCGAGCAAGTGGCTCGTTGGAGCTTTGGCTCCATTGGCGATTGGCACTTTGATTTTGGTGGCCGGTTGTAATCCGAGTGCTCAGACATCTACGTCAACCAGCACCAGTAACACACGTAAAGACTCGGGAGTCGTTGCGTCCAGCGAACGTGATGACTCTAGTACTTCTGCGACTGCTGCAAAAGTGGAGGCTGACTCTGAACATGGTCACAAGGCGGGTGCTCATGGTGGCATCATGGTTTCATTGGGACGTGATAGTTATCACGTTGAAGCTGTAGTTGACACCGAAGGCTCGATCCGACTTTACACGCTCGGCAAGGACGAGACTCGCGTCATAGACATTGAGCGCCAAAGCTTAAAGGGCTTCGTGAAAGCCGATGGTGATACAGACTCCAAGAGCATTACATTTGATCCTTTGCCTCAAGAAGGTGATGCGAAAGACAGAACTTCTTTATTCGTTGGAAAGTTGCCGGCAGATTTAGTCGGGCGAAAGCTCGATGTCACTATCCCAAACATTCGGATCGCTGGCGAACGCTTCCGACTTGGTTTCCAATCCGGGCAAGAGTCGCACGGTGAAAGTGCCGCAATGCCTGACAAGCTGGCAGATGCAGCGGAAAAGGATCTATATCTTGTTCCAGCAGGCCGGTATACAGCTGCGGATATTGAGGCCAATGGTAATGTAACTGCATCGGTCAAGTTTAAAGGTATCAAATCGGCTCACGATATGAACCCGAAACAGGGTGATCGGATTTGTCCTATTACCGAAACGAAGGCGAATCCTAAATTCACATGGGTCGTCGACGGCAAATCTTATGAATTCTGCTGCCCTCCGTGCGTCGATGAGTTTGTCAAAACGGCAAAAGCTTCGACTGATCCGCTTCCTGAACCCGAGACTTATGTGAAGAAGTAATGAGTCTAAAATTGTCCGACCGTCAGCCGGATGCTTCCGCGCACAAAGTTGGTTGTAGTCTCCGTGCGTGTCTTCGGCTGACGGTTGCAATAACTTTTCTTTTGGTTTTGGGACGTTGCAACCTAAGCGTCGCTCACGAGGGCCATCAACCGCTACCAACGAAGGGTGTACAGGTCGATACGGACCGTGGTTATATTACTCTGTCAGGTCAGGCGCGCAGTGCGATTGGCCTTCAGACCGATGAAGTGTCTGTTGGTGATGTATCTTCGAGACTTTTCGTGTTCGCCGAAACGGTCGCACCATGGAATTCAAAAGCTTTTGGTTCCGCGCAGATTGCAGGACGAATAACAAAGTTGCTTGTTCAGCCTGGTGATGTCGTTGCGCAAGGTCAAGTTGTCGCGGAACTCTCAAGTCGTGAGCTAGAATCACTCCAGCTTGAATTCATTCAAGCGAAATCGGAACTTGCCCTCAACAAGCAACTTCTTGAGCTCACGAAGCCGTCTGCAAATGCTGGTGCCGTTCCGATGCAAAGATTGTTGGATGTCGAAAACGCCTATAAGCAGAGCGAGAACAGCCTAGCTATCGCGAGAATCCGCGCTCGAACCCTCGGCGTCGATGTGAAGTCACTTGAGCAAAACGATGTCCAACCGCTTCGTCATCAGATCCGCTCGCCGATCGCAGGCAAGGTGGTTCACTCGGATCTGTCCGAAGGAAAATTCGTGGATGCATTTGAGCACCTGTTCGAAATCGTCAACAACGATCGGACATGGGTGCGACTGCAACTTCTTGAGAAAGATCTCTTTGACATCAAAATAGGACAAAACGTTGAATTGGAGTTCTTGGACGCGTCAAAGAAGATTCGTGGTTCGATCGAGCGAATCGATGCAGGATTGGAAGCCAAAACTCAAGTGAGCTGGGCTTGGGTTACGGTATCAGATCCAGAAATCGTTCCCGGCATGGTCGGCAATGCCACCATCTATACGAACCGATCGAATGAACGTATCGCTGTTCCAAGTCGTTCAATTTATAGCGATGGTCTGCAATCTTATGTATTCGTGGAGGAAGCCTCTACTCGCACATCTGCGGAGTACAAAAAACGAAACATTATCGTTGGCAAAAGGCGAATGATTCAGAGCATCTCGTTTTCTGATTCCAAGTCGCCAGCGATCGTTGACAAAAACATCCAAAGCACTTCGGTCAATAATCGTTCATTGGATCTAATTGAAGTGGTTGATGGCGACATATATCCCGGCGATCGCGTCGTTGTGAAAGGTGGGCACGAATTGTCAAACCTCTTCTTTTTAGGTGTTTTGAAATTAAGTGCCGCCGATCGGAGTCGACTCGGTATCAAAACGTTCGTTGCTACACAGCAACCAATTTCTCAGACTATGGAACTGGCCGCGACTGTCGTATTACCACCCGGTGGTCGATCGGTCGCTTCCTCTCAGTTGGCAGGAACGATTCGCTCTCACTCGATTTACCCTGGTAAGGAGATTCAAGAAGGTGATCTTTTGATGGAGATCGCATCGACGGAATTCTACACTTTGCAGTTGGATTTACTCCGAAACAGCCTCGATGCAAAACTAACACGTGATCGCTCGAGGCGAATGGAAAACATTAGCAACGATGCTTTCTCTCGCCGTGTACTTCTTGAGACGATTGCAAAAGCCGATCAACTTGAAAACCGGGTTGAGAATCTAAAGCGGCAGCTAGTATCACTTGGCCTTTCGACTGGTGAAGTCGAAGAGATCGTTATCGAGAAGCAGATTCGTGATTACTTACCAATTCGTGCGGCTATCGATGGACGAATTACTTCTTGGGTGGGTACGTTAGGTGAGACCGTTGTTGCGAACCAAGCACTTGTGGAAATTCAAAACTTACAAGACGTATGGGTCGAAGCGTTGGTGCCGATAAATCAGTTGAGCGGACTTTCTACGCTAAGTCACGGACAAGCAGTTGTGCTATCGAATTCTAATGTCGTATTTCCAGTGAGTGTGACTCGCATCGGGCCCATTGTGAGCGAAACAACTCGGACTCAACGTGTCTGGCTTACTCCTAACTCGCAGCGTGAGCAAGGGACCACTATCAATCCGTCGCTTACGCAGCGCGTTGAGAACCTTCGTGAGGGAATGCAGTTGACCGTATTTCTCAAAACTAGCATAGGACAGACAGGACTTGTCGTACCGTCGTCTGCAGTCCTTCGCGATGGATTACATGCGTTTGTTTTCGTCCAGCAGCCCGATCACCACGTCGAACGTCGCCGAGTGACAACTGGGCGATCTGATGGCGATTTCATAGAGATAGTTAGTGGCGTTTTGGCGGGCGAAGCAGTCGTGTCCGTAGGCGGTCGCGATCTGCAAACTGCCTTTGCATCACTGAGGTAAACTAGCGTGCTTGACGGGATTATTCGATTCTCACTCAATAACCGTGCGATTATCGCCATCGCATCACTTCTTGCGATGGTTGTTGGAGTGTCACTCCTCCGTTCTATGCCAGTCGATGTGTTTCCGGACCTGAATCGTCCAACGGTTACGATCATGACTGAAGCTCCGGGGCTCGCTCCAGAGGAAGTTGAAGTCCTGGTTACTCGCCAGATTGAATTGCTATTGAACGGTGCAACTGGAGTTAAGCGAGTTCGTTCGTCATCTGCTATCGGGTTATCGATTATATGGGTCGAGTTTGATTGGGGAACAAACATTTTTATTGACCGTCAAATCGTCACCGAGAAACTGCAACTTGCACAATCGAAACTTCCACCAAACACCAATCCTGTTCTCGCTCCCATCTCGTCGATCATGGGCGAGATTATGTTGCTTGCGTTGAGAAGTGACGCTCAGCCCAAATCGTCGGATGAAGCCGACGCCAAAGCAATGGAGCTTCGTACCCTCGGCGAGTTTACCGTCCGAAATCGCTTATTAGCCGTCGAAGGTGTATCCCAAGTGTCGGTCATGGGGGGAATTCTGCGGCAGTATCAAGTGGTCACATCGCCATCGCGATTGGCCGCGCGGAACATCACCCTTGCTCAGTTAACTGAAGCTGCAGCGAAAGCTAATGTACTTGCAGGGGGTGGCGTGATGGATCGTGGCGAGAAGGAATCTCTTCTTCGCATTCAAGGTCAATCGCTGACACTCGACGAGATTGCTGCGACTCCAATCGTTTGGAGAGAACTAGTCCCAATTCGCATTCGCGATGTTGCCGACGTTCGATTCGGAGGGCCGATAAAACGAGGCGATGCATCTGCATCAGTCAAACTCGACCCTGATGTTAACTATGCAGTTGCACATGCAGAGAACTATGAGTCAACAAAATCAATCGAAGTGGTAGCACAGCCAGCTCCGAATGAACCCTTGAGTCCGCTTCCAAAGCCCTATCGTGAACTTCGTGGCGGGACTGCTGTCATGCTAACTGTGCAGAAGCAACCTGACGCGGACACGCTTAAACTAGACGATCGCATTTCAAGAGTGCTCGAATCGCTAAAACGTGAACTACCTAACGATGTACAGATCGAATCTCAAATCTTTCGTCAAAGCCATTTTATCGAGGCTGCAGTCTCAAACGTAAGTGAGGCAGTGCGCGATGGAGCCGTCTGGGTTGTCGTGATCCTGTTTCTATTGATGGGAAATTTTCGGACAAGCATCAGTTCTTTAACGTCGATGCCGCTATCCATCTTGCTGACGGTCATTGTCTTCTACATGCTCGGTATCACGATTAACACGATGACTCTTGGCGGGATCGCAGTGGCAATCGGCGACTTGGTTGACGATTCAATCGTCGATATCGAAAACATCTATCGACGACTTCGAGAAAACAGGCAACTGCCGATGGACCAGCAGAAGGCCGCACTGGATGTGATCTTCTCCGCATCCAGCGAAATTCGTAACTCAATCGTGTACGCGACGTTGATCGTTGTTTTGGTGGTTGTTCCGCTCTTTATGATGTCTGGGCTAGAAGGACGCATGTTTGCGCCGCTTGGTATTGCATACATTGTTGCTCTGCTTTGTTCTCTCGCAGTCTCTCTAACTTTTACTCCGGTACTAGCGAGCTACCTCTTGCCGAGAGCTCCGTTTCTTGCCGATCGGCGCGAGCCTCTAATCATGAGATGGCTCAAAGGTATTGCGGAAGCGATTCTTCGTCGAACGCTCAGACGACCAAAACTTGTCCTGTCCAGCGTCTCCATATTGGTACTAATGAGCTGCGCGACATTACCGTGGATGGGTGGCGAATTCCTTCCACCTTTCAATGAAGGTACTGCTACAATCAATTTACGGCTCGAACCAGGAACATCGTTGTCAGAAAGCCAGCGACTGGCCAGCCGGATCGAAAGCATCATCGTGGAAGTTCCCGAAGTTCTTTCCGTCGCAAGAAGGACTGGGCGTGCCGAGTTGGACGAACACGCGGAAGGAGTCAACAATACCGAATTTGAAGTTCGTTTTGCAGAACACAAAGTCGATAAACCCGGATGGGTCTACACAGTCTTGCGGGCGATCCCGATCGCACACCTTTGGAGCTTTGAATACCACGGTCGTCCCCAAGAGGTGATTTTTGCAGATCTTCGCGATCGCATTTCGAGCATACCCGGTGCAGCGGTTAATATCGGTCAGCCGATTTCGCATCGACTAGACCACATGATGTCAGGCATTCGTGCCCAGATTGCCGTGAAAGTCTTTGGTTCCGATTTGCGAGAATTGCGAACTGCTGCATACGACATACAGGCGAGGATGCAGTCCATTGATGGTATTGTCGATTTGCAAATCGAACCGCAGATTGAAATTTCGCAACTCCAAATGCGAGTCAAACGCGAGGCAGCAGCCCGATATGGTCTTGCTCCAGGCGATGTCGCAGAACTCTTGGAAACCGCCTTCAAAGGGCGCGTTGTATCGCAGATTATTGAAGAAGACAAATACTTCGGCTTGGTAGTGTGGTTCGATGAAGCAGCTCGACGAGATCCAAGTGTCATCGAAGAAACCATTCTCGATACTCCATCTGGAACCAAAGTTTCGCTATCGCAAGTCGCCGAAGTCTTAGACACAACGGGTCCCAATGTCTTGAATCGAGAAAATGTCCAGCGACGCGTTGCAATCTTCTGCAACGTGCAAGGACGCGACTTGGCGGGCGTAGTTAACGACATCAAGGCGGCTTTGGTGCCCGTCGAAGAATCACTACGGACACTACCAGGCGAATACTACGTCGACTACAGCGGCCAGTTCGAAGCACAACAAGAAGCGACCGTGCGACTTTGGGGACTAGCCTGCCTAAGCATGGTGGGCGTTTACCTGTTGCTTGTAAAGGCTCTCGGCTCGCAACGATCAGCATTGCAAGTCATCGCAAACGTACCTCTTGCTGCATTCGGGGCGATCGTTGCTTTGCTGATCGTCAACCGTCCGAGTTATGCCGAACTAGCCGAGCACGCTTGGTACACATGGCCTGCGATTTGGATTCAAACAACCCACTTATCGCTCGCGCACTGGGTCGGCTTCATTACGCTGGTTGGCATCGTTAGTCGCAACGGTATCATGATGATCTCGCACTACCATCATTTGATGGAAGTAGAAGGCATGCCGTTCGGCAAAGAAATGATCATTCGCGGAAGTCTCGAACGCTTGGCACCAGTGATGATGACCGCGATGACCAGCTTCATCGGACTGATTCCGTTGCT